>CANHGL010000012.1 GCA_947460245.1 Sphingobacteriales bacterium
ACAGAAAAAGGTCCGGATGAAGTGCGAAAACAACTGTATCAGTGTTCGGCATTTACGAATGGCATAAAGTTGCTGGATCTTGGAAATATAAAAGCAGGGGCTACCTATATTGATACGCTCGTGGCTTTGGTAGAAACATTACAGGAGTTATTCAGAAATAATATTATCACTATAATTATTGGCGGAGATGCAGCTCTGGCTTCAGCGCAATTTAAGGCTAACGAGATATTTGAAAACGAGATCACAGTTTCTCAAATTGCCTCAAAGGTAGCTTGGGAAAATAGTGAAGTGGAAATCCATAAAACCTATCTTAAAGATTTTTTCCTGAGTAATTTCTTGCGAAAATATAATTTAGTGGCTTATCAATCCTATTTCCTGCAAGAAAAACAACTCTCTTTTTTAAGTAGTAAGGAACATGATGTATTGAGGGTAGGTAAAATCCGTGAACATGTTTTTGAGGCAGAGCCATATCTGCGCGAAGCAGCAATGGTGATGTATAATATTAATGCAATAAGGTATTCTGATGCTCCTGGTCAGCCGGATCCATCACCGAATGGTTTGTTTGGTGACGAGGCCTGCGCATTAGCCAGGTATTCAGGAATGAGTGATCAGTTGATGAGCATGGGTATTTATGATTTTAACCCAGATTTAGACAAAAGCAATATTACTGCAAAGCAGTGTGCTCAGATGGTTTGGTATTTTATGGAAGGGGTAAGCTTGAGAAGAAGTGACTATCCTATCGTGGATGAAAAAGATTTTAATATTTATATCGTTCAAATTGATGATGCAGAGAATGATTTTATCTTCTTGAAGAGTAAGAAAAGCGATAGATGGTGGATGAAGATTATTTATGAAAAACATGATCTCAAAAAACATATCCTCATACCTTGTACGTATAAGGATTATCTAACTGCGCTGAATAACGAAATTCCGGAGCGCTGGATGAGGGAGTGGATGCGTTTAAATTAATTAGGCTACTACCTTTTCCATGCCCATACTGCGTGAGCCTTTTAGTAAAACTTCATTGTTGTTCCATGTTTGTATGCTAAACCATGCCTGAGCTTCTATAGTATTTTCAAACTTTAACACGTTACTTGGAGTTATAGTATTTCCGAAGTCTTTTCCTACGAGCGCTATAGTATTAAACCCTAGTCGGCAGCATAAATCTGCGATAAACTGGTGTTCCTCAGCGGAGGAGTCTCCCAATTCAAACATGTCACCGAGTATCACTACCTTGTTTTCTAAGTTGTCTTTTGCAAAGCTCTCCAGAGCATGCTGCATACTTGTTGGGTTAGCATTATAGGCATCCAAAATAAGTTTATAGTCATTTTTTTCTATAAGCTGAGATCTTGCATTATCCGGATGATAATTTTCAATGGCATTCTTGATTTGTTGATTGCTGACGCCAAAGAATTTTCCAGCTGCTACGGCACACATGATATTGCTGTAGTTATAGCTCCCATATAGACGGGAATGAATAAGCACATCTTCGAATTGAATTTCAAGAAACGGATGATCTTTAATGATAGTGCTGTTATAGTTGTTTGCTGCAGCACTGCCATAGGAACTAAATTTCGTTAGACTACGATCCTTCAGCATGCTTAATAAAATTCCATCATCTCCATTAACAAAGACATGTCCTTCATTTTCTTTTAGGAAATCATAAAGCTCTCCCTTGCCTTTTCTGATATCTTCTACACTTCCAAATCCTTCGAGGTGTGCTTTGCCGCAATTAGTTATTATCCCATGCGTGGGCTGAACTATAGTGCAATAACTTTCAATCTCCCTTTTGTGATTAGCGCCCATTTCAATAATAGCCATTTGGGTTCCCTCCTTCATTTCGAGTAGGGTGAGTGGGATGCCAATATGGTTATTCAGATTTCCTTTTGTATAGTGTGTTTTGTAAGCAGAGGATAGTACGGCATTGACCAGTTCCTTGGTTGTAGTTTTTCCATTAGAGCCAGTAATAGCTAAAATCACATCTGGCTGTATTTGTTGTAGGTGATATTTGGCAAGTTGTTGCAGTGTTTGTAAAACATCATCTACTAAAATATATTGCTGATTTTTTTGATACTGTTGCTCATCAATCACAGAAAATAACGCACCTTGTTGTATGGCGTGTTCGGCAAATATATTTCCATTGAAATTGGCTCCTTTTAATGCAAAGTAAATCTGCCCCGGCTCTATTTTCCGGGTATCTGTGATAACGCCAATGGAGCTTTTAAAAAGCTGATAAAGTTGTGCTATTTCCATATCCTAAAAATAAAAAAGTCCTGAAACTAGTTCAGGACTTTTTGTATACAGTCTGTGTATCGTTATTTGTACTTTCTAGCGCTTTTATTTTTAGCTACTGTTTTATTCATTTCAGTAAACCCTTTACCGCCAAACATATTTCCATCTGGTGATCCTACGCGAACCATAGCACAACGGAAACCAATATCATCAGAAGATTGATCTTCATTTAGGAATCTTCTGGTTCCAGGAGACATATAGTAGCCTCTATCTCTCCAAGATCCACCTTTGAATACTCTTGCCTTATTGTTTACCAATGTAGAAACCCCATATTGGTATTCCACTTGCGAAGAGGAGTCGCCATCGTTATAATCTAATGCAAAAGATTTTCTATAGTTTCTTCTGTTGGTAAGATCGCCATCGTCTTCTCTAACATATTTTATTCTTCCCATGCTATCTAAGCCTTCGTCAGTAGATGGCTTCATAAAGATATTTCCACGGAAAGTATTCAAATCTTCTCCATCTGATTCAGTCATTGGGCGATAAACGTCCATTACCCACTCATTTACGTTTCCGGCCATATTAAATAAACCAAAGTCGTTAGGGTAATTGGCATGAACATCTGCAGTAATTTCTGCATTGTCATTTAAAGCACCTGCAACACCCATATAGTCACCACGACCTCTCATGAAGTTAGCCATGAAATCTCCCTGATTCTTGTTGTGTATTTGGTATCTGAATGTGGCGCCATCCCAAGGGTATAATCTTCTATCTGTAACAACTTCTTCACCCGGTAGTGGCATATTACCCCTTAAGCCTAAAGCGGCATATTCCCATTCTGCTTCTGTTGGAAGTCTATAGTCAGGCAATAAGATACCATCATTCATGTTAACGTTTCTTTTTCCCGAGCCACTAGGGTTAAGGTCTTCTTTTTGTTTTTTGGTAGCACCCTGGTATAAACCTACAGAATAAGCTTCTGTGTTAAAGTTGTCTTCGTTTTTCTGATTGGTGTTTAAGTCAAGGTATCCTTCTTTAACAAGAATCATCTCATTAACACGATCTGTACGCCATTTACAATATTCAGTTGCTTGTAACCAGTTTACCCCAACAACAGGATAGGTATTATAAGCTGGATGCGTAAAGTAATATTTAACGTAAGGCTCATTGTAGGCGAGATTTCTTCTCCAGCACATAGAGTCAGGCTTAGCATTTTTCACGAATTCATTGTGATCTGTACCAAATACCCTTCCTAACCAGTATACATATTCACGGTAGTCCAAGTTAGTAACCTCTGTTTCGTCCATGTAGAATGAAGATACAGTAGCTCTTCTGGCTACGTTTGCGTTTTCATACAATAAATCTTCTTCTGTAGCACCCATCATGAAAGTGCCACCTTCTACAAGTACTAAGTTCGGTCCTGTGATTTGATTAACGTTGTTGGAGCGTTCAAATCCTCCCCATTTTTTGTCGTTTAAATTCCATCCGGTAGTAGAAGATGTTCCACTGCCTTTGCAACTAACTGCTAATACACCAGCAATAATACTAAGGTGTAAGAATCTTTTCATTCTTTTAAAGGTCATTATTCGGCTTTTTAATAATTATTACGAAGATAGATCAAATAAATTAATTGGCAAAATCTTTCATCTAACTAAATTTAACGGAAAATTCTTCAAAATATTGTTATTTAGCATGAAATTACACGGGCAATAGATAATGTCCAATATTTTCAAATAACGCATTGATCTTCATGAGTAAACGAGTCGTAATGAATATAAGATTCCTCCTTTTGGTGTTTTTATCCTCTTGGAGTTTCTCGTTCGCTAAGGTTGTCAGTCAAATGGAGAAATCCTACTCTCTAAATTGGAAGCTGAACAGAAATGAAATAGACTTCGCGGGAGCAGTTTATCCCGATCAGTTTTCAGGACTTCCTGCATTTTCAATAGCTTTTGATAACGCAGGAAATAGTCCCATTCAATTTTCAGTTAAAGACCTTGTTTTTAAACCCCTTGAAGGTATTGTTCTTTCGGAGGCTCAGCTTAAATCTATTGAAAGTCAGATAGTTATTAACCAGCAAAATGGTATCGAGAGAAAACACATTGTTTCATCCATTTTAATTCTGCCGTTTAGAATCCAAAATGGACTAGTTGAAGTTTTAACTTCTTTTACTTTATCTAACAGCCAACCAGATCTTGATGTTTTTAAGTCATCAAGTGTAAATGCACGCACCTATGTTTCCAATTCTATTCTAGCTGTGGGTAAGTGGTTCAAGGCCGGTGTTAATCAGGCGGGCCTCTATAAATTAGACTACAACTTCTTTAAAGGTTTGGGAATGCAGGTAGATGGCATTAACCCTGCAAATATTCGTCTTTTCGGACACCGGGCAGGAATGTTGCCCGAGTTAGCAGGCGCTGCACGGGAGGATGATGCCAAAGAATTTCCGATTAAGGTAGTTGCAGCATCTCCGGGGAGATTCCAATCTGGGGATTATATACTGGCTTATCTTCCAGGTCCGGAAGAGTGGGGGTACAATTCTGCCAAACAAATGTTCCTTGCAAAAAAACATGTGTATAGCGACACCAAAAATTTCTTTATTACCGCTGATGCCGGGCCTGGTGCAAGGATACAGGCAATAAATACATCGGCACTTCCGGAAACGGTAAGTATATCTAACTATGACGACAGGAGTTTTATAGAAGACGACAAAGTAAATATCGCACAATCCGGCAAGCAGTTTCTTGGTGATGAGTTCGGAGGTATTTCTGAACGTTCCTATAGTTTTAATTTTCCTAATTTAGTACCTGCTATACCCGTAAAATTAAATGTAACGTTAGCGTCTAATGCGCTCGTATCGGGAACCACATTTTCACTCTCTACAGACAATGGACTGAATTCTTTTGCAGTCTATCTTTCTCCTGTTGCACAGCCTTATCCGCAAATATTTGATGCTGCAACACGGGTAGACAGAAGTTTTTTATTAAATGGTATGTCTTCTTCGTTTTCTGTAAATCTTAGTTATGAAAGGAATGGGGATTATAATGCAAAAGGCTGGCTGGATTATATGCAGATGAATGCAACCTCAGCTTTGCGTTACAATGGACAACCTTTATATTTCAGAAGTATAGCCACTGTGGGTGCAGGAAATATAGCCAAATTTACTTTACAGAATATGAGCCCGAATGTTGAGGTTTGGGATGTTACCAATCCTTTTGATGTAAAAAAGATCAATTATAATCTTTTCGGATCAGTAGCTTCATTCAACATAGAGACGGATACGCTTAAAGAATTTGTAGCCTTTGAATCTTCCGTCAATGCGCCACAGGCTTTTGGAGCAATTGCTAATCAGAATCTGCATGCATTACCGGCTCAGGATATGCTGATTGTTGCCCGGTCTTCCCTTTTACAACAAGCGCAGGAATTAGCCCAGTTTCACCGAAATAAAGAAGGATTAAAAATTGCTGTAGTTGAACTCAGCCAGGTGTTTAATGAGTTTTCTTCCGGAATAAATGATGTGACAGCGGTACGGAATTTTGCAAAGATGTTTTATGATCGCGCAAATGGGGATGTCGCGCAAATGCCCAAGTATTTATTGTTGTTCGGTGATGGCACTTATAATAATAAAAACCTTGGTGAGTTTTATATGCCGACCTATGAGAGCAATAAAAGCTATGAGGCTTTGGAGACTTTTTTATCGGATGATTACTTCGGGATTTTAGACGATAACGAGGGCGCTGACATTACTAATACTGCTGGTGAATTAGATGATATTGCAGTAGGTAGAATTCCTGCAGATGATGTCACTAAAGCTCAGATAGCAGTAGATAAGATAAAAACGTATTATTCCAATGCAGCTTATGGCGATTGGCGAAATCAGGGCACGTTTGTGGCGGATGATGAAGATTATAATATTCATATTTCTGATGGAAATCTCTTTGCAGATGATTATGCAGCAGCAGCACAAAAATCAAATGTAGATAAAATATTTCTGGATGCATTTCAGCAGCAGTCGGGAGCAGGAGGTGCAACCTATCCTTCAGTAAATGATGCCATAAATAGAAAAATATTTACAGGAACATTATTTCTAAATTATGTAGGTCATGGTGGTCCGCTTGGGCTAACAGCTGAGCGGATATTGACTTATGACGATATTAACTCCTGGACTAATACCTCTAAATTGCCCTTATTTATAACGGCTACCTGTGAATTTGCTCCATACGATAAGGTAGATGAGTATACTGCCGGAGAGAGGGTCTTGTTTAAATCCAATGGTGGGGCTATTGCGCTGGTTACTACTACCCGTGTAGTGTACTCTAACAGGAATAAAACCATGAATGATAATTTTATGGGAAAGATGGTGGAGGCTTATGGTAATGAGCAAATGCGACTCGGCGATATTATCCGAGAAGCTAAGAAGTTTACTAATACATTTGATGGTAATAGAAAGTTTACGTTGCTTGGAGATCCTGCATTAAGGCTCGCATTTCCTAAGTACAATATAGTGGCTACGCAAATTAACAGTAAACCTTTAAGTGCTGCGCATGATACCCTAAAGGCATTATCTAAAATTATATTGGAAGGAGAGGTGCAGGATAAAAATAATAATCTGATGGCTAATTTCAATGGTGTAGCTTCTGTCATTATTTATGATAAGGCAAAGACGGTTTCAACGTTGCAAAATGATCCACAGAGTCTTTCTTTTAATTTCACTTTACAGAAGAATTCAATATTTAAAGGCCGTACATTGGTAACTAATGGTAAGTTTAAATTTTCATTTTTAGTTCCTAAAGACATTGATTATAATTTTGGAAATGGGAAAGTGAGTTTGTATGCTTCTTCGGATACCACGGATGCTGCTGGGTTTTCTTCAGCCGTTATAATAGGTGGTGCTAGTGACAGCTTTCCCTTGGATAATAAAGGACCTGATGTAGACGTATTCTTAAATGACGATAAATTTGCCTTTGCTGGCATTACAGATGAGACCCCAAAGTTGTTCTCTAAGTTGTATGACGAGAATGGTATAAATACTTCTGGTAATGGTATTGGACATGATATTACTGCCATAATTGATAATGATACCCGGAATATTTATAACCTCAACGACTTTTATGAGACTAATATAGATGATGTTAGCAGAGGGATAGTCAACTATCCATTTTCTAAATTAAGCAAGGGTAGGCATACGCTACTAGTGAAGGCCTGGGACGTTCTAAATAACTCAGGATCAGGTTATACAGAGTTTATTGTGGAGGAGAGGCCGGACTTAGCTCTATCTCATGTCCTCAATTATCCTAACCCATTCACTACCAATACCCGTTTTATGTTCGAGCATAATAAACCAGGAGTGGCTTTGGATTTACGAATTGAGATTTTTACTGTTTCCGGTAAGGTAATTAAGACTATAACCCGTAATATTAATTCTGAAGGGTATAGGGTAGATGATATAAATTGGGATGGCAGGGATGATTTTGGTGATAAAATCGGAAGAGGTGTGTATATTTACAGAATTTCCCTGAGAGATGATACCGGTAAAAAGGTGAGTCAATATCAAAAATTAGTTATACTGAATTAAGTGCACACAATAAATAAATCAAATTAACGTTTCTACAAAATAGTACAACCTCATGAGATATATTTTTAAGTCCAACACGCTTCTTGTCTTCTTATTTTTAGGTATTTCTTTTACAGCCAAGGCACAAACCTTCGGTAAAGGTGGCATTAATACTGTAAACAGTGCGGTACCTTTTTTAAGAATTGTTCCGGATGCCCGTGGTGGTGCGATGGGAGACGTAGGTATTGCTACATCTCCTGATCCTAATGCTAGCTTTTATAATGCTTCTAAACTGGCTTTTGCTAAACGCAAGCTTGGTATTTCATTATCCTATGCCCCTTGGCTTAGGGCACTTGGTATTACAGATATATACATGGCTCATTTTACGGGATACTATAAGATTTCACCAAATGATATCGTGCATACTTCTGTTAAGTTTTTCAGTTTAGGAGATATTGATTTCACCGATGCCGCAGGGAATGCTATAGGAAGTGGACATCCAAGAGAACTATCTGTTGATGCGGGCTATACACGTAGATTGGGTAAGCACTTCGCTTTGGGAGTGGCTTTCCGATATATTTACTCTAACCTGGCTTCCGGACAAAACTTAGGTAGTGAGCCAATTAAAGCTGGCAATGCTTTTGGAGCAGATTTATCCGGTACCTATAATCTGGATATGACGGTGGGTAAGAAAAAAATGAAGGCTAACTTTATGTCTGGCTTTGCTGTTACTAATATGGGTACTAAAATTGCGTATACGGCTAATGCAAGAGAGAAAGATTTTATTCCAGCCAATCTCGGTATCGGATTTGGATTTCGCTTGCAACCCAATAAATACCATGAGTGGGGGATTTATTTAGATGCTAATAAATTGTTGGTTCCAACACCTAAAGCAGGAGATAAGGATAGTAACAATATACTGGACTTCAAAGAACAGTCTTCCATAAAAGGTATGTTTACCTCTTTGGGGGATGCTCCTACAGGGTTTAAAGAAGAAATGAGAGAGTGGACTATGGGTATTGGTACAGAATACTGGTATGATCATATTTTTGCAGTTCGGGCAGGATACTTTTTAGAAGCAAAAGATAAAGGAAACAGACGTTTTGTTTCTACCGGTGTCGGAGTAAAGTATAGTGTGTTTGGTTTGGATTTCTCTTACCTCATACCTACCGGTGGTGCTCGAAATCCATTGGATAATACCTTCCGCTTTACATTGAAATTTGACTTTGCTAAAGTAGGAGGAAATAAGCCGGATGATGAAGGGGATGATATCAATCCGCAAACAGATAAGGTAGATAAGGCTACGCGCAAAAAACTTAAGAAAGGTGCAAAATAAAATATAGAATTTTCAAAAAAGTGAGGCTTCTAGGTCTCACTTTTTTTATGCCTCAAAGGTAACCTCATAGAATGCTCTGGCTGCAGAAAATTTTCCCTGAAATCTACTAAGTACATCTCCCTGAAGCAGTGGAGCTGCGTGTTCTTGGTAAGATAGGTACTGTTCTTCAGAATCAATACTATACTGCATATTGTAGGTGACTGTTTCATTGTCTTCGGCTGAAACGAGTTTTCGCATAGAGCAGGATTTAAAGTATCCTGTTTTCAATACATCATCAATGTGTTTGTATTCCATAAATTGAACCCACTCTTTTTCGCAGTCCTTTTCTATTTTGAGTGTTACGCTATAGATATACATAATTTCACGATAAGAATGGGTTGGATATTCTCTCTTTCCCAATTGTAGTAGATGGGCCATGCCCGTTGTAGATAGTTACATCGTCATCCAATACTAACAATTGTGTCTGAATAGATCGAATGAGCGTGTCGTAATCTCCACCTGGGAGATCTGTTCTGCCTATACTTCCGTCAAATAAAACATCTCCCACAATAGCGTATTGCTCTGTTTTGTTAAAGAAGCATATGCTACCTGGTGAATGCCCTGGTGTAAAAAGTACATTAAATTGAATATCTCCGAGCGCTAGCACTTCTCCTTCTTTTATAAAATAACCAGGTTCACAGACTTCAGGAATTTTAGCACCAAACATACGGGCGCCGATAGGAGCAGCCTGCAGGACGGGTATTTCTTTTTCATGAATTCCCAAGGCGAGCTGAAACTGATCCGCAATGAATTTATTTCCATAGATATGATCTAAATGGCAGTGGGTATTCATAAGTCTAACCGGTCTTAAGTTTTGCTGCTCAATAAATTGGATTAACTGCTTTTGATCCTGTAATGTATAACAACCCGGGTCAATGATCCAGCAGTCTTTATTTTCATGGGCAATAACGTAAGTATTTTCCTGAAACGGATTAAAACAAAAAGCAGTAATAACTGTCTTTATATTGGCGGTATTCATTAGATTTGTTTACTTTGTAAATGTAGCATTGTGTTGTGATATACACTACATGGATTAGGGAAATTTGCGTACATGGGATTTAAATTTACTTCATTAAAGAGTACACTCGGTTCCCTTGCCGGTATGCAGAAATTTGTTTTCATAATCTTCCTGTTTTCCTGCAATGCGCTTTCCGCTCAGACTACTCAGGTTCAATTTGGACAAAATAGGGTTCAGTATCACCCCTTCGATTGGCAATTTTATAACTCAGATAATTTTACTATTTATTTTTATCCCGGTGGGCAGGAATTAGGAAAGTTTGTTTGGACGTCTGCTGAGATGAAACTGAAAGAGTTAGACATTCTCATGGATTTTCATTTCAGATCCAAGGTGGATATTTTAGTCTATAATGATATTACAGATTTGGCGCAGACAAATATCGGTCTTGGTCAGGAAGATTACAATGTTGGAGGTACAACAATCTTGAGGGATAATAAAATATTTTTGCATTACGATGGTGATCATCGTCACCTGTTGCGCGATTTGATGAAAGGGCTTTCAGATTTGTATGTCAGACAAATGATGTCCGGAGGTAGCTTTGGACAAAAAATTCAGAATGCTCTGTTTTTAGTGCTACCAGATTGGTATCGCAATGGTTTGTCTGCATACATGGGGGAGTCTTGGAATACAGAGTTAGATGCCCGATTAAAGCAATACTTATTAACTTCCAAGAAGGCTGATTTTAATAGATTGGTGGGGGTTGATCAGGAGTTTGCAGGGCATTCTTTTTGGTACATGATTAGTGAATTATATGGTAAGGATGCTATTCCTAATATATTATATCTCACCAGGGTAAACCATAATATAAACAGCGGTTTTGCCTTTGGCGTAAATGAACGTCTGGATGTTTTGATGCAACAGTGGAAAGATTTTTACAAGAGTCGTTTTGAAGCAGATAATCAGGATAGAGACATTGCTACTGGAAATAAAATTGCCAAAATAAAAAAAAGAAATAATAGTGAAATTGGCGATTTGAAAATATCGGCGGATGGAAAATATGCTGCTTATGCTGCTTTTGATGGTGGCTTTTTTAGAGTATTTATTCAGGATTTAAAAACCAAAAAAGCTAAGAAAGTTTCAAAGGGCGGATTTCATTCAGATCAATATCCCTTTGATAAGTCTTACCCAATCCTCAGCTGGACAAAGACTGGTCATAAGCTCGCGGTGATTTCTGAAAAAAAAGATGTAATTCGTTTGGTGCAAATTGATTTAGATAAAAAGGAAAAGACAAAAAATAAGATTATAAAATTCCAAAAAATTTATGGGGCAGATTTTACCAATAACCCCAATTTACTCATAGTTTCAGGCCAGAATAAAGGACAAACTGATTTATATCTGTATAATACGCTTACTTTCAATGCTACACAATTGAATAATGATGCCTATGATGACTTGAATCCTGTGTATGCAAGTTGGAGTGGTAATCAAGGCGTACTCTTTTCGTCCAACAGACCGGATGATAAATTATACTTGTCTGTAAATGATACAATATTGCCTGTTAAAACACAGGATCTTTTCTTTTATGATTTAAATACTAGAAGTGTTGACCTTGCCAGAATAACAGAAACACCATTTGCAAATGAAAAGGCAGTTGGTGGTTATAATGATTCTAGTTATTCTTTCCTTAGCAATGAAAATGGCATATGGAATCAGTATGCCGGAATCTTGGATAGTTTTTATATCGGCACGGATACTGTAGAAAGTATACAAAATGAGGATACAGACTCTGCAAGAACTATCCGGCTGGCCGTTGATATCTACAAGAGAAAAGGAGTTGTCTTTCCGCTTACCAATTTTTCTAATGGAATAGATAAGCTTGATGTTTCAGGTCGTAACTCTTATTTCTTTTTCGGAATCCAAAAAAGAAAAGCTTTTCTATATAGTAAGCCTAATTTAAATGCAGGAGATTTTACCTCAAGAATCAGCAAGGGGCTTCCTTTTACTTCATTTAGAGATTCTTATGATGCGTTAGGTGTTTCCGGTAAAAAGACTATGCAGGGTTTGTCTGAAAAAAAGAATACCGAAGTTTCAATAGAGCTTACTTTAGATAGTCTTTATAAGGGACCTTTTAAATATTTATTTGAGTCGGATTTTAATTCAACCATTACTACCTCTGGAGTGGTTCAGGATGTGCAGTCAGATTCTTCTGTTCGAACACGGGTAGGAGATACTGCTATATTGTCTGTTGGTGATGAGCCTCCTCCATTTCTTCAAAATACTGCAGTTGTTCCCGGAAATGTAGAGCGTACTACAGGAAAAAAAATACGTATCCTTCCATATCGGGCTAAATTTACATCAGACTATATTGTAACGCAGCTGGATAATAGTATAATGACTCAGAATTATCAGAGTTTTAAGCAAAATCTAGGCTCTTATAATTTCCCTAATCTGAGTGGAATGATAAATTTTGGAGTCAGTGATTTGATGGAAGATCATAAGATAATCGGAGGCTTTAGAATTCCTTTCAATTTCAAGGGCTTGGAGACTTATGTAAAGTATATTAACCTTAAGAAACGAATAGATAAAACTTTATTATACTACCGTCGTTCGGATAAAATAGATCTCTCCGTGGTGGACGGTAACGGTAATGTGTTGCCTTTTGCATATTCAGGTAAAACCAGAACTAATTTTTTTGAAGCTGCTTTCAGTTATCCTTTTGATATAACCAAAAGTTTGCACTGGTCGGTTTCTTACAGAAATGAACACTTAGATATTGCTTATACAGATCAGATTAGTTTATTATTGAAAGACGTAAAAGAGAATTGGGTTTCCGGAAGATTAGAATTTATTCATGATAACTCTAAAGAAATACAGTTTAATATTTTGACTGGATTTCGCTACAAAGCCTTCTTTGAATACTTTTACAACGCTAATGAAAAGAAGTCGAGTATTTTTAATATTGGCTTTGATGTTAGGCATTATCAGAAAGTATATAGGAATATTATTTGGGCAAATAGATTTGCAGGTGCTACTTCCTTTGGTCAGCAAAAAATCTTATACTTTCTTGGAGGTGTGGATACGTGGATGAATCCAAAATATGCAAACGATATTCCAATTGCTCAGGATCAGAATTATGGATTACAAGCACCAGTAACCAATATGCGCGGATTACCCCAGAATATCAGAAACGGAAATAATTATTTACTATGGAATTCAGAGATGAGAATTCCAATAATTTCTTTCTTTGCAAAGAAGCCTTTAAAATCGGCCTTCCTTAGAGATTTTCAATTAGTAGGTTTTTTTGATGCAGGTATTGCTTATAACTTTGCTAATCCATTCAACAAGGATAATGCCTTCAGCAATGAGGTAGTAACTCCCCAGCCAAATAATAGTCCGATAGTCGTGTCTGTAAATTACTATCGTAATCCATTTGTATTTGGAACAGGAGCAGGTGTACGTACAAATATATTAGGATATTTTATCCGTTTGGATAGTGGTTTTGGTTACGATGGCTTGTCGTTTAATAGAAAGCCGGTCTGGCATTTTTCTCTGAGTAAAGACTTCTGATTTTTAATTAATAATTTTCCTTATCGTAAAAAGATTATTCAAGGGCTAATGCACTTATAGCTTTTTACATTTACCTTTGTACTATGCTATTATCAATGACCGGTTATGGGAAATCTAAAGTTATATTGGGTTCCAAGGTATATACTATAGAGATTAAATGTTTGAACAGCAAACAGCTGGATTTAAATTTTAAAATGCTTTCTGAATGGAGAGAGAAAGAATTGGATATACGTAAAATGATTGCAGATAAGTTAGTTCGTGGTAAGGTAGATGTCTATTTCCAGGAAGATAAATCAAATGGAAATATAGCAAATCTGAATTTCGAGGTAATAGAACATTATTTTCGTCAATTGCAAGCTTTTTCATCAGATAAGAATATTCCTTTAGGAGATATTTTGCCTGCTATATTGCGCTTTCAAGAGGTTTCTAAAACTGAAATCATGGAGTGGTCTGATGATGATACTATTTCCTTGCAAAATGCTTTAATGGAGGCATTAGATAATGCCATTTCCTTTAGGAAAGATGAGGGTATGGCATTAGAAAAAGACTTGGTACAGCGAATAACTGCAATTCAGTTTTATAGAAAAGAATTAGAGCCCTTTGAGCGAAACAGACTAGAGAAATTGACTGCAAAACTTAAACAAGATCTTGCTAATTACATTCAAGAGGAGTCTATTGATAAAAATCGCTTTGAGGAAGAGTTGTTGTATTATATCGAGAAGATTGATATTAATGAAGAAAAAGTAAGGCTAGATACGCATTCTAAGTATTTCTTGCAGGTATTGGATGAGCATGGGATGGAGAAAGGTAAAAAACTTGGATTTATTGCTCAGGAAATTGGTAGAGAAATTAATACCATAGGTTCAAAGGCTAATGATGCTGACATACAGCGTTGTGTTATCCTTATGAAAGAGGAGCTTGAGAAAATTAAAGAGCAGGCATTAAATATTCTTTAGTGCCACTTGTATTAGTTCTTTATAACATAAATCTTACATTTTATTTCAGATTTTTCTCTGCTTAAATACTATCTTTGCACATGCAAAAAGTCATTATACTAACGGGACCATCCGGAGTAGGTAAAAATACACTAGGAGATTTTTTGCTGGAACAATTTCCTCAACTTTCTTATTCTGTTTCTGCTACCAACAGGCCAATCCGAAAAGGTGAGGAAGATGGTCGTGATTATCATTTCATGAACAGGGAGGCGTTTGAGGAGAAGATTAGAACAGATGAGTTGCTGGAGTGGCAAGAAGTATACGATGGAACCTATTATGGAACCTTGAAGTCTGAGCTTGAACGGATTAATCAGTTGAATAAATTTCCTTTATTAGTAGTGGATGTATTTGGTGCGCTTAATGTAATGAAGAACCTAAAGTTTAAGCCATTGTCACTTTTTATTCTTCCAAAGGATTTGGAGGTACTTCGTCAACGCCTGGAGAATAGAGGTACAGATACGCCCGAGACGATACAGAAGCGCTTGGGTAAGGCTGAAATTGAAATGCAGGAGTATCGCCAGTTTGATTTTGCTATAGTTAATGACGATCTATCTAAGGCTAAGAGTCAGGTTGCTTCTATAGTGGATGATTTTCTTAAGTCTACTCACTAGTCCTTTCTCAGAGCGATTTTTTAGAACTTTTTTCTTGTTTTTTTCGTTATATTTAATTGATAAGTTCATCTTCTATATTTATGACGAGTGCAACAACCCATAAAATAAAAGTAAGTGTGGTAACTTCCTACCAAACGGATTTTTCCTATCCGCAGAATCAGCATTTTATGTTTGCTTATCGAATAACTATTGAGAATAGGAGTACAGATGCTGTTCAATTAATGCGTCGCCATTGGTATATTATAGATGCTCTTGGTCAACAACGTGAAGTTGAAGGAGAGGGTGTTATAGGAGAGCAACCTGTAATCGCACCCGGTGAGACATTTGAATATATTTCGGGATGTGATCTGAAAACGGAAATGGGTAAGATGTATGGTGCGTACTTAATGCAAAATCTTACACAGGAAGAGTTATTTCATGTGGTTATACCTGAGTTTGTAATGCTTGCCCCGGCAAAATGTAATTAGCTTTTATTCTTAATAAGAGAAGATAGATAGAATCCGTCACATGAATATTCATTGGGCTGTATTCTAATTTCTTCTTGCAGGCTAAATCCGGTATTGTTTCTTAGGAATTTTTTAATTTGATCTTCGCTTTCTGACGGCAGTATACTGCAGGTAGCATATATTATTTGCCCACTTTTTTTTATTTGGTCTTTATGTTCTTCCAGTAGTTCTTGTTGTATAGAGATGTAATTATTAATATGTTCCTCTTTTAATTTCCATTTTAAGTCTGGGTGTCTCTTTATTGTTCCAAGGCCAGAGCATGGTGCATCTATAAGAAGTACGTCGAGCTCTTTTATTTTCTTTGCTTCTGCATAGGATATAATTTTAATATTTTTACATCCTGCCTGTATCATTCGTTTCTCAAGATTCACTAATCGATTTTCATTAAAGTCTGTAGCATAAATCATTCCCTTATTTTGCATGAGTGCAGAAAGTTGTATCGTTTTTCCTCCGGCACCGGCACAAAGGTCTAATACCGTATAATCGCTTCGCACTCCACAGAATAAGCCTATAGCCTGAGATCCAATATCCTGAAATTCAAACCACCCATTCGCATAGAGTGTAGAATTACGCAGATTATTTTTTGAGCGTATTTCAATACAATCTTTTATATATACAGAGCCAATTTTTGTGCTTACCGCTATGGCTTCTATTTCTTCAGCATGTAGCGCTTCTAGTAATTGCTTCGTATTAGTTTTGAGCGTGTTGGTGCGTATATAAACTTTTGCGGGTTCATGGAGTGCACCTGCTATTTCATTCCAAGCTTCTCCCAATTCTTGTAAACAATGCTTGTCCAGCCATTCCGGAAAGCTGATACGTGCATCGCTTATGGTATTTATTGGAGGGTTGCCGGGTGTTAAAGAATGTATATTTATATCCAACACCTCAGGATTCAGAATAGAATACCCGCGCTTCAGTAAACTGATAAAAATAAAAGGTTTCCAGGAGGTAGTTAATAGGTTTAGTGAGGAAATAATTTGCTGGTAGTTATTCTTCCATCGAACAATATCATATATTGTTTCTGCAATAAATGCTCTGTCTTTAGAGCCAAATTGTTTTTTGCTGCGTATTATTTTTTGCACTTCTTTGTCTGCATAACTTCCCTCCTGAAAGATGTTTTCCAATCCTTCCTGCACTGTGTTGATTAATGGGTGATGAAGTTTTATTGTTTTCATGTTCTGTATTGCTGTATGAATTATACTCTGGTAAATCTTCTTAGGATTACATCATGCTGTGGGTACTTTTGTAGGAGTATATTGTATGCTGCCAATTCAAAATTGCTAAAATCAAATGCCGGTATAACGGTGCATCCGCATAAAGAGAATCCTTCGTGGCCAACAGATTCAGCAGCAAACCAGTTTCCTGATTTTACTACATATTGAAAATTCTCATTTCCAATTTCGTTAGTCAGCTGGGTTAAAGTATAATTTCCTTCAGTGTCTATTTCATGAATATGAATAGCATCTCCACTATACCAGTTCCATTGTTCGTCGCTATCAATTTTGTGAAAAGCTGAAAAGTTATTTTTAGTCAGCAGAAACAAGATAGAAGAAAAGCGCTGATCCGATGAAGTATAGGTGCGTCTGTAATATCCTCCCTCAGGGTGTGGTTGCAGCTTGAACTTTTGTATTAACCTTTGGTCCGTACTCATTCTTTTTAAAGGTTTTACTTAGTTCAAATGTACCATTAGTTTGTGGTATATAAATGCAAATTTTAATACATCATTTGTCGATAAATTGATAACATATTATTAACCGCACAGCAATGCTATTTCAATGCTTGCATTGTATTTTTAGGAGGTTAAGCTACTTATTTAAATACTAAAATTACACTATGAGTGCATCTATCTCACCTACTAAAAATTTACTTAAAGGCGGCGAATTCCTGGTTAAGGACGCAGTCTTTTCAGAGGTGTTTACACCGGAAGATCTCAACGAAGAACAGCAAATGATTATTGATACTGTTGTTTCGTTTGTAGATACAGAAATTACACCTATTTATGACAGGATTGAGCATCAGGAACCTGGTTTGACAGAATCCCTCCTATTGAAAGCAGGAGAGTTGGGCCTATTGGGTTTGGCAATTCCGGAAGAATATGGTGGTATGGGTAAGGACTTTAATACGAATTCTCTACTAATCGAATATCTTTCAAAATCCCGTTCGTTTTCTTTATCCTTGGGGGCACATATTGGTATAGGAACATTGCCAATTGTTTATTTTGGCAATGAACAGCAAAAATCTCATTATTTACCAAAGCTTGCCACAGGAGAGTTAAAAGCTTGCTACTGTTTAACCGAACCAAGTTCAGGTTCAGATGCTTTAGGTGCTAAAACTCGTGCTGATTTAAACGCAGAGGGGACACATTATATTGTAAATGGACAAAAAATGTGGATTACCAATTCAGGTTTTTCTGACGTATTTATTGTCTTCTGTCAGATTGGTGGTGATAAGTTTTCTGCCTTGATTATGGAGAAGGATATGGAGGGTTTAACACTCGGAGCTGAAGAGAAAAAAATGGGTATCAAAGGTTCGTCTACCCGTCAGGTATTTTTAGAAAATGTAAAAGTGCCGGTAGGTAATTTACTAGGAGAGATAGGTAAGGGACATCTTATAGCATTCAATATTTTAAATGTAGGGAGATACAAATTAGCTGCAGGTGTTTTGGGTGGTTCTAAAATTGCTTTAGAGCAGGCTGCTCAATATGCAGTCGAGCGTCAACAATTCAAAACTCCTATCGCATCCTTTGGAGCTATTCAGTATAAAATTGCGGAGATGGCAACTCGTATTTATGTATTACAAAGCTCTTGCTATCGCGCATCTGATATGATTGACAACAAAGAGAAAGAGTTGATTGCTCAGGGAAAGCCTTTTCAGGAAGCGATTATGTTGGCAGCGGAGGAATATGCTATTGAGTGTTCTTTGCTGAAGTTTATTGGATCAGAGGTCTTAGATTATTGCGTTGATGAAAATGTTCAGGTACATGGAGGTATGGGTTACTCTGAGGAATTAGGTGCTGCAGGTGCATATCGGGATGCGCGTATCAACAGAATATTTGAAGGAACCAATGAGATCAATAGACTGCTTTCAGTAGATATGTTGTTAAAGCGTGCGATGGGCGGTAAAATTGACCTGATGGGGCCAGCCATGGCTGTACAGAAGGAGTTAATGAGTGTTCCGGATTTTGGAGGAGATGAAGATGAAGCGACGCTGTCAGCAGAGTTAAAGGCGGTGAAAAACGCTAAAAAAGCAATTTTAATGGTAGCTGGGGCTGCAGTACAGAAGTTGATGACGAAGCTAAAGCATGAACAGGAAATCTTAATGAATATAGCGGATATGATGGCAGAGCTATATTCTATGGAGTCTGTATTGTTGAGAACGCAGAAATTAATCAGTATTCGTGGTGAAAGCGAATCTGCACTGCAAATAGATATGACTAAAGTATTTATATCTGACGCCTTGGAGCGTTTAAATTTACACGGAAAACATGCACTTCAGTCTTTTGCCGAAGGAGATGAATTAAGGATTATGTTGATGGGATTGAAACGCTTTACTAAATATGAAACCTTTAATACCAAAGATGCCAGAAGAAGAATAGCGGTAAAAGTTCTGGAAGCCGGGAAATACACGTTCTGATAATAAAAGATGACTTTGTTAATAAGTAAGCCCACAAGGATTTAAAAAATCTTTGTGGGCTTATTACTTTTGTATGGATGGATAACTTTATTGTTTCAGCACGTAAATACCGCCCTTCCAAGTTTTTGGATGTGGTCGGACAACAGCAGGTTTCTGAGACACTCAAGAAAGCTCTATCTTCAGGTAAATTGGCACAGTCTTTCTTATTTTGTGGGCCAAGAGGAGTGGGGAAAACAACCTGCGCTCGTATTCTTGCAAAAGCAATCAACTGTGAAAACCCTGGTACTGATTTTGAACCATGTAATCAATGTAATTCATGTATGGCATTTAACCAGAATGCTTCCTTTAATATATTTGAGTTGGATGCTGCTTCTAATAACAGTGTTGATGATATAAGAACTTTGGTGGATCAGGTTCGGTTCGCACCACAATCAGGAAAATATAAAGTATATATCATCGATGAGGTTCATATGTTGTCTGCAAGTGCGTTTAATGCATTTCTAAAAACATTGGAAGAACCTCCTTCCTATGCAATTTTTATTCTTGCTACTACAGAAAAGCATAAGATTATTCCCACTATTTTATCACGCTGTCAAATATTTGATTTTAAGAGAATTTCCGATAAGGATATTGTAATGCAGTTGCAAAAAATTTGTGATAACGAAGGTGTAGAAGCTGAACCATCAGCCTTGCATGTTATTGCTCAGAAGGCAGATGGTGGATTGCGGGATGCTCTTTCTCTTTTTGATAAGATTGTAAGTTATGCAGGTAAAAAAGTTACCTATCAGGATGTGATTACAAACTTAAATATCCTGGATCATGATTACTACTTTAAGATTACAGAATATTTTATGCTGGAAGACTCCTCTTCCGTGCTGAATGCATTCAACGATATAGTCAATAATGGTTTTGATGGGGAGATGTTTATTTTAGGGCTGGCAGAACATTTTAGAAATCTGTTGATTTGTAAAGATGAAAAGACGGTACAATTACTAGAGGCAGCAGATGACGTTAAAGATAAATATTTTAAACAGTCAGGAATGGCAAATGAAACATTCTTGCTGAATGCACTCTCAGTCATCAATCAATGTGATGTTAATTATCAATTAGCTAAAAATAAAAGACTTCATGTAGAGTTGGCTTTATTAAAGGTGTGTTTCTTGAATACTCAAATAGAACAAACGCTTTCTGTATTGTTGGGTGAAAAAAAAAACTGAAAGCCATACTAGAGGCCTATAGAAACAAGCCAAAAAATATTTCCTCTTCAGAAGATAATCAGGAATCTTCAAGTGTTACCTCTCCAAAAGAACCTATAGGTCAGCCTGTAGAGTTAAAACAACAGGCTCCTGCTGAAGAGAAATTGCTTAGTCCAATAGAAGATGAAAAAAATCATACTCCTGATGTTTTAGAACCTACAATAGCAGAGCAGCCTTCAATTGCTATTCGTTCCAAAAAGGTATTACCTAAGCAATCGAGCCTTGGTGCTATGTTAAAAGATATACATCAGGATGTTGTTGCTGATCATCAGGAAAGTATCTTGGAGTTTAACGATGAATCTGTTCAGTTGATATGGAAGGAGTTTTTAGAAATCAATAAGGGAAAGCTTCAGCATGCCTTCCTGAGTGTTGCTGAGAAACAATTACCTGTTCTTGATGGAGAAGTAATCACCTTTACAGAAACGAACAATATTTCCTTAGAATTATTGCAGTTATATAAGATGGACATACTGAGTTTCTTTAGAACCAGAATAAACAGTAAGAACGCCAGTCTTTCTTTTAAATTACTAAAAAATGATCAGGATCAAAAAGCATATAAAACGCCCAAAGATCGACTAAAGGATATGATTGTAGATAATGCTTCGGTATTAAAATTTATTGAAAAGTTGGATCTTAATGAATACTAAACTATGAATAAGAAGACAGTGGTTATTGGTGTTAGTGCTAAGCAAGACAGATACAGTAATAAAGCGGTTCATCTGCTCAGAAAGAATGGCTTTGAAGTTATTGCTTTAGGATTTGAAACTTCAAAAGTTGCGGATGTATTCATAGAAACAGATTGGGGAAAATATGAGGATATAGATACCGTCTCCCTTTATTTCAATCCTGAACGTCAGAAGGCTTACTATGAATATATATTAAGTTTGAAGCCAAGAAGGATTGTATTTAATCCTGGAACTGAAAATCAGGAGTTAGAGCATTTGGCACAAGCTCAGGGAATTCAGACCTTGGAAGCATGCACACTCGTTATGCTTAATACGGGCCAGTACTAAAAGTTATTTGGTTTTACACTGTCTGTTTATTGTTCACACGTGTTGACTATTCTCTGTATGGATAGCAGTTGTTGATTTTATCTTTGTTTGTTATTATCCCTTTATGAATATCCGATTTTACATTGTTTTTTTAGTGCTACTTAATTGCTACACACATCTGACATTTGCACAGGAAGCATTGGATATTGTTAATCCTTATGAAATAAAAGCAAATCGTTCTAAGCAGGCTGATACATTCTATTTTTCAGAGAATGCCGTACTAAGTAATAAGGCTAAATTAGATACGCTCAGAACATACGATGTTTTTTTGGAGATAAGAAAGACACCTTTTGGGGATGCTTACATGTGTAATGGAAATGAAATTAGTCGGCAGAAGTATGAAGACTACAAGCTTTTTTGGAATAGTACAGCCGGCTGCAAGCCTTGCATATTATATACTTATAATGATAAAGAGGAGATCAAGTTTATAACTTTCCAATATAAAGATTGTCTTTGCGGTAGCTATACAGAGTATTATCCTAATGGACAGATAAAGGTGAAAGGTCAGTTTAAGGAAAATAACTCCTCTGACTGGCTGAATATGAGGAATCGAGGATTGTGTAATATTAGAGTGGGTAATTGGATGTATTACTATGAATCAGGAGTAGTGCAAAAGTCAGAAATGTACGAAGAAGGAAGGTTAAAGAGTTTTTTGAATTATGCCGAAGGAACGGAGTCATCTAAAAATAAGCAGCTTGATTCCTCAAAAAATCCCTCAGATAATGAGGAGAAAAAGAATATTTTCCAGCGATTAAAGGCTAAAATAAAGGACTAAGTTGCTGATAATCTATTAGTTTATATATTAAGCATGATACTTATCAGCATTAAAAGCTATAATTCTTTATAACTTTGTGTTCTAAATCATTACAATTGGGTATTTTTCTTATTTGTGAACAAGTGTTAAGAAAAATAACAGCTTCTCTTAAAACCATTCGGTTACTTTGAACTATTAAAATTTGAAAACTATGAAGATTACATTTAAATTATCTATGCTGATGCTAGGTCTGTTTTGCAGTCTAAGCATCTTGGCTCAAACAACGGTAAAAGGAAAAGTTACCGATGGCAAAGAGCCAATAATTGGTGCCAACATTACCCTAAAAGGTACAACAGAGGGCACTGTGACGGATGTTGATGGTAAATTTGAATTTACTACAACTCAGTCCACTCCATTTATTTTGGTATTTTCCATGGTGGGGATGACCTCTTCCGAACTTAATATCGACGGTAATAAGGATGATGTTGCAATTGCCTTGTCCGAAGAAAGTAGTTTACTTAGTGGTGTAGTGGTTGCTGCATCAAGAATGGAAGAAAAACTTTTAGAGTCGCCAGTTACTATTGAGAAGATGGATATGAAAGCTATTAAAGCATCTTCTTCTAATGATTACTATGATGATTTGTCAAAGCTAAAGGGTGTTCAGACTATCAATGGTAGTATGACCTTTACAGCGATTAATACCCGTGGTTTTGGAGGTATCTCCAATACGCGTTTTGTTCAGTTGATGGATGGTATGGATAATGCGGCACCGTTATTAAACTTCCCTACTGGTAACGTTGTAGGTATTGGTGAGTTGGATATTGCTAATGTGGAGTTATTGCCAGGAGCAGCATCTGCACTTTATGGTCCGAATGCATTCAACGGTATATTATTGATGAATTCTAAGAATCCTTTCGACTATCCTGGATTTAGTGCTCAGGTGAAGGGAGGTTTTTCTCAGGCTGGAAACAGTTATGGTGTTAAGCCAATGGGAACTGCAGCTTTAAGAATCGGACATATCTTCAAAAAGAATAACGCAGATTACTTAGCCATAAAAGCCAACTTTAGCATTTTCCAAGGAACAGATTGGAATGCTAATGACTATACTACAGATAGAAATTTAGGAACAAAAGACAATATTAATAATCCTAATTTCGATGGTATGAATACCTACGGAGATGAAACGAGAGTTTTTGTTCCTTATGGTGCAAGAAGAACAGCTTATATAAATGGTGCATCCAGTATTCTTCAGGGAGCTGGCGTTCCTCAACCATTTGCAGATGCTATAGCAACAAGTAAAGTAGATTCTCTTAGTTCATTGCTTTCCTTTGATTTGAGAAGATTTGGAATAAAGGAAGATCAGTTATTGGATAATCATAAAGCGCAATCTATTAAAGGAGACTTTGGTGTTTTTTATCGCCCTTTTAAAAATAAGGCTTATGAGTTCTCTTATAACTATAGAGTAGGTTACGGCAATAGTGTTTATCAAGGTAGTGAGCGTTATGCATTGAGGAACTTTATACAACAATTTCACAAAGCTGAAATAAAAGGTGAGAACTTTTTTATTCGTTCTTACATGTCTCAAACCAAAGATGGAGATTCTTATAATATGACAGCTTTAGGCGCGTATGCATATGATACAAGAACATTTGCGGGAGATTATATAGGTTACTTTAACAGACAATTAATTGGTACGGCGCTTCAAACCAGCTCTGCTAATGCATTAGCATACTTCAGTAATCCTGCAAATTTACAGGCGTTAAGGGATTCTGCAAGAGCAGCAGCTACGAGACCTTGGTCTAATCTTTCTCCAGAAGAACAACAAGCAAAAATTGAATCTGTACGATCTGGTTTGTTTCAGAAGGGAGGTGCAGGTTTTATTGATAACTCAAGATTGTTTCATACAGAAGCAATGTTAGATCTATCCCGTTGGACAGGTAAAATTATAGATGTACAAATTGGTGGTAACCATAGGATGTATAGTTTGTCTACCCAGGGAACAGTATTTAATGAAGATCCAGATGGTACTGGTACTTTCAAAAGAATTAAAATACAAGAGTACGGTGCTTACTTGCAGTTACAACGCAAGCTATTCAAGGATGTATTAAAATTACAGGCTTCTATTCGTTGGGATAAAAATCAAAATTTTAATTCTATATTCTCTCCAAGAGTGGCAGCAGTAGTAACCTTAGGTAAGGATAGAAATCACAATATTCGTGTTTCTTATCAAACAGGTTTCAGAAATCCAGATTCTCAGGCACAATATATTTTCTTCCCAACATCTAATATCTTGTTAGGTGGAACGAAGTCTAATGCTGAGCGTTATGGAATATACAACGGCGGATCTTACACGCTGGATTCTTATAACCAATTTGTTGCTACTTATTTAGCGGGTACTCCGGATTTTAATCTTCTAAAGACAGCAGAATTTAACTATGTGAAACCTGAAAACTTACAAGTAGTAGAATTAGGGTATAAGAGTGTTCTTTTCAAGAAACTTATCATAGATATGAATGGTTATTTCAATATTTATAAAGACTTCATTACGCAAATTACTGTTGTGAGTAAAGATCCAACTACACATCAAGGTCAGGTATTACCTGGTTTAAGCAGTGTATTGGCGGGTGATGCTGAATTACCTACAACATGGAGACCCTATGTAAACATTCCGGGAAGAACCTTCTCTTGGGGTACTGGTTTAGGATTAGGATATCAAATAACAAAAGGATTAGTAGTAAGAGCTAGTTATAACTATATGGACTATAAGGTACAAGGTGGAACTCCTTCTGTAGGAACTGTTCGCGATCTTGGCTTTAACTCTTCTAAACATCAATTCTTTGTTGGATTACAAGGTAATAATGTATGGAAAGGCTTAGGATTTGGTCTAGACTACAGATGGCAGTCAGCTATTGACTGGAGTTCAGACTTTGCAGATGGTACTGTGAAGGCTCGTGGTTCACTAGATGCTAATGTTAGTTACTTCTTTGAAAAAGCTATGACTACGTTCAAGGTGGGGGCTACTAATATTGCAGGACCTGAATATAATACTAACGTAGGTGGTCCTTTTATTGGCAGAACATTCTACACTTCTATAACCTTTGACCAAGGTAAGATGTGGAAGGAAAATAGCGCAAACATAGCTAAAGAATTATAATAAGTCAGATTACATAAAATGTCTATAGCCCCTCCTGAGAGGGGCTATTTTTATAGAGTAAGTCTTATATATTTTGCCTCAGTAGTTAGAATAACCTGAGTATGGTATGTAGAAAGGATTAATAATTTACTGGTTCATCAGTATGCTCTGATTCAACTAAACTTGTGCCATTCAGCTTTTGTATCTTTTGCAGTATTTCACAGGCCACCTCAAGGCTTCTAAAGCCATCTAAGGCAGTTACTTTCGGTTCTGTATTAAAGATCATGCATTCTGCAAAGCTGTTAAGCTCTTCTTTCAATGCATCGTATTCTTCTAAGGCAATTGTTTCTGAGTTTAGGTACCTAGTCTGCTCGTTAAATCGAATAGGTATAGAATGGCCTTTTTGACGCTCAGATACTTTTAACAGCTCTGTTTCTCGCTGTAAAAAATCAATGGTAATTTGATTATCTTTTTGAAAGAATAGCATTTTACGCATCTTATGATTAGAAATTCTGCTTGCAGTCAGACTTGCTACACTGCCATTGTCAAATTCTATACGCGCATTAGCAATATCTATTTCGTCGGATACAACTGCAACCCCACTGGCGCTAATGGATTTGATATTCCCTTTTACTAAATGTAAAATAATATCTATATCCTGTATCATCAGGTCGAGAACTACCGAAGTATCTTTGCACTTTACATCAAAGTGTGAAAGTCGGTGTGCTTCTATAAATTTAGGGTCTATTACCTCATCCTGAGAAGCCAGGAATGCAGGGTTGAATCGTTCTATATGTCCAACCTGAAATTTAATTCCCGCCTCCTCCACCAAGGCAACTAGTTTTCTCGCCTCTTCGAGGTTATTACATATCGGCTTTTCTACAAAAACATGTTTACTGTATTTTATAGCTTTTTCCGCATAATAAAAATGAGACTCAATAGAGGTTACTATACAAACTGCATCACATTGACGAATCAATTCATCTACATCATTAAAGCATGTTATAGAGAAGTCTTCTTCTATCCGTTTAAGCTGGTTAGGGTCTGTATCGTAGCAGCCTATAAATGTAAAGTAGTCAGACTCTAGTATTCTTTCTAGATACTGTGCACCCAATCTACCGATTCCTATGAGCCCAATTTTTATCATTTTTTAGATCTTTACAGACATTGCTTTAGTATAAAAATATTTTCATTTTCTGTTGAATTCCAATTAATTAATCCACCATCTGTGTATTAAAGCGATATCCACATTATTTCTATTCTATTCTGTGCTCTTTAATCCTTATTTTTGTTTCTAATGGAGGAGAATTTTTCAGCTATGCTTAATGACACACAGAATGAGCTAATGCTCTCAGCGTCTGAGATTCAGGGTAATCGAGTGGCATTTCATACGCTTGGCTGTAAACTTAATTTTTCTGAAACCTCTGCAATTGCCCGCCTGATGAAGGATAAAGGGTATAATACCGTAGATTTTAATACGCCTTCAGATATTTATGTAATTAATACGTGTTCTGTCACAGAGCAGGCGGATACTAAATGTAGGAATATAGTGCGTAAGGCGATGAAGTTAAACCCTAATGCCTATGTCGTAGTTGTGGGTTGTTATGCACAGTTAAAGCCAAAAGAGATTGCCTCTATTAAAGGAGTAGATTTAGTTTTAGGTGCTGCGGAGAAATTCAGGTTGCCTGAAATTTTAACAGAGCTTACAAAGAATCCATGTGGACAGGTTATCGCATCAGATATTACCAATGCAGATTTTTTTGTTAGTGCTTACTCATCTGATGATAGAACGCGTTCTTTTCTCAAGGTTCAGGACGGTTGCGATTACAAATGCGCTTTCTGTACTATCCCATTAGCCAGAGGTAAAAGTAGAAGTGATACGCCAGAGAATATTTTAAAAAACGTTCGGGAAATTGCTAATAAAGGCGTAAAAGAAATTGTGCTTACCGGTGTTAATACCGGTGATTATGGAAAGGGAATTGAAGGTGGATATGATTTTTTGAGCCTTATAAAGCAATTGGATAAGGAAGAAGGAGTTAGTCGCTTTAGAATATCTTCTATAGAGCCTAATTTGTTAACAGATGAAATCATTGAATTTGTTGCATCCAGTAAAAGGTTTATGCCTCATTTTCATATACCACTTCAAAGTGGAAGTGATAAAATTTTAGCATTGATGCAGCGGCGTTACAAACGTGACTTATATAAAAGCAGAGTAGAGAATATAAAAAAAGAGATGCCTTTTGCTTGTATTGGTGTAGATGTTATTGTTGGTTTTCCTTCAGAAAGCGATGATGATTTCTTGGAAACCTATAATTTTATTAATGATCTTGATATTTCCTATTTGCATGTATTCACATATTCAGAACGAATAAATACAAAGGCTGTAGAGTTGGAAGGGGTTGTTGCAGTTGCAATTCGAAATGAACGCAATGCGATGCTGAGAATATTGAGTGAGAAGAAACGCAGATTCTTTTATGAGCAGTTTTTAGGGAGCGAACGATCTGTTCTCTTTGAGAAGGAACAAAAGTCAGATATCATGTTTGGTTTTACAGATAATTATATAAAAGTTAGTACTTCTTTTAGTTCCAATCTTATAAATACTATTAATACAGTTAGGCTAACTGACTTTGATGATTTGGGTAATTTTAAGGTGGATTTGCTGTATTAAACTTGTCCTGCAATTTAATGCTTCAAGGCGTCATCAAAAATTTCTTTAGTTATATGCGCAATTAGTGCATCAATTGCTTTTTCATCTTCTTCTGCATCATTAATAAATACTGCCAGTATAATATGTTCTCCATTTGGAGTATGTATAATGCCTATGTCATTTGTTGCTGTAGTAATGCCTTTTTTGTTTATACCAGAGGTTCCTGTTCTGTGTGCTACTACAGTACCAGCTGGTAACAATCCTTTTATTCTATTAGAGCCTGTTGTGCTATTTTCCATCATCTTTAATAAAAGAGTGTTGCTATTATTCGAAAGTAGCTTTCTTTTTTGCAACATAGCCAGTAGCTTTACCATTGCATTTGGGGTGCACCAGTTAGTATACTGAATATTCCAGGCCCCATTTATCTCTACCTCAGATGCTGCCATTGCCATATCCTTTATACCAATACTACGCATATAATCTTCTACTTTTTTGGGTCCTCCTATCCTTTTTAAAAGAATATCTCCGGCAACATTATCGCTGCTAACTAACATATAGGACAATAAGTCTTCTATGGAAATTTCTATGTCGCCCTTGGGGTATTTATCTCTGAGCGGGCTCCAGTTGTCTGCCGTAATCTCTTTTACACTCACAAATATCTTCTCATTAAGACTTAGTTTGCCTTTGTCTATGTTATTCAGTAGGGTGATAGCAATGGGTAACTTAAAGACATTATCCATAATACAATAGTTATTGCCATTATAGCTTAGCGTGTCATTGTCTTCCATGCGGAGAACTGAAATGCTTACTTTTCCTTTAAAAGATTTGGTAAGGCTAATTATTTTAGATAAATGATCTTGCTGTGCAAACAGCAGATGGGGGGATAAGGCCACTAAAATTAAAGCTAAAATACGGACAATTTTAGTCATAAACTTTAATTCAGAATTATATTAAACTCACCTTAATTAGTATTCTCATTTTTTGTAAATTGGCAGTATATTTATTCCAATTAAACTAAAAATATGAAGAATTATTGGCTAATTCTAACTTTCGTTGTGATAACTTTTATTCCTGCAACTCAATTACATATTTATGCTGGAGATAACAGGCAAACATCATCTTTTTCAAAAGACCCAAGAGCAGATGCTCGCATTAGAGACTCTATAGCCTATTTAAATTTACAAACAGAGACTGCAACATATATATATCAAGGTGACGAAATAAATTCAATTTTACTGCCCAATGGCCTGAAGTTGGTATTAAAGAGTATTTCCCGTCTTCCAATACCAAGGGGTATTTCTGTTGCGTTGCCGGATACCTTCTCTCAGAAGTTTACCTTTGAATTAGCAGAGCTTGAAATTTCCGCTACTAATACTACAGCAGCAGACGTAAAATTGGATGGTTCGGAGCCTGTTTTGGTATCTGTAAAGTTATTTAGCACCGAAAATAATTGGAAGTCTTATGCTTCACAGTATGCGCTCTGTTTCGGTTCTGTATACTTAAAGATGGAACCTCAGCAAACAGAAAAAATGAATCAGGTGTATGCAGCTTCACATGAATTTTTGGATATGACCTATAAGCCCAATCAAACTAAGTTGTTTAGAGGTATGATTGTTCCTGTTCCAAAATCTGTTAAGCATTTTGATTATCTCGTAGTATATACCAGAGAGTTTGGTCAGAATAGATCTTATGGTTGTAGTATTAAGCTATAACAGTTTAAAGTAATCGACCATCAAAATAGAGTGGCAGCAGGTCTTTAATAGTTTTAAAGATATAAATAGCGCCTGTTTCTCCTGTTAAAATTACCTCTATGTTTTGCTGATGTTTTGTTTCTGCTTCCAATATGGTTTGTCTGCATATTCCACATGGTGCACCGGGAGTGGTTACAGGATGGTGTGCACAGCTACAAGTAATAGTAATTGATTTTATTTTTTCGGAGGGCGCAATAGATGCTGCAGCACTTAAGGCTGTTCTTTCCGCACAGAATCCTATTGGATAAGATGCATTTTCCTGGTTACTTCCATGTATAATTTTGCCATTATTTAATAATAGCGCAGCACCCACATTAAAGTTGGAGTATGGGGCATAACTACCTTTAACTGCTTGTTTTGCTTCTGCAATAAGGTTTTTATACTCCTCGGGAGCATCTTCTATAGTTTCGTAGCAAGTATAGTAACTTTCAATCTTTAATTCCTTTTTCATAATACAATGCTGGTTTTAGGTGTCTTAATTAAAATTTCTGCGCATCAATTTTATATCCTCGTATTTGCTTAAATGCCATGCCCATATGATTTGTTATATCTGATGCTATCAGGCTTTCTTCTGATTGCGTTGAAAGAGATAGGTCAGCAGCTAAACCATGAATATATACACCGAGTATAGCGCTATTTAAGGGCGTATAATGCTGAGCAAGCAGCCCGGTAATAATACCAGTAAGTACATCGCCAGTTCCTGCTGTAGCCATGCCTGAATTACCGGTAGAGTTAAAGTAAATATTTCCGTCAGGGTCAGAAATACTGGTATGTGCTCCTTTTAAGACGATAATAAGATGGTGCTTTTTCGAAAATTCACGTTGCAAAGTGAGTCGTTCACTGTCATTGTCCCATCTGCCAACCAATCGCTCAAATTCCTTTGGATGTGGTGTCAAGATGGTCGATTTTGGAAGCATACCTAAGAGTTTCTTTCTTTTAGATAAAATATTTATAGCATCTGCATCTAAAATAATCGGTTTATTGTTATGCCCAAGAAATTCTTGTAGTGCATCTGAAGTTTTTTTATCAGTTCCAATACCAGGGCCTATACCATAAACGCTGTATTTGTCGTCAATAGGTATTTCGGTAATATAATTTTTATTTTTATCAACGTCGCACATTACTTCAGGTATGCTGCTCTGTAAGATGGAGTATGCTGTTTCAGGTATGTGTGCAGTTGTTAATCCGACGCCACTTCTCATGCAACCCTTGGCGGATAGAATAGCTGCACCTGCCTTTCCATAAGATCCAACAACTAGTAAGGCATGGCCAAGTGATCCCTTGTGACTGAATTTTTTCCTGCTTTTTATTATTTTATGTGCATTCTCTAGTGTAGTAAAAAAATAAGGTGTTTTGGTTTTTTCTATTATTTCTCTCTTGAGGCCAATATTAAGTATTTGGAAGTCTCCAACATACTTTTCATTTTCGGGAAGAAAAAATGCAAGTTTTGGAAATTGAAAACTATAGGTCTTATTGGCTGTAATTGATATACCATCCGTAGTTCGGTCTGCTGGTAAACCACTTGGTATATCAACAGATATGATATGATTGAATCGATTATTAATGCATTCTACAGCCTTGTAAAACAAGGTTTCTTGAGTTAGCGTATCTCGTAATCCTGTGCCAAATATGCAATCAATGATTATGGTGTCAGGATTTATTTTTTCTAGCTGACTGACATTCTTAAGTATTTGTATATGGCTCTTATAGTGAGTTTGTAATCGCTTTAGATTTTTTAGGCAATCGGGAGATTTCTTATTACCTGGAAAAATAAAAACTTTTACGGTTCTGGACTTTGCTAGTAATAATCGGGCAATAGCCAAGCCATCTCCGCCATTATCTCCATTGCCACAAAAAACACACACAGGAGTTTTTTTATCAGGAATATCTTTTTCAAACTGTATTACAAATGATTTTGCAGCTCTTTCCATTAATTGTAGAGAGGTTATCTGTTCTTGCTGAACAGTATAATGGTCGATAGCTTTTATTTGTTCAGTATTAAATACTTTCATAATACTCTTTTTATAGAGCAAAGCTGATGGGTGTATTTCTTGCTTTCTATATCTAGTATCCCGTGTTCATCTAAAGTATCGATTCTTACTTTTCCTGATGCATGAATAATCTGTAGTTTATTTTTTTCTTTAAGTATAATACCTACGTGTACTATACTACCCAAATTATTATTAAAAAAGGCAAGATCACCTGTTGTGCAATTTTTTAGAGATACTTTTTTTCCCTGTTTTTCCTGTTCAACAGCATCCCTTTTAAGAGATTTATTGTTAACGCGGTAAACAACTTGAGTGAAACCTGAGCAGTCAATACCCATAAAGGTTCTTCCACCCCAAAGATACGGCGTATTAAGAAACAATCGAGCGGTTTTCGAAATAGAGTTATTGGGTAGTTTCTGAGTTGTCTTTTTATTAAGAAGACTTCCCATACTGAGTATTTTTTTTTCGTTGTTGTTGTTGTTTTGCTCTAAAAAAAATTTGCTCAGCGGATACTTGAATGGGGTTGACTTAATTTTTTTATCAAGAATTTCGTATTGTTTATTGTCTATCCATCCTGTGTATTTGTCATGACTTAATCTGATCTTACTCCATTTCTCTTCTTGCTTTAATACGTCAAATGTTTCTCCATACAAAACTTGATTCACCATTTCTGATCTATCAGATGCATCTTTGCGCATTGGAACAACAGCTATAAGAACGATTCCTTTCATTTGTATGCTTTTGTTTTTTGGATTATCTAAACAGGTCTGTAATGATATTAAAAATACATAAATTCAAATAGATACTACCAATGATCATTTTTTTAAATACTATTTTAATTAGTAATGCTAAGGTGGTCTTTGAAATATAAATCATTTTTAAGGATGTATGCTTTCATGCTTTCATATACTTTTGTTTTCAATTCTTGTGTTTGATGAATTTCCCATCCTTTGGTTGAAATTGGTTCGAGGTGCGTTATTTCCAATACTCCGGGTGTGATGAGGAGGGTGTCCACCTTATTTATCTTCCGTATATTTGTAAATACAACTGGCATAACAGGGACTTGTGCCTCAATAGCTAATTCGAACGCGCCATCAAAAAATGGAAGAAGTGGATTTTCTGATCTGTTTCGTGTCCCCTCTGGAAATATTAGGATAGAAATACCATTCCTTAGGTCTTTCAGCATTCGTACTTTACTTTCGTGTCTGGATTGTTTACTGCTCCTGTCAATGGGTAAACAACCTAATGCAAATACCTGACCAAGAATTGGAATGCGTAAAAGTTCTTTTTTAATCAGGGGTTTGGCAGATATTCGGATTCCATATGCTGCAGCTATCATATCTGCCATATTCACATGGTTAACCACCGTAACATAGGTTTGGTTTTTTTCTATATTTTCTAATCCACGTATTTTATATCGATATCCAGTGAATACAGACCAAATAAATATAAATACCCTATTGGTTATAAATACACCTTTAATTTGTTTTTTATAGGGGAGTAATTTTATAATTAGATAAGATATCAGGATAGGAATACTAATAAGCATAAATAGAATAACAGCCCAGGCGCTGAATAATATTTTAGGTAGTTTCAACATTTAATTAATAATTAATCTTACTGTGCCTACATTTAGGAGTATATTTTTCGCTATTCCTTATTTTTGTTGATGTGCTTTTAATTAAGCATCATAAGGTAAATAAAAATTTATAAATCTGCTATATGAAAGTATTGAAATTTGGAGGTACATCTGTTGGGACAGCGGAAAGTATCAAAACTATAGTAGAAATTGTACGTGGGGAAAAAGAACAGGGTTTAAACATTGCCTTGGTTTGCTCTGCATTTACTAAAGTAACAGACCAGTTAATCGAAATAGGTAAGCTTGCAGAAAAGAATAGTACGTTAGAGTATCTTGATGTATTTAAGTTGTTAGAGTCAAGGCATAAAAAAGTGATTGAAGAACTTATTGGAGATAAAGAGATAAGAGAAAATTGGCTTAAAGAACTTGAAGTAGAAATGCTTCTTATTTTAGATATTTTACATCAAATTAATCAGGATAGAGAATTATCGGATAAGATTTTAGCCTCTTTGATTTCTTATGGAGAACGTTTCTCTTCATTTATTTTTGCAGGGGTATTAAAAGATGCTGGTTTTAATGCAGTATATGTAGATGCAACTAAGATGGTGCGTACAGATTCAAATTACCTTTCCGCTAAGGTAAATTTTGAGATTACAAATAATAATATTGAATCCTTCTTTGAAAGTTTCGAGGGGATAGCTGTAATTACTGGTTTTATTGGCGAAGATAAAAATGGAGATAGTACTACATTGGGAAGAGGTGGATCGGACTATACCGCTTCAATTTTCGGTGCGGCATTGAAGGTTGACGTGATAGAGATTTGGACAGATGTAAATGGTATGCTTACTGCTGATCCCAGAAGCGTAGAGCAAGCATTAACCATACCGGTGTTATCTTACAAGGAGGCTATGGAACTTTCGCATTTTGGAGCTAAGGTAATTTATCCACCCAGTATACAGCCGGCATATACTCATCAAATCCCTTTAAAGATTAAAAATACATTTAACCCTACTCATCCTGGTTCGTACATCTCTATGGATTCTGGCACATCTAATAATGCAATTAAAGGCATTTCCTCTATTTCTGACATTGCCATATTGCGTTTAGAGGGTACAGGTATGGTGGGAGTAGTGGGTACCGCCTCCAGGTTATTTGGCTGTTTATCAAAAGCAGGAATCAATATTATATTTCTTACCCAGGGTTCCTCGGAACATTCTATTTGTTTTGGTATTCTTCCATCTCAGATAGAAACAGCTCAACAAGCTATTTTAAAAGAGTTTTCAGAAGAGATAATAAGTAAACAGATTCACCCAGTCGTTGCAGAAACAGATAATTCAATTATTGCTGTAATTGGCGAGAATATGTCAAATATGCCCGGTGTTTCTGCAAAAATGTTCATGGCGCTGGGGAAGAATGGTATTAATGTGAAAGCCATAGCTCAAGGTTCTTCAGAGTTAAACATTACGGCAGTTATTGATAGTTCTAATGAGGCTAAAGCACTTAATGCACTTCATGAGGTATTCTTTGAAAGTGATTTGCATTCTATTAATATTTTTCTGGTGGGTCCAACGGGACAGATTGGAAAGGCATTGCTCCGGCAGATTAAAGATCAACTGGAGTATCTGAAGCAAGAGAAATCTATTCAGATTAATTTAACCGGTATCATTAATTCCAAAAAGATGCTTTTAGATAGTAATGGGATAGATTTGAATAACTGGGATGAAATTCTTTTGGAGAGTGGTGAGAGCGCTGACTTGAAAATTTTTATGGATAAAATCATTGGACTTAATTTTGCTAACTCAGTTTTTATAGATTGCTCCGCAAGTACTAACGTAGTAGATTACTATGAGTATTTATTGAAGAAAAGTATTTCAATAGTAACACCTAATAAGATTGCAAATACATTAAGTCAGGAAAAATATCTTAAACTAAGAACCCTGGTGAAATTATCCAATGCAAAATTTATGTATGAAACCAATGTAGGTGCAGGATTACCCGTTATCGGTACATTGCATTCTTTGATGAATTCAGGGGATAAAATACTTAAAATTGAAGCAGTACTTTCCGGAACCTTATCTTATATTTTCAATAACTTAACGGATCATATAAAATTTAGCGATGTTGTTAAAGATGCAAAATCTAAAGGGTTTACAGAGCCTGATCCCAGAGAAGATCTTTCAGGGCTTGATGTTGCTAGAAAGGCATTGATACTCTCCAGAGATTCAGGATTAAAAATGGAGTTGGAAGATATCAAGGTGCAGAATCTTGTTGATGATGTCTTGCGTAATTTAACTATAGATAATTTTATGGAGAAGCTACCTATTTTGGATGCAAGGTTTGAAGACCTTAAGAGAGATGCAGCGGCAAAAGGCAATGTTCTTCGGTATATGGCAATTATAGAGAATGGGGAAGTGGACATTGCGCTCAGGCAGGTAGATGCAAGACATCCTTTTTATAATTTGACAGGCAGTGACAACATGATTGTTTTCACCACTGAACGTTATAAAAATAATCCACTGGTTATTAAAGGGCCCGGAGCCGGAGCTGAAGTAACTGCTGCTGGAGTATTCGCAGAGATTATATCCATTGGGAATTATATGGCTAATCGATGATGCTGCCATCAACTAAATTTGTATTTTTATAGGAATGACTTTTTTACTCAGTATCTATTCTTTAACACTGTCATGAAACCAGGAGATAAAATTAAAGTATTCGCGCCTGCAACTGTAGCAAATGTTGCTTGTGGTTTTGATGTGCTTGGTTTTGCAATTGATGCACCTGGAGATGAGTTGATACTGGAAATTACTAAAGAACAAGGAGTTGTAATTGAGGATATTCAGGGAGATGGTGGTGTTTTGCCTCGTGATCCTAAAAAGAATTCATGTTCAGTTGCAATCCAGGATTATTTAGATTACACATCTGCATCGTTTGGCTGCAAGATTTGGTTAAATAAGCTCATGCCTTGTGGAAGTGGACTTGGCAGTAGCGCTGCAAGTGCTGTGGCAGGTGTTTATGCTATTAACTTACTTTCCGGCAATAAGCTTTCTAAACAAGAAATGTTGCCCTTTCTGCTCAATGCAGAGAAAGCAGCCTGTGGTTCAGCTATTGCAGATAATGTTGCAGCCAGCTTATATGGTGGTTTTATTTTGGTCAGAAGTTATGAGCCACTGGATATCTTGCAGATCTCGGTACCGGATGATTTATGGTGTGCTGTTATTCATCCGGAAATAGTCATCCTTACTAAGGATGCGAGAGAAATACTTCCTAAAGAAATTACATTAAAAGATTCATTGCGCCAGAGTGCAAATCTTGGTGGTTTAATGATTGGTTTATTACGTTCTGATTATGATTTAATAGGAAGAAGTCTTGTTGATTATATTGCTGAGCCACATAGGAGTAAACTTATTCCTGGTTTTTTAGAAATTAAAGATGCGGCTATAAGAGCAGGAGCCTTAGGTGGAAGTATCAGTGGAAGCGGGCCAAGTGTTTTTGCTTTGTGTAAAGGCGAGAATATTGCCGTCCGTGTTGGAGATGCTATGAAAGAAGTAATGGATAAGAGGAATATCGTATCTCAGGTATATGTAAGTAAAGTAAATAGCCAAGGACCAAGAGTTTTGGATCTTGATAGGTCAAATGCTTAAGTCTAAAAGTATAGTAAATAAGTAATGCAGTTATATTCTACAAAACGACAATCGCCCAATGTAGGCCTTAAAGAGGCCGTATTAAAAGGACTTCCGCCAGATAATGGGTTGTACATGCCTTGCATAATTCAGGAATTACCACAGCAATTTTGGGACAATTTAGCTACCTATTCTTTCGCGGAGATGGCTTATGAGATAGCCCAACATCTTATAGGTGATGATGTCCCCGCTGAAGATCTTAAAAAGATAATAAACAATGCATATTATTTTGATGCTCCTCTGATAGAGGTTGGAGATTTTTCTGTGTTGGAATTGTACAATGGTCCAACATTGGCGTTTAAGGATTTCGGTGCCCGTTTTATGGGGCAATTGATAGGTTATTTTCTTCGTAATAATGATAAGGAAGTTAATATTCTCGTAGCTACTTCCGGCGATACGGGTAGTGCGGTTGCGCAGGGTTTTCTGAATGTACCGGGTATAAAGGTTACTATACTTTATCCTAAAGGTAAGGTGAGTCATATTCAAGAACAGCAGTTTACAACGCTAGGTGCAAATATTACAGCTATTGAAATTGATGGTACTTTCGATGATTGCCAGTATTTAGTAAAACAGGCATTTTTAGATGCTGAACTTAATCAACGCCTTAAACTATCGTCTGCTAATTCTATAAATATAGCTAGATTAATACCCCAATCATTCTATTTTATATACGCTTATAAGCAGTTGGAAGATAAAAGTTTGCCACTGTATTTCTCTGTACCTAGTGGTAACTTTGGAAATCTAACGGCAGGTTTATTCGCAAAAAGAATGGGTCTTCCTATTGAAAAAATAATTGCAGCCAACAATGCGAATGATGTATTTACGCTCTATTGTGAAACCGGAAACTATGCACCTAAGGCTTCTGTAAGGACTATCTCTAATGCTATGGATGTTGGAAATCCTAGTAATTTTGCACGATTGATGGATATGTATGAGGATAGCTTGGAACGTTTAAGTGAGAATGTATCAGCTTATGCTTTCAATGATGATCAAACTGCCAATTGTATAAAAGATTGCTTTGAGTCATATAACTATGTGCTTTGTCCGCATACTGCTGTTGGTTATTTAGGAATGCAGGAGTTTATAGAAGAACAAGATCTGAATCCCTTATACGTGAATGCAATTGTATTGTCTACTGCGCATCCAGTAAAATTTGGTGAAGTAGTAGAGCCTTTAATTCAGGCATTTATTAAAATTCCGGATCGTTTACAATCTATCCTGAAAGGCAAAAAGAAGTCTGTGTTAATGTCTGCAGATTTTGATGTATTTAAAACATGGCTGCTAAGTAAGGAGTAAATTCTTTAGAATTGTTATAATTTCAGATTTATAAAAAAATATCAAATGAAAAAAAGTATATCAATAGTTGTCTTTTGCTGTGTTTCTTTTCTGGGATTCTCTCAGGTTAGATACCTGGATTCTGTTTTTAATTTCATTAAGCATTCAAATATAGTTTATGGAAGCAATTACGATAATTTGAACCAACCAACTACTTTGTTGATGGATGTTTATGAGCCGGAAAATGATACGATAACGCTTCGCCCAATTATCTTTTTTGTTCATGGTGGTTCATTTGTTGGTGGTAGTAGATCAGATCAAGCAATTAATAAAACTGCCCAGTTTTTTTGCAAAAAGGGTTATGTTACAGTGAATATAGAATATAGGGTAGAGCAAACACAGATTATTACTCCTTTTTTAAATTTTGCCGAGCCGCTTAGCTTTTATAAAGCTATTGCAAGGGTTACGCAGGATATAAAGGCTTCAATTCGCTACCTGAAGAGAGATGCTCAATTAAATGCTAACCAGTATAGAGTAGATACGACCAGAATGTTTCTATATGGTTCATCTGCTGGTGCTATTGGTGGGCTTACGGCTGTTTTTCTGAATGACACCTTAGAAATGAGTAAAGGATTTAAAACGGCATACAGTGAGTTGGGTGGTCTGGATGGAGACAGTGGTAACCCGGGTTATGATATTGCTGGAATCAGGGCAGTTGTGAGTTGTAGTGGTGCTACGGACAGCTTTAATTATCTATCAAATAATAGAGATATAGGATTATTGGCCTTTCATAATGTACCGGATTTTGTTGTTCCCTATGATGTTGGATGTTTTGAGACGGTATTCTGCCACTTAGGTTACTTCTATGGTTCTAATAGTTTAACACAGAAAGCAAGATTATTAGGGATGAATTATGAATACTACCCAATTAATAAAGTGGGGCACCCTGTTGATGCAGAAAGTGATTCAGCTACCCGGGTATTTATTCTTCAGAAAACTACGGATTTTCTCTATAAAATACTTAATGCTTCTTCTCCCACTTTGGTGAGATCTAATGAGATTAAGTCAATAAAGTGTTATCCTAACCCATCAAATGGAAGTATTACGATACGGATTCCGGAAGAGTTGCAATTCTGTAGAACAACTATTCAGTTCTCTGATGTCTTGGGTAAGGTAGCTTATACAGCTACTGTTACAGGAAAAGAACAGCTATTGTTACAACAAGAGAGCTTAACAGATGGGGTCTACCTCTTAACAATAAGTAGTGGAGAAAAGCAGTATGTATCAAAAATTATAATTGCCCATTAGAAATTACTCCGCAATAATCCCTGCATTTTGCTTATCGGGTGCGCTTACAGGATTAATTTTTGCTAATGCACCATTAGGAAATCTACAGCTATAATTTTTGAAATTAGCTGGATCTGTTTGGTATCGTGGGTCAGGTCTGTAATAATCCGTAGTAACTATTTGAGCTCCACTTCTGAATGCAGCATTTTGTTTATCATAGTTTCCTGTTTTGTTTTCTCTATTAGGGCCATCCGCTCTCGTACGGATTATATATCCTTTCTCTACTGCAGACTTAATCTTCGCCTCATCTGCTATAGAGTTGTTGTAAATTAAAATAGCACTTTCTGGATTACCGGTAGTATCTCCATATAAAAACATGACTCTTCCTTGTAAGTATGGGTGTCCTAAAAGGTAATCATCTGTTGCGCCTCCTTCCATGACAAAAATAAATTTACCTCTGCTTTCACCAATAGTTGGCCAGTTATCGGCTAAAACTGCTTGTTCTAAGCTCGGGAAGGTATCTCTGACTTTGTCTGGCGTAATTACTTTATCTAAATTCGCCCCAAACACACTTTTTATTTCTGAATCTATATCGTCGCATAAACTTGGTGTGAATGGAAGTGCTGTGATAAATCCCAATGATCCAACTACATCTCCTATAGATTTTTCCTTTGCTTCAATGTGTAAGAAGATAGGTAAATGATTGGGGTGCGCATCAGACCAATCTTTTAAGGCCTGAAGATTATCTTTAAAAGTATAGTAATGCGTTTCAAAATCTATATCAGGAATATGTAAAACCTTAAAGCCTGGCTCGTTTAATTTATCAATTCCGGAGGCTGCTGGCTGGCTTAAGAATGTATTGCCTTGTCTGTTGTAATATCTTCCACCCTGCGGATCTGCATAAATATCAATTTCAAAGTTTCGGATACCATAGGTATTTAACTGTACGCTTAGCGGTTCATGGCTGTAGTCTAGTTCTTCAACTTTATATTCCGCGGGTAAGATAAAATTTATGGAGGTTAAAGCATCAAAGAGCGCAGTGCTCATATGTTTATGGTAGCTGTTGTGGCTGCCAAGAATCTGAAGTTGATTAATTTTAAGAAGATTAATCTCTGTTTGATCCGGGATAGGAGCAGTACTTGAGTTATTTTCTTTTTTACAAGATACTATTGTTATAAGCAGGCAGATGGTTAATAAGCGTAAGTTCATAGTTCAGTTTTTGCAAACTGAAAATAGAAAATAATATTGATACTTTTATATGCTCAACTTGCTTATTGCTCGTCTCTGAGAAGTAAAAGGTCATGAATATACTTAACCGGCGCACTTCCATAACTTAGAAATTTTTCATTGAATGATTTCAGGTTGTAAGCAGGGCCTTTTAGCTGTTTATATTCTTCTCTTAAGTCTAAGATTTCTTTAAACCCAGTAAAATAGCAGCATAACTGAACGTTGGTAACCTGAACTCTGTGCCACTTTCCCTCTGCTTCTGTTTTTTGTTGGAAAGCCTGATTGATTAATAAATCCATAGCTTGTTCTTCGGACATATTTCTGGTGTGTACGCTAATATCTAAAATCGTATTACAGGTACTTCTTAAGTTCCATTTATAGTAAAACAGCCACATTTCAGGATCATCATTACCATAGCCATTTTCTAACATCATCAACTCACTATATACTGCCCATCCTTCTATCATGGTGCTGTTTTGAAAAACGGACTTAATTAAGCTCGGCGACTGATTGCTGTAAACAAGTTGCGCGTAATGCCCAGGAATAGCCTCATGGATATTTAATATTTGTAGTGTGTATTTATTGTATTCCCGAAGGTAGCTTTCTGCCTTTTCTGTATTCCATCCATCTAATGTTCCTACATTATAATAGGCTGTTCCATTTTTTTCATAGGGACCAGGCGCACTCATAGAGGCTCCGGCAACTCCAGCCATATAGCCTGGCTCTTGTCGAACTTTAAGTGGTTTGCTTGGATCCAGATATAAAATATTTTTTTCTTTAACAAATTTAGCTAACTCGGGAAGTTGCTGCTCTATGTATGGGCGAAAATCTTCTGTTTTTACATGTTGTATAGAAATGGTATCAATAACTTTCTTTATTAATACTAAGCGATTTTCCGGCATTGGTTGTTTGTCAAAGTATTTAGGCCAAAGTTCTTTAGAGATTTTTTCCATCTCGTGATGTAGATATTCTTTTCGCTCCAATGCGGCATCATAAATTTGGTCGGAGCTGAAATGACTTTGAATTTCAAAAAAGAATTTCTTCTCGTATAGCTCTTTACCCAATCTGAAACTCCTTGGGTTTTCTGGCTTTAAGTCTTTTAAGAAGCTGATATAGGAGTAAATAATATTCGCTGCCTTTCTAGCTTTTTTAAATAGATTCATTTTTTCTTTAACATCTATTTTTAATTGTCCAATAGAATCTGTTAGGTCTTTTTCAAATATGGAAAGTGACCCCTGATTCTGTTCTATTGCTAATTGCAGATGTTCGGGAGATGGATTTTTAATAGTGCTTCTTGCTGAATCGTAGTATTCATTTACATGATCAAGCAGTTTGGAGATATTTTTAATTCGCTTATCTAGTGGCTCGTAATTTTCAGACAGGATATAGCCAAATATCTCACCTACATTATAAATGGAAGGATTCCATTCATATGCTTTTAATTCATTGATTTCCCATTGGCGTTGTTGAAGTTGAGTTTCAATGAGTTTAAAATCAATTTTATTAAGATTAGATAGATTTTGATAGTTAAATGCTTTAAGGGATTTGAGTTCTTTGTCAATAAACTTTAATTCTTTTTCTCTCTGAGCAGAATCAGGAATAGTAAGAATACTGTCATACTTATGATAGCCAATTAACGTAGCCCAATTAGGGTATAGCTTCCAGTATTTATCTAAAAATCCTTTCTTATAGGTGTCAAATTCAGTATTTGTTGTTTCCTGTGCTTTTAGTGAAGATTTTCCAATAACGATTAAAAGAACTATAAACAGAAAGGTGCTTTTTTTCATGGTGCTTAATTAGAAGAGTAAATGTAAAGCTATTTCATAATAAAATATAATGATGTTGAGCTAACTTATTTAAGTGTAATAGGTTTAATGGTGTATTCAGGAGTAAATATTGTCTATTTTTATGGAGTTAGAAATTATATAACAGTATGCATCTTGGGGTTTCTGTTTTAGTGGTAGATAGTTATGATTCATTCACCTATAATCTTGTTCATTGTCTGGAGGGGTTGGGTGCTTCATGTACCGTTTTTAAAAACGATAAGTTATCTGTAGAGGATGTCAATAGCTATGATAAGATTATACTTTCACCTGGGCCTGGTCTGCCAGAAGAAGCGGGACTTCTTATTCCAATCATTAAAAAATATGCAGCAATAAAACCTATTATGGGTATTTGTTTGGGCTGCCAGGCAATTGGTCAGGTTTTTGGTTCAGAGTTGTATAACATGGGAAATGTTGTACATGGAAAAATGAAGAATACAACGATAATAGCTGAGGATGTTATTTTTAGAGGTCTGAATTCAGAATTTCAAAGTGGACGCTATCATTCGTGGGCATTAAGAAATGTAACAGATCCATTATTGGTTACAGCTGTAGATGATAATGGAGTGGTAATGGCTATTAAACATCTTAAATATAATATTAGGGGTATACAATTTCATCCGGAAAGTATAATGACTCCTGAAGGATCTAAAATGCTAAAAAACTGGTTGGAGTATTGTTGATAGATTTTAAAAATACCCGTTTTTCATTCTTCTTGCCTTGTTATGTCTAATTGGTTTTTCATGTCCTGGGAGGATTATTTTTTTCGGACATTTTTTATAGCCTTTAGGATAAGCATGAGATAGATTTGCCTCGCTCATAATGAATAAACAAATAATTAGAAAGAGTATTTTACTTTTCATAATCTTGGTTTAAAAAGTCCTTCAATATCACAAATATGAAAATAATTATTCAAATAACCATCTTTTTTGAATTGCTGCTTGTTTTTTACTAATAGGCTCTGTTATCTGTAGTGTGTAATTTTTTCTATTATCTCTAGACAACGTAACTTCTACTTGTTTTATTATTCCTTCTCTTGATATAAGAATAATTATTTTTTCATCGGGCTTTTTATATTCAAACAATTTTAAATAATCTTTGCCGGCGCGAAAGCCATCGATACTAATAATCTCGTCTTTGACATTCAGTTTGCCATTATATGCACCATAATTTTTATTTAGTTCTGTGATGATTAATTTCCCTTCCTGAAATTGTGTATTAAGGCCTAAAAAAACTGAGCTTTTTGGTGTATTGTCTTTTAATTTAATTCCTGCTAATTCAAAATAGCTATCTATCTTTTCTAATCCTGTAGTATGGATTAATGTATGAAGTTCTACAGAAAAATCAGAGTTGGTAACTTTGTTTAGAATAGCTAATATATCTTTTTCATTTACACCTTTGTTTGGGTCTGAAAGGAACTTCTGATAAAGTGCTTTCATAACATCATCTAAGGATTGCTCTCCATTAGTTGAATCGAGGATTAAAAAATCAAGGATTAATCCAATTACAGCACCTTTTGTGTAATAGCTAACTTGCGTATTATTGGAGTTTTCATTTCTTCTATAATATTTTAGCCACGCATCAAAGCTAGATTCGCTCAGTGTTTGGGTGTCTATGCCCGCAGTATTTAACACCTCATTGAGATTCTTTTCTATAATGGAAATATAATCTGCCTTGCTGGTCACACCGGAACGGTAACAGATGTAATCATCATAATAGCTTGTGATGCCCTCAAAAAACCAAAGAAGTGTGGTAAAATTTTCCTGACTGTAATTAAATGGTCCAAGTGATTCAGGTCGGATTCTTTTCACATTCCATAGGTGGAAATATTCGTGAGCGAGCAAACTGATTACCTTTTGGTAGTGACTTGTGTTGTAACTCCACCGGTCAACAAAGTTCACAGAGGAGTGAAGGTGTTCTAATCCACCGAATATGTTTTCTGTATTGTGTATGACAAATACATAGTTTTCACAGGGATGTGATCCAAAAATAGTTATTTCTTCTCGGATGATGAGTTGTAAGTCATCTATTAGTTTTTTAATATCGCAATTGCTTTTACCATACAATGCAATTTCATGGGGAATACCAGATACTTCAAAAAAATGAGAAGTATGGTTGCCTATCTCAAACGGAGAATCAATAAGCTCATCTAAATTTTTGGCAATACGTATCCATTTGTTGCTGTCTTTGTAAGGCAATGAAGTTGAAATATTCAGCCATTCGTGAAAAGGGTGAATATCTATCTCACAAGGTAGATTTTCAAAGCCATCAATATATAGAAAAGTAGGAGCGCCATTTAATAGTGCATGGCTCTCATCAATAAAGTTCGTACGCACAGTATATTCATAAGAATATACTTTATAATAGACTACTATATTTTTCTTTCCTTCGGTATCTATTGTCCAGGTATTTTTATCTGTTTTAGATATGCGTTTGCTTTGCCCATCGATAGTACAGCTTACATAGTCGATATTTTTTTGATACTCACGTATTAGATAACTGCCCGGTGTCCATACTGCCATTTTAAGATTTAAGACATCCGATTTTATATCACTTATATGCATTTCGACTTCCACATAGTGTGTATGCGGCTCAGAAAAGGATAGTTGGTATTTAAGTTTCATGATATTGATTGCTTTTGTATGTATTTATTTTATTTCTATGTTTCACTTCATTCTATTAAATGCATTGATTTCTAAATATTTATAAGATTTGTCGTATAAGATTTAGTTGCTATAACAACTAATATAACCTTTTAGTCGTATCTTCGCCCTGTAAAAATAGCTAAAAAATGAGTCGACTATCATCAAAAGAATTAATAATGTTGGAGGATAAATATGGTGCACATAATTATCATCCACTGCCAGTGGTATTAGAAAGAGGAAAGGGGGTACATGTTTGGGATGTTGAAGGAAAGCAATATTTAGACTTCTTGTCTTCTTATTCGGCTGTTAATCAGGGGCACTGTCATCCTAAGATAGTAAAGGCCATGCAAGAGCAGGCCGAAATACTTACGCTTACTTCAAGGGCATTTCATAATAACCTTCTAGGTGTTTATATGGAGTACATCACCACCTTATTGGGTTATGATAAAGTTTTACCTATGAATACGGGCGTAGAAGGTGGGGAGACTGCATTCAAATTAGCACGAAGATGGGGCTATGACGTTAAAGGAATTGAAAAGAATAATGCAGTTATTATAGTAGCAGAAAATAATTTCTGGGGACGATCTATGGCGGCAATATCTTCTTCGAGCGACCCTTCATCATATAGTGGTTTTGGTCCTTATTTACCTGGTATAGTTAAAGTTCCATATAATAATTTAGTTGCTTTAGAGCAGTTATTGCAAGATAAGAATGTTGCAGGATTTATGGTAGAGCCTATTCAAGGCGAAGCTGGTGTAGTAGTTCCGGATGAAGGATATTTAAGAAGTATCAGGGAGCTTTGTACTAAATATAATGTTTTATTTATTGCAGATGAAGTTCAAACAGGAATAGCTCGAACAGGTACAATGATGGCCTGTGATCGTGAGCAGGTAAAACCGGATATTTTAGTTTTAGGAAAGGCACTCAGTGGCGGTACCATGCCGGTAAGTGCTGTTTTAGCAAATGATGATATAATGCTTTGTATTAAGCCCGGAGAACATGGGTCTACCTTTGGTGGCAACCCTTTAGCGTGTAGGGTAGCAATGGCGAGCTTACAGGTAGTTGTTGAAGAGAAGTTGGCAGAGAATGCTGAAAAGATGGGAGAGGTATTTCGTCGAGAATTAGTGAATATGAATTTGCCTATAGTAGATTTAGTGAGGGGTAGAGGATTGTTGAATGCACTCGTTATTAAAACATCAGGTACTGAAGAACACACATGGAATAATCCCGGAGAATTGGCGTGGAATATCTGTTTGAAGATGCGTGATAATGGTTTGCTGGCTAAACCTACACATGGTAATATAATTCGTTTTGCACCACCTTTGATTATCAATGAGGCACAAATTACAGAAGCCGTAGATATTATAAAAACTTCTATACAGCAGGTTACAGAAAAAACTGTTTCCTAGTCGATTTTTTATATTTTCCTAAGTTCATCATTTTCATGTATGAATACCCCTTTGGTATTTAATTTGGAATAGTATACCATCGCTTTAGCAATTTGCTCTGCCTTTATAGATTTGTATTTTGCAAATGGCCCAATCATCAATGCATCTATTAATGGAGCCGTAGCTCTGGCAATTCCTTCACCAATTCTGCTCTCTTTTCTATCGCCTATTATCAAAGCAGGTCTTAAAACATGAAGGGCGTCAAAATGTAAGGCCTGAATGGCTGCTTCCACTTCTCCTTTAGTTCTACTATAGAAAATCATTGAGTCTTTGGATGCTCCTGTTGCGGTAATAAGTATATATGAAGTCGCACCATTTAGTTTGGCTATTTTTGCTACTTCCAATGGGTATTCAAAATCTACTTTCTTAAATGCTTCTTGTGAGCCTGCTTTTTTAATAGTTGTACCTAAACAACAAAAAACGGTATCTCCCTTTATGATATCATTATAGGTATGTAAACTGTCAAAATTCACTATAACTTCTTTTAGCTTAGGATGGGTATAGTTTAATGATTTTCTGGTAAGTACAGTTATTTCAGAAAAGTCTGCGTCCTCCAATAATTGCTTAAGTACAAATTCTCCTGTTAGCCCTGTAGCGCCGATTAATAAAGCTTTCTTCTGCATAATTTATATTTAAGCACAATGTAGTAAAAAATCATTGCTGTGTCAATGATGAATTATAGCCTTAATATTCTTGTGTTTTTCAGGCTGAATCGATGCGGTATTTATCTGAATTTTATGTAGGTTTGCCTTTATGATATTATTTGCAGATAGTGGCTCTACCAAAACAAGCTGGTTGTTGTATGATGATGTAACAGCTTCAAAAAAGTATTTTGAAACTTTAGGTATTAATCCTATTCTGCATCATGAAGCGCAAATTATACAAATTGTTGAAGCTAATAAAGCTTTAACCTTAAATGCAGATGCCATAACGGAGATTAAATTCTTTGGCGCAGGTTGTTCAAGCTTAGAGCGAAACAAACTAGTAGAGGCCGCACTCAGCTCTGTTTTTAAAAAAAGTTCAATAATAATAGATCACGATTTGAAAGCAGCGGCTTATGCCATTTGTGGAGATGAGCCAGGAATTGCTTGTATAATGGGTACAGGCTCTAATTCTGTTTTTTACGATGGCCAGGATATGATTGAATCTTATGCTGGTATTGGTTACATCTTGGGAGACGAAGCCAGCGGTGCTTATTTTGGAAAAATAATTCTTCGTGATTTTTTATACCATTTACTCCCTGAAGAAATAGAGCACCATTTAATAGAAGCATACCAGCTGGAAAAGAATAAAATTTTTCATTCAGTATATAAAGAAGCTTCTCCCAACAGGTATCTTGCAAGCTTTGCGCCTGTATTATCTAAATTTAGAAATACGGATTATGCTCAGGTGATATTAAGACAGGGGTTTACAGAGTTTTTCGACTTTCATATTTCTTGCTTTGAAAATTATCAGGAATATCCTATAGGATTCGTTGGTTCAATTGCTAATACTTTTAAGGAAGAGCTCACTTCTGTTGCAGAAGATTTTGAATGTAATTTAGGTAGGTTTGTAAAAAATCCTATAGATGAGATTGCTGATTATTTTATTCAGAAAAGAGATAAGTTTGTATAGTTTGTCTCTTATTTAATAATGTTGATTTTTTAAGTTGCATACTATAGAACCATATTGGAAATGGCGCGATTTTTATACCGCTGAAGCTGACGAAAAATCACCTTTTTTTGAACGAACCTATAGTGAATTCGAATTTTCCGATAAAATTTACAATTATTACATTCATCCACAGTGGGATAATATTGGTTCTGATACGCTTTATATTAAGCTCTTGTATGTAGACTATAAAAGTGGATCGGCTGTTATTGAATTTTTGGGGGAGTGGAATGATTGCCTTCAAAATGATATTATGTTTCTGAAGCGTGATATCATAGATGTGTTATTATTGAACGGAATTACGAAATTTGCTTTAATTGGAGAGAATATCCTGGAGTTTTTTGCATCTGGTAATGAGTATTACGAGGAGTGGTATGAAGATATACAAGATAAGGATGGATGGATTATTGCGATTAATTTTCGAGAACATATCTTAGAGGAAATGCAACAAGGGAATATCCACTACTATATAAATATGAGTGAACGTTATATGGATATTAACTGGAGAAAATACAAGCCCCATCACCTTATTACATATCTTGATGATTTACTGATAAAAGTGATAGAGTAGTTTTAAATGTATATTTTTGCTATTTGATATTTTTAGTATGAAGTTATACTTGGTTCCTACCCCTATCGGTAATTTACAGGATATTACCTTCCGAGCAATTGAAGTTCTGAAGAATGCAGATCTTATTCTGGCTGAAGATACCCGTAATAGCAAATATCTTTGTCAGCAGTTTTCTATAGAGACGCCTATGCAATCCTATCATAAGGATAATGAGCATAAAACCGTGGAGCACATTGTTCAGAAAATTAAAGGAGGTGTTGTGGTGGCTGTTATCTCAGATGCCGGAACACCTGGTATTTCAGATCCGGGGTTTTTATTGATCCGTGAATGTCTTAGAAATGATATCGAAATAGAATGTCTGCCAGGGGCTACGGCTTTGATTCCTGCTATAGTAAATTCGGGTTTTCCTACAGATCGCTTTATCTTTGAAGGATTTCTCCCACATCAGAAGGGTAGACAAAAGCGTTTATTGGCATTAAAAGAGGAAATGCGAACTATTATATTATATGAATCTCCCTATCGTGTTCTGAAGTTGCTGAATGAATGTAAGGAATACTTTGGTGAAGGAAGAAGGGTGTCTGTCAGCAGAGAGCTAACTAAGAAATTTGAAGAAACTTTCCGAGGTTCAGTTTCAGATGCACTTATACACTTTCAATCCAAAGAGCCGAAAGGAGAATTTGTAGTAGTGATAGAAGGGAAGAACGACTAATTAAAATATATTATGTTGGATTTAGTTCCTATACAAGAACAGGTTATTGTAGCTGTAAATGAAGTAAGTGATTTCATTCTTAGTGAAATCGGAAAGCTCCACCATAATGATGTAAAAACAAAGGCTCTGAATAGCCTGGTTACCTATGTAGATAAAACATCAGAAGAACTATTAGTTAATGCTTTAAAGTCTATTATTCCTGAAGCTGCTTTTCATACAGAAGAAGATACGGTAGCCGTATCAGAAGGAGATTGGCAGTGGATTATAGACCCTCTGGATGGAACTACTAATTTTATTCACCAGGTTCCTGTTTTTGCTATTTCTGTAGGCTTAAAATACAAAGGAGAGATTGTCTTAGGCGTAGTAAAGGAACTAAATAGGAATGAATGTTTTTATGCCACTAAAAATAAGGGAGCTTATTTGAATGGTAAAAAAATCAGTGTCTCCCATACGCCTCAGTTATCTGACAGTTTGGTGGCAACAGGGTTTCCTTATTATGATTATGACCGATTGGAAAACTACCTAGAAGTATTAAAAGTATTGATGACTTCCACCCGCGGGATAAGACGCATGGGGTCTGCAGCTGTAGATCTATGTTACACGGCTTGTGGACGGTTTGATATGTATTTTGAATACTCACTTTCGCCTTGGGATGTAGCTGCGGGTGCCTTAATTGTAAAGGAAGCCGGCGGATTTGTATCCGACTTTAAAGGAGGGGAGCATTGGCTCTATGGCAGAGAAATAGTAGCAACTAATGCAACGCTCAAAGAGGATGTATTAAATCTTCTAGCAGCACACTTTAAATAAAAAAAGGACCGCTATTGCGGTCCTTTTTTAAATAGTTAATTTAATTTTTATTTAGCAAAGCTGTTGCGTGGTCCTCCCGTAGCAAAGGTTGCCAATACTCTCGATTTTTGTCCTGCACTAAACATGTACATACAAGCATCATCTGTATAATCCATATAGTTCATAGTCATTTCTATAGGCGTTCCGGTGCAAGTTGACTTGTGTCCTGCTGTAGGACAGCCATAGTTAGCAGTATTATGAGTTGGAGTATCTGATACTAAGTCGCTTCCACAAGTAGCATCACCCCAGATATGGCGTAAGTTTAACCAGTGGCCAACTTCATGTGTTGCTGTTCTACCCTTGTTATAAGGGGCCTTAACGGTACCCGAACGACCAAATGCTGTGTTTAGAATCACCACACCATCTGTTGTAGAAGAACCACCAGGGAATTGTGCATATCCTAAGATTCCATTTCCTAATGTACAAACCCATAAATTAAGTTTAGTGGTAGGTAATGTTGGATCAAGTCCACCCTTGCTGGTTTTCTTTACATCGTCATTGGTACTCCATGAAGTTTTAGTTGTAGACTTACGAACAACAGCATCCAGAACAAATCTTATACCTATGCTGGCCTTTACACCAGAGAAAGTAGAAGGCACCAAGCTGTAATCAGCATTGGTAGCATTTAAATCTTCGTTTAAAACATCAATTTGAGATTGAATTTGAGTTAAAGAAACATTTTCTGCAGTTGTACGATATAATACGTTTACTACTACAGGAATTTCAATAACACCATTTACAAGACGTGCATCAGCAATTTGCGCAATGTTCTTTTGAACAGCAGCTTCATACTGTTGCATTCTGAATTCTAATGTTGGATCTGCTTTCATTTGAGCTTCCAATACTTCCATAGAGCTACAACTTCTTTTAGTTAAAGCAGAAGTATTATTTTCTGTATTTAATACAGAACTCTTCTGGCATGCAGAAAAAAGCAACACCACTGAGGAGCATAAAAAGAATAATTTTTTCATTTTTTGGTTTTTAAAGTTATTATTTACGTTGAGCTAAGATACTTATTTTTTTAAAAACATGGTACTTACAATGAGTTCTTTACTGCCTGCCTCGTGTTTATAAAAGCCTTCTCCGCTTTTTACGCCTAAATAACCTGCAGTAACCATATTTACGAGCAATGGACAAGGCGCATATTTTGGATTTCCAAAGCCCTCATGCAGCACTTTTAGTATGGCCAGGCAAACATCAAGGCCGATAAAGTCTGCAAGCTGTAAGGGTCCCATTGGGTGTGCCATACCCAGTTTCATTACCGTATCTATTTCTTCTACTCCCGCCACTCCTTCATATAAGGAATAAATAGATTCGTTAATCATAGGCATTAGAATCCTATTGGCCACAAAGCCGGGGTAATCGTTTACCTCTACCGGAATTTTAGTGAGCGCCTTAGATACTTCAAATACTATTTGTGTAGTAGTGTCACTGGTGGCATATCCTCTGATTACTTCTATCAATTTCATCACCGGAACCGGATTCATGAAATGCATTCCAATAACTTTATCTGCTCGTTTGGTTGCGGCAGCAATCCTAGTTATGGAAATAGAGGAGGTATTACTCGCTAAAATGCAATGGGGAGCACAAATTTCATCCAGTTCTCTAAATATCTTTTCTTTTATGTTGAAATTCTCCGATGCTGCTTCAATTACCAGATCTGCAGTGGGGGCGCAATCTCTTACAGAGGTAAATGTCTTTATATTCCCTAAGGTTTGAATTTTAACGGCTTCCGTTATCGCATTTCGCTGTACTTGTCGGTCTAAGTTTTTGGTTATCGTTAGAACCGCTTTGTCTAAAGCAATTTGTGCAATATCAACCAATGATACAGAGTAACCATGCTGAGCGCATACGTGAGCAATACCATTTCCCATAGTACCGGATCCAATAACAGTGATGTTTTTCACAGACATTTTGATAAATTTGTACGCAAGTTATCAATTTTTGAAACATCTCTCTCTAAAATCAGCAAAAGCGCAGTAAATATTTACATTTATGCAATTCAAGCAATTTTTTCTGCACTATTCAGTAGATCAGGTTTTACGGTCTGTATCTTCTGCTGATTTTTCATCCTTTGAGAATAATGACTTGTCTTTAGATTTTACCATGGATGAGATAGGCGCAGATAAGCGATATCAGGTTAAACTGTCTCCCAAAAAACAGCTTACACTCGATAATTTCTATATAGTTTCTGCTTTTGATTATAAAGAATCAAGAGGGGTTTTTTGTAATGGGTTTCAATCATGGACAGAAACAAAAATTTTTCCAAAAGAAGAAAGGCTGGCCGGCCAGAAGAGGTATATTAAAAAAATTGCACAAGCATATGGCGATGGCTTATTTTATGATTATAAGAATAAGGAAGGTGTTGCACATAGTTGGACGTACACCTATATCAAACTTCCTAAAAGGAAAATATTTTTCTTAGGAAGTTTAAATGATACAGAAGGATATACTTTCTTTGAACATCATGCCAATGAACATCAGCTTTTGCTATCAAAAGAATGTAAGGGTAAGCATATAGAACATCCATTTTTATTATTGGATATTTTTGTTGCCCAGTCAGAAGAAGATAAGTGTTTTCATAATTATTTTGAGTTACAACAATTATCTACTTTAAAGGTACAGCCTGCTATGGGTTGGACGAGTTGGTACTACCACTATAACCAGATTAACGAGAAGATTATTGAAGATAATTTAAAGGCATTCTCTAAGCATAAGGTCCCTATAGAAATCTTTCAAATTGATGATGGTTTTCAAAAAGCTGTTGGAGACTGGTTGAATTTTAATGATCGTTTTCCTAATGGCGTAAAAGGTATAGTAGAGAAAATACATGCTCAGGATATAAAAGCAGGCTTGTGGCTTGCGCCACTTACTTGTGAGCATGATTCTTTTATTGTCAATGAAAAACCAGATTGGATTCTGAAGGATAAGTCGGGTGCTTTTTTGAAGATTGGATTTAATCCGATGTGGAGTTATTGGTTCTATGCATTAGATATTTACAATCAGGAAGTGCAAGCCTACATCAAAAAGGTTTTTGATACCGTGTTTAATGATTGGAAACTGGATATGGTTAAGCTTGATTTTTTGTATGGTACTGCTTTGGTTCCGAGAAACGGTAAGTCAAGAGGAGAGATCATGCACGATGCTATGCAGTTTTTAAGAACATGTGCAGGGGATAAAATTATACTGGGTTGTGGTGTGCCGTTGTGCGCCGCAGTTGGTACTACAGATTATTGCAGGATTGGACCGGATATCCATCTTAATTGGGATTTTAGCTTATTGAAATGGATTAATGCACGTGAACGGCCATCTGTTAAGAATGCCATACATAATACCATCTCGCGTAGGCAATTGTCTGGTAAGTGGTTTTGGAATGATCCGGATGTGCTTTTGCTGAGAAAAAATAAAAATAAACTTACTACCGAAGAGCAATATTCCCTTCTATTGGCCAATCTGTTATTTGGTCACCTACTCTTTACCTCTGACAATATTGAAGAGTACGACGAGCATACTTTACAAATCTATAAGTCTATTTTTCCTTTGATGCAAGTAGATGATGTGAGGGTAGGGTATGATCGGGAATTCTATACGATAGACTTTAGAGTAAAGAATAAAAATTACCTCGCCTTGATAAACGTCTCGGATACATCAAAGATGTATCGATTACCAAAGAATCTGTATTTTGATAATACTGCTCAAAATTTAATAAATGGCGATAAGGTTATTGAAATCCCCAAGCATTCCTCTAAATGTTATCTAAATATTGGGCATACACCATTCAGTATTGCAGGGAGTAAAGGGCATTTCTTTGCCGGTGCAGAAGTAGAGCAATTGTACCTCAGTAATAATCAAATTGAGCTGGATTGGACAGATGGAATTTTGAATTCCGTTACCCTGTTCATAAAGATACCCAATGATTACCAGGTAGAAAGTGTAAACGGAAGTAAGAACTTTTCAAGAATTGAAAAAGGTGAGTATGCCATTCTGCAGGTTGAAAAAGATAAGCTTTGATTTATCCTCATCCTGAATTTATTTATTTAGAAACCGCCGTCCATTCCGCCGCCACCCATATCTTCCGTATTCGATCGTTTCTTAGGTGTGCTCTTTTCTTCGCTGCGTCCAAACTTGTAAGTAAATGTAATATTGGCTACTGTAGATTGTGATATCCTTGAAACAGATGTTTTAAAATTTTGACCGGATGATTCAATTTCGAAGCGTTGCGTATGAAATAAATCCTGAATATTAATTGCGATACTGGCCCTGTTGTTTTTTAGAAAGTCTTTCTTAAATCCTATACTGGCTACTAAATTGGGTTTAATATAGCCCTGCAGATAATTGATTTTACTTCTGTAATTGAGAGAAAACTGTATACTTGCCGTTTTCCATACGCTCATATTGCTCGTAAATCTTAGGTTCCATTGGAAGGAGTTCGAATTAGCATCAATTTCCCCATTAGGAATACTACCCATTACCCTGTTGTTAAAAAGATTTACATTAAGAAGTACATTCCACCATTTGGTAAAACTGGCTCTGGTGATGAGTTCAACGCCTATGTTTTGGGCATTGGCAAGATTTCCAAAGGTTACAGTAGCAAATCCATTAGAGTCAACATTTACAAATCGTGTAAAGAAGTTGCTGGTATATCTAAAGTAGCCTGTTGCACTGATAAAATATCCTTTTTCAAACGACTTTAAATAGGTAAGTTCCACCGCATCTGTATAAGCGGGTTTTAAAGCAGGATTACCTCTTCGTATGTTGTATGGATTAGAATAATCTCCAAAAGGATTTAATTGTTGGTTGTCCGGGCGGTTTATACTTCTTCGGTAAGCCAATTGCAGCTCATGGTTCTTCGGTAATTTTTGAGACAAGAATACAGATGGAAAAAAGTCAATATAATGTTGAGAGTTGGTTTGGTTACCTACTTCCTGTATGCCTTTGATGTTAGATTGCTCCATGCGAATACCTCCCTTGTAGCTAAATTTCTTAAAACTTCCCCCATAAATACTATAGACCGCATTTACTTCTTCATTATAGATGAATGTATTGATAAGTGCTGTGTTTAGAATAACATCCCCATTTGAGCGATTAGTAGAATCTGCGTAGAAGTCATTTGAAAGGTATCGGTAAGATATTTTTCCGCCTACTTCCAATTTACCTTTTATTTTTTCAAAGGGTTGAACATAATCTGCCTGAAAAGTAGCTAAATGATTTATGGTAGTGGAATTATTAGTAGATAAAGCCGGAGCAACAGATAAATCTGAACGATCAATAATGCTGAGTTGCTGTTCTTTGTATTTCGGTGTGGAGTTGGAATTTAAATAAGAATAATTAGCGCTAAGATTGAGGTCGTTTGTATTCGATTTAAAAATAGTTCTATAGACAATACCTGCATCTGCATTTAGGTTTTTACGAATCTCTTCATTTTTTCTTTTGGAGGCATTGTATAAGATATCCAGGGAATCTGTGAAATCAAAATAGTTAGTTTCATCAATGATATTATAGTTATATCCAACAAGGCTGTTTAACGATAAAGTATTTTTATCATTGATATTAATATCCAGATTTTCGGAAAGTGTATTGGAGATATTATTCCGCCTGCTGTCTTCATGCGTGCGCAAATAGAATAAAGTGGAGTCGGTAAAATTTTTTCTGTTATTATCGTTCCAGGAAGTATTCTCATTAAACCGGAACCCGTAATTAGTGGATAGGTTAATTTTGTTCTTCTTGTAATTGATGGATACGCCGGCATTGTTTTTGTAGAATGTTCCGTAGCCTAAAGAAATATTTCCGTTGAATCCTTTTTTGATATTTTTCTTTAATACGAGATTGATAATTCCACCTTCTCCTTGTGCATCGTATTTGGCACCCGGATTATTGATAATTTCTACGCTTTCAATAGTGCTGCTTGGAATGGCATCTAATACCGCTTGCTTATTAGCGCCGGTAATCCCTGACGGTTTACCATTGATAAATACAGTAATATTTCCAGAGCCCCGCATGGAGATATTACCATCAACGTCTACATCTACGGTGGGTACTTGTTTAAGAACATCTGTTGCAGAACCTCCACTACTTAATGCACTTTTATCTACGTTGAATACTTTTTTGTCTACACCAAGCTGCAGCACACTTTTTTCTGCAATTACCTGAACTTCTTCCAATAAGGTTTCATCTTGTAGTACCTTGAGTGTGCCTAAATTTTGTTCAATTTTATCGGGAGGGATAACCAGTATCTTTTCAATTACAAAATCCTTATACCCTACAAAGGATATAGTAAGTTTGTAGCTTCCTAAAGGAATCTGAGTAATCTCAAATTTACCTTTCTCATCTACTAAAGATCCAAATATTTTAGTGCTGTCTTTTAATCCACGTATGACTATGGATGAATACTCGAGGGGTTTGCCGGTAGTACCGTCTAAAACAGTTCCGAATAGTTTGCCTATAGCGGGACGTTCACCCTGAAAACCTCCAGGAGCTTGTGCAAAAGAGATACAGTAGTATAAGCTGAGGAGAAATAGGCTGAGTTTTTTCATGCGGGGCAAAGATAACACATTATAGCTTGCGAAAGGAAACTAAGAGTAGTCCCCAGCCGATGATGAGACAAAGCCCACCCAAAGGGGTAATTGGCCCCAGTATAGGGGTAAGTCCATTGATACCCAATATATCTTTTGTAGCCAAAAGGTAAAGCGATCCTGAGAATAAAAGTATGCCTACAGCAAAAAACCATCCGGAAAGCGTTAGTGTTTTGGAGTTTATCTTAGGAGATAAGAGTGCTACAGCAATTAGCGCTGCAATATGGTAGAACTGATAGCTAACGGCTTTTTCATAGATACTGTGTTGGTAGATATCTAGTTTGTCTTTTAAGGCATGTGCTCCAAATGCACCCAATATAACAGCAAGCATTCCATAGAGAGCGGCTATGATTCCAAATATTTTATACATAGAGATAATTTCCACAAAGATAATTATTATTAGAAGAGGCCAGTAGTAGAACTTTTTACAGAATAGATAATTTTATAAGTGAGTACTTAAAACAAAAAAAAGGGAACCATATGGCTCCCTTTTTTTATTTTAAAGAAAATAGACTATTTACCTTCTAATATGTTTTTTCTTGTCATTTTAGGCGGTGCTGCCTCAAATCTTAAGTCTTCATACTTAGATTCTAATACTCCATTCTCATCGTATTCGTCTGCTCTGTTACATACAATATGGTATTGGAAATTAATATTGCTTCTGCCATTTTGCAATTCAACCACTTCGAAAGATTGCTTAGTCTTGTTAGTGACAAATACTCCTTTACTATCTCCTTCTAATTGAATATAAACTCTTAAAGGATGTTTTTCGTTAATTGTAACATTTTTAGCAAAGACAGGATCTAAACTTATTTTTGCTTTACCATTAATTAGTTTAGCCTCTCCAAAATCTTCAAAATATACTTCTGGTGCTTCTGCACAGTGAAGTGTTACTGCTTTATTATCCAGATCTTTCACAATAGTAGATACAGTTCCTCCACCAACTACCTTGTAATTAGTGCCTCCAGTCCTTGCACCTATGTATGCATATCCACTTGCATTGTTGTTATCGAAATAACCTCCATAAGAACCATTAGCTGTAGCATTAGCATGTCCCCATACACCAACACCTATACCTGCAGATTGCCCATAAACTCCTGTTGAGTTGGCCCCTGCAACTGCAGCTAATCCAGCTACACCTACACAATTAGTAAGATCTGCTAAGCCAAGAACGCCTGTTCCCGTTGCAGATGCTGATTCCCCCCATGTTCCCACGTTTGCACCTGTTGTTCCAGAAGCGTATCCTATTACTCCACATGCATTGGCTGTAGTTGATGCTGTTGTTCCAAATACTCCATATACTCTTCCAGTAGTAGCTGTTGAAGTTCCTCTTATAGTTGCATCTAACGTAGTAGTAGATGAACTAGTAACATCTAACTTCATTGCTGGCGTGGTTGTTCCAATTCCAACATTACCTTTGTCACTTAAGGTTAAGTTAAAATTATTAAGATTTATATCTGTATTTTTTGTTAATGTACCTCCAAGTTGAATATTATTAGAAGTGATTGTTAAGCCATTATCAGCAGTGTTTGGTGTGGCTGGTGTTCCTGCAGCACCTGTAGGTCCAGTAGGTCCTGTAATTCCTGTAGCACCATCAGCACCAGTCGCACCTATTGGTCCTGTTGGCCCAGGAGGTCCAGTAGGTCCAGTAATTCCGGTAGCTCCATCAGCACCTATTGGTCCCGTTGGCCCAGTAGGTCCAGTAGGTCCATTAATTCCGGTAGCTCCATCAGCTCCATCAGCACCAGTAGGTCCAGTAGGTCCAGTAGGTCCATCAGCACCGCTAGGTCCTTGAGGTCCAAGATCACCCTGAGGTCCTGTAGGTCCATCAGCACCGCCAGGTCCTTGAGGTCCAAGATCACCCTGAGGTCCTGTAGGTCCAGTTGGCCCAGTAGGTCCAGTAATTCCGTTAGCTCCTGTAGTACCAATTGGTCCTGTAGGTCCAGCAATTCCTGTAGCGCCTGTTGGCCCAGTAGGTCCAGTAATTCCGTTAGCCCCAGTCGCACCAATTGGTCCAGTAGGTCCAGCAATTCCGGTAGCGCCTATTGGTCCTGCTGGTCCAGTAGGTCCAGTAGGTCCAGTAATTCCGTTTGCTCCAGTCGCACCTCTAGGTCCTGTAGGTCCAGCAATTCCTGTAGCGCCTGTTGGCCCAGTTGGTCCTGTCGGTCCTTGGCTTCCGCCACCAGAACCAGATGTTTCTGCATACAATGCATAAGGTACACTCAAAAGTTGAGTGGAACCGATAATTGTATATCTTGTTCCACCAGCAACATCAGTTTCTGTTTTTATAAAAAATGGTCCGCCGCTCGCCCAGTTGATGGAAGAGAATGGTCCGAGAACTTCGAGTCCTCCGCCAATTTCTAAACTCACTAATCCATTTGCATTGGTGGTAGGTGTTTGTAATTCTACGTACAAGGGCGTTCCTGTTGGAGAACCTTGTAGTATGCTGATGCGCATACCCACAGTAGTATTTGCCAGTATATTATTACCCGCATTGCGAATAACAGCCTGGTAGCTCATCCTCTGTGGCGCTTGTGCTAAAATAGCAGTACTGATTAGCTGTAGCGCTAAAACCAGTAGCATTAAGTGTAGTTTTGTAATTGTTTTTTTCATTTAGTCTGATTTATTTAAGCGATAATAATTAGATGAATTAGTTTTTGATAATTTTAAAAGCCTTGATTTCTTTTGTATTATCTGTAACCCTTAGTATATAAGTGGCTGCAGCATATAGAGTCATCGGTATATTAGTTTCTTTTCCAGTAATTTTATTATTGGCTAATGCCTTTCCATTAACATCAAAAAGCGTGTATACAAGATTTTGATTCGTATAGTTAGAAATATTCAGAACCAAAAAATTAGTGGTGGGGTTTGGGTACACCGAATAAATTAATTGGATATTATTTTGATTTAATCCAGAAATAATAGAAATAATATATGGTTGCTGCACCCCCTGCGCAACAGAACCATCTACATCTGTATTGGTAGTATACACCACTTGGCCAACAGAAAAGGCTACAGATCCATCTGCGCTTACGGCATCGCCTCCTGCCGCAGGAACTGCCTGCTGAGCATAGGTTTTAGACAGGCTTAAGAAGCAAACAAAATATACACTAAGTATTAATTTAGTTGAACTCATAAATAGTTAATTGAAAATGATTATAACTAATATAAAAAACATTTTTACATTAAAAGTATTTTTTGTGTTTAGTTTTTTTTAAATCTGCCAATTAACAGGGGTTTCGCCTGATTCTATCAGTATTTCGTTGGTTTTGGAGAAATGCTTACATCCAAAGAA
>CANHGL010000013.1 GCA_947460245.1 Sphingobacteriales bacterium
AACCTTACTCCATCGGCTACGGCTAATTTCACGTCGAGTGACAGTACGGTATGTGTAGGAGGCAGTTTAACGTATACGAATACATCTACTGCCACTGCAGGCTCACCGGATTCAGTACGCTGGACGATAGGTGGTGGAACGCCATCTACTTCAACGTCTACGACGACGGTAAGTCCAGTGTTTAATACGGTGGGTAACTACACGGTAAGTTTAGTGGCTTACAAATCAGGCAATGCAAGTTCAGCGGTAACGAAGAGCGTACGCGTAAAAGCGATACCTACAACAGGTGTTAATTCACCAACGGTATGTAGTGGACAGACAGCTACGCTAACAGGAACCGGTGCAACAACGTATACATGGTCAGGAGGCTTAACAGGCTCCCCAAGTGCAACGACCTCTGCATTAAGTACGGGTACTACCTATGTGGTAACTGGAACAACGAGTGGATGTTCGAGTACAGCTACGGCTACAATTACGGTGAATCCAAGTCCAACGGTGTTATCAACTCCACCTGCGGCAATATGTGCAGGTACTTCAACATCCCTGACAGCAAGCGGAGCGACAACATACAACTGGTCTGCAAGCTTAGGCTCCACATCAACGGTAAATACACCGGTATTGGATACAACGACATCATATGTGGTAACCGGCACAACCGGAAGCTGTACAGGAACTGCTTCTGTAACAGTTACAGTAACTCCATTACCAAATGTAGCGGTGAACTCACCTACGATATGTGCAGGAGGAACAGCTACGTTAACAGCGAGTGGAGCAGGTAGCTACAGCTGGACAGGATCAGTAGCAGGATCAGGAGCAACGGTAACGGCAACACCGGTTGTTTTAACAACGTATACGGTAACGGGAACAACTTCAGGTTGTACCAAAACAGCAACAGCAACGGTGACGGTATCTGCGGCACCAACGGTAAGTGTTGTTTCAAATCCAGTATCAGCATCTGTATGTGCAGGCAACGCTATTAGCTTAACGGCAAGTGGAGCGAATAACTATACATGGACACAATCAGGTAGCACGAGTGGCACGGGTAATAGTGTGCTTACTTTCACACCAACAGATACAGTAACGGTAGGCGTAAGCGGATTGCTTACGGGATGTACAAGTGCTGGAAATTCAACGACGTTTGTTTCTGTGAAATCAGTACCATCAACGCCAAGTATCACACAGAGTACAGATACCTTGTACAGTAGTACGATAGTAGTAGGCGCAAGCTATGAGTGGTACAAAACAGGCACATTGGTGGCTACAACAGCAGTACCATTCTATAAGATTACCAGTTCAGGCGACTATACCGTTAAGGTGATAAGCAATGGCTGTTCATCTACACTCTCATCTCCGTTTACAGCTTCAGTAGCTACAGGCATTAAAAATTCTTCTAATCTGATTAAAGCATTTGAAGTATATCCAAATCCAACAGAAGGAAGATTGGTTATCAACCTTTCATTGAATTCTAATTCAAATGTTCAGTTGGCTATATTTAGTCCAGAAGGAAGAGAATTTTATGCAAAAGCATTTGGCACAACTAAGTCAGTAAATGAGGAGTTGTTTTTGAATAAACTTTCTAAAGGGATATATATCATTAAACTCACAGTAGATAATGAAGTATTCTACCATAAAATCATTAAAGATTAATCTATAGATGGTTTTTAAAAATCCCCGGGAATCCCCGGGGATTTTTTTTATTTAAACTTGTTTCCTAATTTTGTTTTTTTATTATTTCTAATATTTATTACTCACAGCTATAATTTATCAGTTTGTCTTCCGTAAAGATTATTGAATGTCCACGTGATGCTATGCAGGGGATTAAGGATTTTATTCCTACTGCTAAGAAAATAGAATATCTAAATGCGCTTTTAAAAGTTGGTTTCCATACTTTGGATTGTGGCAGTTTTGTGTCTGAGAAATCAATACCTCAGATGGCCGACACCAAATTTATTATTCCGTATCTGGATTTAGAGGAGACTTCTACAAAACTTTCTGTTATTGTAGGAAATTCAAGAGGAGCTGAAGATGCCAGTGAATTTGATGAGATAACTTATGTAGGTTATCCTTTTTCAATTTCAGAGACTTTTCAGCTGCGTAATACGAATTGCACGATGGATGATTCGATGATCCGCGTTGAGGAAATTATAAATATATGTGAGTGTTCAGGCAAAGAATTTGTATGTTATATTTCTATGGCATTCGGTAATCCATATGGCGACTTCTATGATTCTGCACTAGTAGGGCATTGGGTGGATAGATTAATGGAGGCAGGGGTCAGTAAATTCTCTATTTCGGATACTATTGGTGCTGCAACGCCAGATCTCATTTCAGATGTTTTCTCTTTATTATCTGAAGATTTCCCATCTATAGGCTTTGGAGCTCATTTTCATACTACTCCAACGTCATGGAGAGAAAAAGTGGAAGCTGCGTGGAATGCAGGATGTACCAGATTTGATGGTGCTATAAATGGTTTTGGCGGTTGCCCTATGGCAAAAGATGAATTAACGGGAAATATGCCAACAGAACAGCTGCTTGCTTTCTTTGAAGAGAAGGGAGTTGATCATGGATTAAATAAAGAGGCATTTGTGGAAGCGATGTCTATCGCACATTCCATTTTTAAATAAGTTTTAAATTTAAGTGCTACCCTGTCTATCGATCGCCAAAGATTGCAGAGCCCACTCGAATCATTGTCGATCCTTCTTCTAAGGCGATCTTATAATCTCCGCTCATTCCCATAGAGATATGTCTAAACTCTGGTTGGTTATAGAAATAGGTTGCTTTTAGTTCTTCAAAAAAATGCTTTAGCCCCCTGAATTCATTTCTGATTATAGTTTGATTATCTGTATAGGTTGCCATTCCCATAAGTCCACAGATGCTTATATTCTTCAGCATTCCAAGAGCGTTATTGCTTAGAACCTCTGTAATTTCTTTTTTTGTAAAACCTGATTTACTGTTCTCTTCAGCAATATGAATTTCTAAAAGAATATTAATTACCCTGTTGTTCTTTTCAGCCTGTTTATTGATTTCATTCGCCAGTTTTATTGTATTAACAGAGTGAATTAAATATATGAATGGTGCTATGTATTTTACTTTGTTGCTTTGGAGATTACCAATCATATGCCATTGTATATCTTTAGGCAGCATTTCATATTTATTCACTAATTCCTGGACTTTATTTTCCCCAAAATCTCTTTGTCCGGTATTGTAGATTGTTGTAATGGTATCAATGGGTTTTGTCTTTGATACAGCAATTAATTGTGCATTTTTCTCTTTAGCAGATTTTGTTATATCTTGTAGGGCAGAAATGGACACCATTTATGAGCTTTGTGTACAATAAATATACTCTATTTTTTTTGCTGTCCGTGCTTGGGTTTGCATTAATTACTTCTTGCGTTCCTAAGCATAAATTTGAGGATTCTGTAAATTTATTACCGGATACTATTATGTCTGCTGTATTAACGGATATTTTTATTATGGAATCTTATGTTGCTGAAAAAACAGCAGTGGTTAATCCAGATACCGCTATTAAGATAAAAAAATCCTTATATAGTGAGATACTGAATCATCATAAGGTAGATAGCCTAGAATTTTATACTACTTTTTTTTATTTGCAATCTCATCCTAAAGATTTTCAAGTGGTTTTATCCATGTTAGATTCTGCTATGAATAAAATTAAGCCTGGTGATACATCTGTGCATAAGCCCTTGCTCACACTGCCAAAAAATATAGAAAATATACCTAACTTCAAGGAGCAACAAAAGGTACTTCAGGAAGCTTATAGGAAAACCTCTAATGTTGAAAAATTGGAAACAATAAAAGAAATAAATAAAGATGGCAGATCTAAAAAATAATTGGACTTTCGATGAGATTAAATCTATTTACAACAAGCCTTTGTTGGAATTAATTTATGATGCGGCAACTGTAAATAGAATGTCACATAAATTTGGAGAGGTGCAAGTTTGTACGCTTTTATCTGTGAAGACGGGAGGATGTCCTGAAGATTGCGCATACTGTCCTCAAGCAGCACGTTATAATACAGGGCTAAAAGCACATAAGTTATTAGATACTAAAGAAGTTTTGGAAAAGGCACAGGATGCAAAAAATAGTGGTTCTACACGTTTTTGTATGGGAGCAGCATGGAGAGAGGTGCGTGATAATAAAGATTTTGATAGGGTATTAGATATGGTGAAAGGTGTGAATCAAATAGGGCTGGAGGTGTGTTGTACTATGGGAATGTTAACTGAAGAGCAGGCTCAAAAACTTAAAGAAGCAGGTTTGTATGCTTATAATCATAATTTAGATACTTCTGAAGAGCATTATGATAAAGTAATTACGACAAGGTCTTATAAAGACAGATTAAATACTATTGGTAATGTAAGGAATGCTGGTATTAGTGTTTGTAGTGGTGGCATTATCGGTATGGGTGAAAGTCATGATGCAAGAATAGGCATGATTCACACACTGTCCACGCTTCCTCAACATCCGGAGTCTGTTCCTGTTAATGCACTAGTTGCGGTTGAAGGAACTCCATTGGAGGAGATGAAACGTGTTTCTGTGTTTGATATGGTCCGTATGATTGCGACTGTTAGGATCACTATGCCAAAGACTATGGTAAGGCTTAGTGCTGGTCGTTTAGATATGCCAGTTACAGAACAGGCTTTATGCTTTATGGCGGGAGCAAATTCTATTTTTGCCGGAGACAAACTTCTTACTACACCCAATCCTAGTTTTACGGATGATATGGCAATGTTTGATTTGTTGGGGTTAACACCTCGTGAGGCTTTTAAGCAGGAACCAACTGAACAATTAGTTTAGTTCAATTTATGGAGTTATACAAATGACAGAACTGAACAATAGATTACAGAGCTATCTTCAGCATAGAAAAGAAGATGGCTTATATCGTCAGTTGTCGTTGGATTCCGGTAAGGTTGATTTCTCTTCTAATGATTATCTGGGTTTTTCAAAGTCTGCTTTTATTGCTCAGCAGGTAGCTCATGATATTGAGTCGAATGGTACTCAAAAAGCTGCAGCCACAGGATCAAGATTGCTAAATGGGAATTCTGTTCTTGCAGAAAACTTAGAGGAATTACTTGCAAGTGTTCATCATGCAGAATCTGCATTACTTTTTAATTCAGGATTTGATGCCAATGTAGGATTGATTTCAACAGTGATAAGGCCAGGTGATATAGTTTTATTTGATGAGTCGGTACATGCCTCTATTCGTCAGGGTATTAAATTAAGTGGAGCAGAATCTTTAACTTTTAAGCATAATAATTTATCGGATTTAGAGATTAAACTGCTTCAGGCAAATACGTATAAGGTAAAATGGGTAATTACAGAGTCTGTTTTTTCTATGGAAGGAGATAGTGTAGATCTTCAAGGTTTATCAGATATCTGTACAAAAAATGGTGCGGAATTGATAGTGGATGAGGCGCATGCTACAGGGGTTTTTGGGGAATACGGAAGTGGCTTGTGTAGTTCGGCTGGTATAGAAGGAAAGTGTTTTGCAAGGGTCTATACTTTCGGAAAAGCAATTGCCAGTCATGGGGCGGTTGTTGTAGGTAGTAAAATACTAAGGGATTATTTGATTAATTTCTCTAAGAATTTTATTTATACTACAGCTTTAGAAACCAGTAATCTATTGCGCATTAGACACACTTATTCTGTATTAAAAAATAATGTCAATCAGGTGTTTAAATTAAATAATTTAATTGAACACTTTAATAAAGAAAGTATATTCATAAAGAATCGATATGAAGTCTGTGGCTCAGGCCCAATCTTCGGAGTAATTGTTCCTGGTAATGTTTCATGTATATCATTTGCTAAATACCTCCAGGATCAGCATTTTGATGTTAGGGCTATATTATCGCCAACAGTACCAAAAGGAAAGGAACGGCTTAGGATTATATTACACAGCTTTAATACCTTTGTAGAAATAGATCGTCTTTTAACAGCAATTTCTATGTATCATTAATAATTATATGAGTGGCTTTTTTGTAACAGGAATCGGAACAGATATAGGAAAGACAGTGGTCTCTGCTGTGTTAGTTGAGTCGTTAAAGGCACATTATTGGAAGCCTGTTCAGTCTGGAGGTTTGGACTTTTCAGATTCAGATTTTATAAAAGAGTATACCAATCAGGGCTTGAATGTTCACCATGAGGCTTATGTTTTACAACAGCCCATGGCACCTTTTTTTGCTGCTAATTTGGAGTATAAAAAAATAGAGATACAGCATATTAAGTTGCCCAAATATAATAATACGATTATTGTTGAAGGGGCAGGTGGTCTGATGGTTCCTTTAACAGATCACTTATTAGTTTCAGATTTAATAAAACACTTGAACCTGCCTGTCATTTTGGTGTCTAAAAATTATTTAGGCAGTATCAATCATGCCTTGTTATCTGTAGAGTATCTTAAGCAAAAAAATATTCCGATTGTAGGAATAATTTTCAACGGAGATGCTAATCCTGACTCGGAAGTCTTTATTTTAAAATATACCGGTTTGAAGCTATTGGGAAGAATTCCAAAGGCAGATATTATCTCTAAGGGCTTTATTATTAAGCAAGCTGAAGAGATTAGAAAAAATATATTGCCACTTTTGTCGTCAGATTCAGACCTTAATTCATCAACAGATTTACCCATAGATTATGAATCTTTCTGAGCGCGATAGGCAATCTGTCTGGCATCCTTTTACACAACATCTTACAGCGAAAAATAATATTGCTATTGTTCGCGGAGAAGATGCAGTTTTATATGATGATTTTGGGAATCAGTACATTGATGCTGTATCCAGTTGGTGGACGAATCTATTTGGGCATTCTAATAAGGTAATTGCAGATAGTATTACCAATCAGCTTGGTATTTTAGAGCATGTGATTTTTGCAGGCTTTACACACAAGCCTGCTGTTGATCTTTCAGAGAAGTTGTTGAGTTTTCTTCCAGATAATCAGTCTAAAATTTTCTTTTCAGATAATGGCTCAACGGCTGTAGAAGTAGCCTTAAAAATGGCCATACAGTATTGGCATAATACAGGAAGCGCTAGAAAAACGATAATAGCATTCAGGAATGCCTATCACGGGGATACTTTTGGTGCAATGTCTGTTGGAGCGAGAGGGATGTTTAATCAGCCTTTTGAGTCTTTTCTGTTTGACGTTGAATTTATTGATTTACCTAATGCAGATAATTTAGAGTCTGTTAAAATAGAGTTTAATCGTATAGTTAGGGAAAAAGAGGTTGCTGCATTTATTTTTGAGCCCTTAGTACAAGGTTCAGCAGGCATGTTAATGTATAAAGCAGAACATTTAGATGTATTATTGACGATAGCCAAAAAACATCAAGTATTGTGCATTGCAGATGAAGTTATGACGGGTTTCGGTCGAACGGGAAAGATTTTTGCATCGCATTACCTATCCAATAAGCCTGATATTTTTTGTTTATCTAAAGGGATAACAGGAGGATTTTTACCGCTAGGTGTTACAACTTGTTCACAGGAAATTTATGATGCTTATCTGAGTGAAGATAAACTTAAGACTTTTTTTCATGGTCATTCTTATACAGGAAATCCAATAGCATGTGCTGCAGCTAATGCAAGTATGGATTTGCTGAGTGAGGCTCAGGCCACGATTGCTGATTTGGTGACTTGGCAGTCAGATTTATCTTCGGATGTAGCAAATCACGCCAAGGTTCAAAATTTCCGACAACAGGGAACTATTATTGCCTTTGATGTTATAACAGATTTTAGCTCAGGATATTTTAATGATTTGAGGGATAGGCTATATACTGAGTTTCTTAATAAAGGTGTCTTGCTAAGGCCCTTGGGGAATACGGTTTATGTATTGCCACCTTATGTTATTAATAAACAACAATTGATTCAAGTATATAAGGTAATTTTAGAGGTATTAGATACGCTTTAGAAATTTATTATAATAGCAGACTTGCTAAGGTCTTTATAGCTGATGTTATTTTCCTGAAGTATTTTCCTGTAGATTTTTAGATGTCGGCTATCATTATCGCAGGATAGAATTAGTTGCTTATAATTAAAGTTTCTTTTAATCTCCTCTATGTTTAGAAAGCAGTTGTCTGTAAGGATTAGATAATCAATATTAAGTCTAGGGTTAAATACTTTTCTGCTATTATTGCTATTGAGTAAGTAGAATGATTTTCTGCCGGCATATAAAAGGCTTTTATTATAATAGATATAATTTTCCGAAATCGGATCGTTTAGTAATTTCCTGGATTGGTTGTTTATTCTGTAAAACCTATAAGAGCCTTTTATATTGTAATTAAAGTCTCTCTCTGTGAGGCTATCTTTTAAATATATGATTTGTTTGTCACCTTGGTTTATTGCAAAAACAAAATTATTTGGAATGGAGTACAATATAATTTCATTCTTTTTTATTGCTCCTATATTATAAGAATAGGATATAAACAGACTTGCTAATACTAAACACAAACTTACTAATAAAGCCTTTTGTTTTTTGATAAGTATAAAAATGGTTAAACAAATGGCGGCACCTAATAAGACTAATAATTGAAATTTATTTAAATAAATGTTATCCGCTTTACCTAGCGGTAAGTTGGATAATACATAGGTTGCTTTTATAAATAGTTGTATTAGCATTCCATCTAAATACCCAATAATTTTTGCTACAACCGGAATATAGCTTAAGGGTATTAAAAATATGCTCATCCATAGTATGAGTGTAGATAATGGTATTGCAAATATATTTGCCAGTAAGAAGTAGGTAGGGAAGTTGCCAAAATAGTAAATGCTGAGTGGCAATGTAAATAGTTGCGCTGCAATAGATGCTGCCCACAGTTTCCATGTCCAATCAATTATTTTATTAGGATGGTAGTATAAGGTATAAATAGGTTTATAAAAAATAAACAGGCCCAACATGGCAAGATAGGAAAGTTGAAACCCTATGTCAAATAAGGAGTAAGGGTTTATTATAAGTTGTAACAATGCAGCTCCGCACAATAGATTTAGCTGTGATATATACTCTCTATTAAGTCTTCCATAATTGAGTAAGGTGAAAAGTATGGCAGCTCTAATGCATGCAACAGATAGTCCTGTTATAAACGCAAATCCCCAAATGGCTATCAGTATAAATATGAATTTGCCCATTTTTATACCCATATTCTTATCTTTTATAAAGCTTAAAAAAAATAACAACATGCCATATATTATACCTACATGAAGTCCAGATACGGACAGAATATGTAGTACACCTGTATAGGCAAACGCATTGTAAAGATCAATGTCAATATCCACTCTGTGTCCTAACAAAATTCCATCTGCTAATGAACTCTGCTCTTTCTTGGGAATATATTTTTTTAAAATTGACTGTATATTTTTACTGATTTGATCACTGATTCTCAATATTGCCAGGCTTTTTCTTTTCTCTGTTATTATATACTCATTGCCTTTCAGGTATTGCTGATATATTATTAGTTTATAGCCTAAGTATGCTGAGTAATCAAATTGACCAGGATTTTTAGGTTTTTCTATTTTTCTGGCATTAAAATGAAATATAATTTCATCACCTATATCTAATGCTAAAGCATTACTGTCTTTCTGTAAGTATGTCAGGATTTTTTGATTATTGCACTTGTTTGTTCCTGTGCTATTCTGAATTTGTTCTAGCCTTATTATTGTTTTATAGGTTTTTTCTTTTTCTTCTAATGTTTGAATAATAACTCCTTTAGCAATAACATCACCTTTTTTTTCTAATATAAAATTTTGTCCTGTTGCTTTTTCTTTAATTAGTGTCGACCATGTTCCTGCAATTAAAAAAATCAAACAAAACAATAAGATTGTCTGTGCTTTTTTTATAGTATTGTTTAGTACTTTATTATGAATCAGGATAATGAAAATCAATAAGGGTATTGAAATTCCTATTAGTATATCAGATGAGATCACTATATTATCAAAGAATAATATTCCACCTATAAATGGAATAATTATTTTAAGCAATGGGAGATGTGCAAGCTTAAACTGCATGAACTAATATATGAAATTAGCACACTTCTTACAAGGATAAATAATTATTTGCCTTTCTTTAATTCCTGTTGCTGTTTCATCATCTCTTGCATCTTTTCTTGAAATGCAGATTTTTTAGGTGGTTTCTTTTTATTTTCCTCTATTTGTAAACGAATCTGAGATTCATCTACAATAAACTCTTGAATTATCCAATTCTGAGCTATGGTTAAGATGTTAAAAAGGAAATAATAATAGCTCAAAGCTGCTGGTTGTTTATTGAACATAAACAATAACATGATTGGCATCACATATTGCATGATTTTCATCTGCTGTGCCATCATATCATCACCTCCGGCACTCGGTTGTGATTGACTGGTTATTTTAGTAACAACGATTGATGATATAGCCATCAGGATAGTAAATAAGCTGATGTGATTTCCAATTAATGGTATTTCTTGGCTCCAATGAATAATAGCATCATAACTGGATAAATCAGTTGCCCATAAGAATGGTTGTTGTCGAAGTTCAATAGAAGCTGGGAAGAAGCGATACATCGCAATGAGTATCGGCATCTGCAGTAACATTGGTAAGCATCCTCCGAATGGACTTACCCCGGTTTGACTATATAATTCCATTTGCTTTTGGCCATATTCAGCCTGACTAGGATACTTCTTTTTTAACTCGTCTAATTCAGGCTTAAGCACCTTCATCTTAATCATAGATAAGGTAGACTTATAAGTAAATGGAAAGGTGACTAGTTTAATTACCAATGCCAGAATCAAAATGATTACACCATAGTTAGAGATAAATTTGCTGAAAAACTGAAATACAGGAATAATGAAAAATTTATTTAGAAGGCCAAGTATACTTCCACCGAGTGGAATTATTTTATCTAGCCCTACTTGAGTTGCCTTAAGTTCAGTAAACTTGTTTGCTCCCATAAATAGCTGCATTGGGAAGCTGTATGAATTTGTATGATTGAATGGTATTTTAAGGTTTGAAGTAAATGTTTTTACAATCTCATTGTTTTTTTCAGGTGTGGTTATCTTAATTTTTCCGTTCGACTTAAAATTGTCTTTTAGTGCTATAATGGAAGTGTTAAAGAACTTTTGTTTATAAGACACCCATTTTAATGGGGTTTCTATTTCCTCCTCTTTATCGCGAGATAGATCGTCCTCTTCTTCTTTATTATTCATGTAATGTAAAGAAGAATTGAAGCGTTGATCATCAATGCCTCCTTCCTGAGAGGGTAGGTTTTGTATCCAGTTAAAGGTGATATCTGTATTAGCAGCTATCACATCAGCCATATTTACGCCTTCTATAGTAAAGCCAACCAACTGATTATTTCCGTTTATGATATAGTGGTGCGCATAATATTTACCATTTCCTAAGTCAATTTTATAAATAATATCTGCTTTCTGCTTGCCACTAATTTTTTGCGAGTTTCCAGCAGAATTGAAATAAAGTACTCCGGTATTTATGGCACTCTTACTATCATTAGAAATAAAGGAAAAATTAAATTCATCTCCTTTATTTTCAAATAATACTAAAGGTTTTTTGTTAAACGTTTGATACCCTTTCAAAACAACTTTCTTAATGATACCCCCTTTGTTGCTCAAAGTATAAATGGCAGACTCATTTTCAATAGTAATAAGTTGTTCTGTTCCTTGGCTTGCAGATGAAAAACAGCCAAGATTTTTTGTAGCTGCTGAATCTGTAGAAACTGCTGTTATTGCATCATTCTTTGGTTTTGAATCTGCTGAACTAGAGTCTGAAGATGGTTTAGGCTCTTCAATAGATGTTTGAATAGTCTTTTTGGGGTGTTCTTTTTCATATTTAGCTTCTTGTTGAGTTATATAAGTAGAGAATCCAACGAATATTAAGATGATAAGAATAATACCGATAACGGTGTTTTTGTCAAAATTCATGTGTTGTAAGTTGAACGGCAAAGTTAGTTAAATCCTATGAACCTTAAAAGTGTATTGAATAACAATAGATTAAATAATATTTGTCAATAAGTAGAACCAACACCCATTACTTAATCTTTATTTATATTTGTGGCATGAATGCAACGACTTTAGTGATTATGGCTGCCGGTATGGGTAGCCGATATGGAGGAATTAAACAAGCTGACAGCTTTGGACCTTCCGGTGAATGGTTAATGGACTATGCCATCTATGATGCACAACAAGCTGGTTTTAATGATGTTGTGATTATAACCCGTAAGGATCTGCTGGAGGATATGAAAAAACACACGGATACTGTTTGGTCGGGCAGAATACCTATCCATTTTGCCATACAACAGCCTCCCGCTGATGCCAATCCAGAGCGAACCAAACCGTGGGGAACCGGTCAGGCAATACTAGCTACGAAAGATTTGGTAAAGAATCCATTTGCTGTTATCAATGCGGATGATTTTTACGGTGCGGAGGCCTATAAATCGATACATACTTTTTTATCAGGTATTGAGAGAGATGAACCTGTTTTCTCTTTAGTGGGATATCCGCTGAAGAATACTTTATCTGATATCGGAACAGTATCCAGAGGGATTTGTACCCTAAACGATAAAAATGAATTAGTTTCCATTACGGAGATGACTAAAATTGATTGGAGAGGTGATGTACTTCAGAATGAAAATGAGGATCATACGTTTACCACTATTCCTACAGATAGTTTTGCTTCTATGAATTTTTGGGGATTCAGTTGTTTTCTTTTTGAGGAATTAGAGCAACAATGGAAGGATTTTTATAGTTTAAATAAGGATCAGCTTAAATCTGAATTTTTAATCCCTACAGTGGTTTCTGAGATGATGAAAGCCGGAAAAATAAAGGTTGTATTATTGCCGGATGGAAAGGACTGGTGTGGGGTAACTTATTCAGAAGAGAAAGAATTAGTCATTGCAGCTATACGCAGTAAAATTTCTAAGGGTTTATATCCGGATAACCTCTCCCTATAAATAAAATGCTTGCTCAGAAATTAATTAGAAGTGAATTCATTGCATACTTTGGTGATAATGAACTTGAGTATTTTTTCTCGCCGGGCAGGGTTAATCTTATTGGTGAGCATATAGATTACAACGGCGGGTATGTTTTACCCGCATCTATATCTTTAGGAGTTTCTGCAGTTGTATCCAGAAATAGTACAGATTATATTCGAATATATTCAATGGATTTTAAGGAGGAACTCCTAATTTCAATTCATGAATTTGAGTATCAGTCTAACTTACTTAAAACAGATATTCACTGGTCGGATTATATTAAATCCATGCTACAGGTGCTCAAGGATAAAGGAGTTGTGTTAAAGGGAGCAGCTATTTTATTAGGTAGTGATCTTCCAATTGGATCGGGCTTATCTTCTTCCGCAGCTATAGAGTGTTTAATCGCCTATATTTTTAATTCGACATTTTATAACGAGAATAGGAAACAGTTAGCATTAGATGCTCAATATGCAGAGAGCCATTACGTAGGAGTAAATTGTGGTATTATGGATCAGTTTGCTGTAGCAAATGGTAAATCTAATAAAGCAATGCTTTTAAACTGTGCATCTTTAGAGTTTGAGTATATTGATGTCAATTTTAAGGATTATCAATTACTGATTATTAACTCTAATAAAAGTCGCGCTCTAGCAGAATCAAAATATAATGAAAGAAGAAAAGAGTGTGATCAGGCATTTTCAGTTCTGCAAAAGATGGATCCGGCAGGTAATCTCTGTCAAGTTCACGAAATTTCTTTAGCCATGCTGGAAGATGATGTTTTATACAGGAGGGCTAAGCATGTTATTTTAGAAAATAAGCGGGTACAATATGCTGTTGATGCATTGGAGCATGGAAATATAGAAGTGTTTGGTCAATTATTAACAGATTCTCATAAATCTTTAGATATTGACTATGAGGTGAGTGGGGAGGAGTTAAATACTATTGTCCATTACAGTTCACATTTTGAAGGTTGTGCAGGCGCGCGGATGACAGGTGCAGGTTTTGGGGGGTGTTGTATTGCCTTAGTAAAAAAAGAGAGCGTAGATAAGCTTATTCCTTATGTAGCAAAGAAATATTTTGAGAAGACAGGGCTTAATGCTGATTTTTATCACGTCGATATTGTTGATGGAGTGAATAGTATTAAGTTTGTATAGGCGTTTAGAAAAAGAGTATGGATAGTATAGATAGTTTAGTAATTGAAGAAAGAAATTTGCCTAATGGCAGACATAATGAGTATTTGATTGTTTTCTTGATGGCATCTATTAGCTATTTAGCATCTGTAGATTCCATGCTAATGATACCTTTAGGAAATATAGTAATGAAAACCTTTTTAGTGTCTCCGATTAAGTCTACTGCCGTAGTTTCTGTTTATTCCTTAATGGCTGGTGCCTCTGGTTTTTTATCAGCTTCTATAATGGATAGATTTGATAGGAAGAAGTTATTGGTGTATACTTTTATGGGTTTTATCATTGGTACAGCACTATGTGGATATGCTTATAATTTTAATTTATTGATTTTTTACAGAGGGATTACTGGTGTTTTTGGAGGTATAGTTGGTGGAGTTTGTGTGGCTATTATTAGTGATATTATTCCTTATAATAGAAGAGCAACGGCTATGAGTATAATCTCTTTGTCTTTTGCAGTTGCAGCTATCACTGGTGTGCCTTTGGGGTTGTTATTAGCTAAAGAGTACAGTATTCAGTTCCCATTTAAAATTCTGGCATTAATATCTTTATTTGCATTGATTGCCATAATTGTATGGATTCCTGCAATTGATAAGCATTTGGCTGATAAGAAGCCTATTAAAAATCCGTTCAGTACAATAAGTAATATATTTTTGGATACCAATCAAATGATGGCATTGCTTTTAGCCTTTCTATTAGTATTTAGTCATTTTATTGTTATTCAATTTATTGTGCCTTACATGGTGAATAATGTAGGATTTGATGAACATCTGGTTCCTGTAATGTATGCAGTTGGTGGAGTTTGTACGATTATAACATCTCCGTTCATAGGGAAATTAGCAGATAAAAAGGGGAACTTCCAATCCTTTGTTTTTCTGTTATTATTGTCTTTTATACCTATTATTGCCAGTACGCATATTCATCGGGCCAGTATGCCTTTAGCAACCATTATATGTGCTTTTTTCTTTATTCTTGCTGCTGGTAGAATGATTCCCGCCTATACATTAATGTCTGCGGCTACGACTCCGGATAAACGGGGTGGTTTTATGAGTATGCGTTCTGCCTGTATGGAATTAGGAACGGGTATAGCCTCCATATCGAGTGGATTTATTGTGAGTCAGGGTGCCGGAGGAAGAATTGAGCATTTTCATTATGTTGGCTATGTTTCTGTTATTGCAGGCTTATTAGCTATTTGGGTAGCCTCAAGGGTAAAGGTGGTTAGCATTATTTAGGTAATATTATTTTTGTTTTATAGGAGATTTTTATGCTGCTATTGATGAAGTTTCATTATTTTTGTGAAAATTAATTAATACAATGGCTAAATTAACTAAAGTGTTCGGTGCTATATTCTGTGTTTTAGGCACTATCTATTTAACTGTTTCTATATTTTTATATCTTAACAGTTCTGCCCATTTAGATTATAATACAGGTAAATTACAAACCTTGCCTCAGGCGGGTGTTTTCTATTTCCTAATGATTTCTATACTTATATTTGCCTTTGGCATTTTATTAGCAAACGATAAGGTTATTGATAACGACCATCATTAATTGTTTTATCTTTTAGACATAAAAAAAATCCCCGATATATCGGGGATTTTTTATTTACTGAGTCATTCGGAAATTGTACCAGAGCCGATAAGTTCTTCGTCTTTGTACCATGCTACAAATTGTCCGGGAGTAATTCCCCTTATAAGCCTTTTAAATATAATATACATGCCTTCCTCTTTCTGATATAGACAACATTCTTCCAAGGCTTGTCTGTAGCGAATACGTGCATTAAATATTTTCTTTTCTCCAATTTTTAGTATAAGATCTTCTCGTACCCAATGGATATCCTCATTTTTTAAGAATAATCCTGCCCGATTCAGGCCTCTGTGCTCTTCTCCCTCTCCTAAGTAAATGGTATTATCCTTGGTGTCCGTTCCTACCACAAAAAGAGGATTTTTAAAACCACCAATTCCTAATCCCTTCCGCTGTCCAATTGTATAATAGTGAGCTCCATTGTGCTCTCCTATAATTTTTCCATCTTTGGCAGATAAAATTGCTGGTTGACTGAGTGCTTTTAATTGTTCGTTATCGCTGATTTCAAAATTGTATTCAGCCTTTTCGGGTAGCTTGTCATTTTCTATTAAAATAACCTTGCCTTTTTTAGGCTTTAGCTGTTGTTGAAGAAATTCTGGTAGTTTTACCTTTCCGATGAAGCACAGGCCTTGGGAGTCTTTCTTGTTCGCGGTGATTAGGTCGAGCTGTTTAGCAATTTTTCTTACCTCAGGTTTAGTTAGGTCGCCAATAGGGAATAGAGCCTTACTGAGCTGTTCTTGATTTAGTTGACATAAAAAATAACTTTGATCTTTATTGGTATCCTTTCCTGCCATTAGTCGGTAAATTTCAGAGGATGTATTTGTATCATTAATAATTTCCTTTCGGCAGTAGTGTCCGGTCGCAATAAAATCGGCGCCTAATGCTATGGCATGTTTTAGGAAAATATCAAATTTGATTTCTCTATTACACAATACATCCGGATTGGGTGTTCTTCCTGCCTCATATTCCGCAAACATATAATCTACGATTCTTTGCCTGTATTCTTCGCTTAAATCGAGTGTTTGAAAGGGGATATTTAGTTTTTGGGCAACAAGTAATGCATCATTGCTATCATCCAGCCATGGGCATTCGCCTTCAATGGTTACACTACCATCATGCCAGTTTTTCATAAACAAACCGATTACTTCATAACCCGATTGTTGAATTAAGTATGCCGCTACGCTAGAATCAACACCTCCTGATAAACCAACTACTACCCGCTTTTTCATACTGCAAAAATAGTTAAAAGTGTATCAATATTGTAATTTGAATATTTTGGGTAGGACTAAAGCTATTTAGATATAAAAAATCCACGGCAAGTGGCCGTGGATCAAACATAACATAACATAACATAAAATAACCAAGTGTATCGTTTATCTGTTTATGATAATTTTTTTGAATGTATTTTCTCCTGGTAATTCAAATTTCAATACATATGTTCCACTTGCTAAATTGGATACATCAATTGTAGATTCTTGTTCCGTAACATTGTTGTATTCATTTTGGAATACTATGCTTCCTGATATATCAAAGAGTTCTACAGTAACTGTTGATTCTTCCCTAAGAGATAAATTAAAATTTAATTGGTTTACAGCAGGATTTGGAAATACAGAGATGTCTGCAATCTTACTGGTATTATTAACGGTAGGTGTAGGTGCTGCAATACTGAAATTATAGTTCTGTGTACAGTTGTTTTTATCAGTTATAGTAGCAGAATAATCACCTGTCGTCAATCCTGTAAATATTCCATTAGTTGATGATGTTCTTGTATTAGCAGTATTGTTAAGGTAATAATTGTATGCTGGAGTTCCTCCGCTCACCTCTAAGGTAGCAGTATATAATGTATCTATTAATGCAGTAGTTAACGCTATAGTTATTGGTTCTGGCTGACTTACAATATTACTTGCTGTTACAACACAACCATTTCCATCTTGAATATTTACAGTATATATTCCAGGTGTAAGGTTGTTTATAGTAGATGTATTCTGACCATTAGACCATGTATAGGCGTAGCTTCCATTTCCACCTCTTACTCCAGCTTGTAGAATTCCATTGCTACTTCCATAACAAGTAGCATTTTGCATTACTTCTACTTTAGCTTGCATCGCATCATTTACAGTTATTATTGCAGTTTTAGTTATAGAATCAGATCCAATAGCGTTGCTGATCACTAATCTTACAGAGTAAGACCCTGCTTTTTTGAATTCAAAACTTGGGTTTTGTGTATTGTCATCTATACTTCCGTTATTATCCATGTCCCAGTTCCAAGTTAAAGGTGTACCAGTAGATATATCACTGAAAGTTACTGTTAATGGTGCACAACCAGTGATCTTATTTGTTGTAAAATCTGCTTTTAAGCTGCTTACTACTCTACAAGGTGCGTTGTTATTCGTGTATTTTGTATATCCACATAAATCAGTAGCAGTTGAACTTCTTAATACTACATCTTCAATATTTTTGATGTCTGTGTATGCATTTAATTTTCTTCTTACTACTCCATTTGCTATGCTAGGATACATAATTTCGTTAGAATTAGAGTGATGACCTTCTCCGAATGCGTGACCAAGTTCATGTAACACAACACTTTCAAAGTCATATTGATTGCTTGCCGGATTTCCAGTACTAAAGTTGAAATTAGCGCTTGGACTGAATATCATGTCAAATCCATCTGGCATTACTGGTGATGTTCCACATACAGAATAAGAGGAGTATGTTGCAGCCAATGCGCCTGCAGGAAGTGGGCAACTTGCATCTGCAAAAGAGATAATATTCACATTATCCATCTGGCTATTACATGTCGTTGCACTAGAAGTATTACTGATATTTACATTAACACCTGTATTACAAGTCCATTGGTCTAATGCACGTTTAAATACGTCTTTTGCGTTTGTACTTAAATTAGAATTTAAGGTTACTGTATATCCGCCATTTCTATTTTGGTTAATTAAAGTGATTCTTTTTTTCTTGTATTCAAATTGATTGTAAGTAATGTTTAAAGCACTTGGAGATGTTATTATACCGCCATTTGCATCTATTACATTCACAGATCCTGTTGCAGCTCCACTTTGTCTTGATACAGATGCTCCTGGAACGATTACCTTTATTTCTGTATCTGACCAGGATACAATATAGCTGGTATCTGGTACGCTAACGTTTGTAGTTCCTGTTATGTAGTTTACGTCTTTGAATTGTACTGTTGCAGCTCCGGATCTGATTCCAAATCCTTTTCCAGTAATAGTCAATACCTGCTGTGTGCCTGCTGAGATATTTGTCGGCGATAAACTAGAGATGCTTGCACCTACTACATTATTAATGTAGTTACTGTTCAGCATACGATATCCATTTCCTGTTACTTTTGTGATTTTACTGTATACTACAGTTCTGTTTTCATATTCATCAAATGGATCATTATACTTGCCGGTTAAAATATCTTCTTTAATAAACCCTTGTGCTAAAGAATAGATTTCATACTTAGATGCAGAAGAAACATAGTTTAATGCAATTGTATTGTTAGAAAGGAAAAATATTCCTTTTGAACCTACTTGTAAATCTGCATTTGGTTCTATTATCAGTAATCTTCCGTCCAACTCTCCACCCGGAGTTATAACCTCTATTTGTTGAGCGGAACCTCCTTTAAGTTGGTTACTAACCTCAACAGTATTTACTGTATATATACTTGATTTTTCAGTATTCCAGTAAGTGTGTTGTGCAGTTACCTCACCGTCTACAATGACTTGTGCCTTTGCTGTTCTGTCTTCAATCTGGATTTTGGATAGCATGCAAGATGCTGCAGTGCTCCATTGACAGTATAGTACTGCCAACATTAGTAATGTGGGTTTCATGCTTGGGTCTGTTATGTTTCTAAAAAGGGTTACTTAAACTTAAATCATCTTTTTTAATTTGTCAATACTTGGTTATGTTTTTCTTTCGATTTGTTAGATCAAAGATGGTATAGAATTACTTCTGCTAAAACATCGAAATATGTATTTTTGTGACATTCTTATGTTTAAGATGTATTAGGCCATATTTTTTGAATATTGGAGGTTTTTTAGATTTTTTTATTTAACAAATATTATGATTAACTCATTGAAAACGATATAATTAAATCAGATTAGGCTTTTGGTTGTAAACAGATTACTAAAGGAAAAATCTTACCCATAAATCATACAAGAATACCCTAAATAATAGTCTATTTTGTGATAAAAAAGGTGCTGAAACCGGTACAGGATCAATACAATTATATCCAGATAATTTCTTTAATTATAATTTTATCCCGTTTGCTACTAATGCATGTATACATTTTATATTGATTTGAATGGGCTCAAATGGAGAGATCTAATATTGCTTTGATACAGAATAAATGCACATCATCAGCGACTGGAATTCTATGATAAAAAAAGTATGAAAACATAAGACAGATTTTCGAAAAAAACATTCATGTCTGCTTTTATTTAGGCTCGTAATTATAGGCGATTCCGTTTATTGATATTGGAAAGATTGTGTGAAAAAATTCTAATATATTTTTATCATAGGTGGGTAATTATTTAGGCTGATTATTACAAATATTATTAGAAGAGCTGCCGTATACTATTATAAAAGCATCATAAATTATCATTTTGAAAATAGATTGCCTATTTAATTAGAGTTATTGAAGTAATTGGAACTAATAAGAGATAGGATGCATTATTAATTTTATATTTACAGCTTACTATGGAGACTACACTGGATGAAATAATTAATTATCTTAAGAATTTGCAATCGGATATCTGTGCATCATTAGAAGCGTTGGATGGAAATGCAACATTTAAAACAGATAAATGGAGCCGTGAGGAAGGCGGTGGTGGAATTACTAAAGTTATTGTCGGTGGTAATGTTTTCGAAAAAGGAGGCGTTAATTTTTCTCATGTACATGGTAAGATGCCCGACTTGCTTAAGAAAGAGATAGCTACAGGTGCTGAGGATACTTCGTGCTTTCATGCTACTGGTGTATCTATTGTCATTCATCCAGTAAATCCTTTTGTGCCTATTATTCATATGAATATACGCTACTTTCTAATGTTAGATAAAGAGGGTGGGGGCATCATTGATCAGTGGTTTGGCGGAGGTATTGACTTATCGCCTGCATATCCTAACGAAACCGATACCCGTCACCTGCATGCATTATTAAAAAAAGCATGTGATATGTTTAACACAACCTACTATCCAGATTTTAAAAAGCAATGTGATGATTATTTTACTATCATGCACCGAAAAGAAATGCGTGGTGTGGGTGGAATTTTCTATGATCATCTTCGTCCTGTTGATGAAAACACTAAAAGAAGTCTGTTTGAATTTATGCAGTCTGTGGGGAATAGTTTTATTCCAATTTATTCATCCATCGTATTAGCTAATAAAGAAAGAAGTTATAATCAGATAAATAAAGAATGGCAACTTGTTCGAAGAGGCAGATATGCAGAGTTTAATTTGGTTTACGATAGAGGTACGCACTTCGGATTGCGCACTAATGGTAGAATTGAGTCTATTCTGATGAGTCTTCCACCGCATGCGGAATGGCGCTACGATTTCCATCCTGATGCTAATAGTGAAGAAGAGAAAGCATTGGAATTTTTCCAACCCAAAGATTGGTATTAGTTAGAAACGTTATTATAAGCTTTCTCCTTCTTCCAAAAATAGGATATTACGTTTTAATCCTTCAAATTTAGTACGCTTTACTGCAGCGTGCTTGAATAGCTCATTGAATAATTCTTCAGTAATCTCTTTCCACTCTTTACGGTTCAAGGTGAGAAGTTTTTCATTCGGTTTGAATTTTGGTTCGTGATGTGATTTTGAGAAGCGATTCCAGGGGCAAACATCCTGACAGATATCGCAACCAAACATCCAGTTTTGAAAGCTATTTTTGAAGTCTTCCGGTATTTTATCTTTTAACTCAATCGTTAAATAGGAGATACATTTACTGCCGTCAATAACTTTATTTTCTACTATGGCATCTGTCGGACAAGCATCTATACATGCCGTACATGTACCGCAATGGTCAGTAGTAAATGGATTATCATATTCTAGTTTTAAATCACATATGATTTCAGCTAAAAAGAAAAAAGAGCCCTGCGTTTTATTAATCAATAAGGAGTGTTTTCCTATCCATCCAATTCCACTTTTTACTGCCCACGCGCGTTCCATAACAGGAGCTGAGTCAACAAAAACTCTTCCATCAATTGCTCCAAAAGTTTCTTGAAGTTGTATTAAAAAATCTTTCAATTTTTCTTTCACTACTTGATGATAATCTTCTCCCCAGGCATATTTTGAAATTTTTGGGGTATCATCATTTGTTTGTTTTTGCTTAAGGATATCTTCTTCTGATGGATAGTAATTGTAAGTAAGAGAGATTACAGATTTTGCACCAGGGACAAGTTTTCTTGGGTCAAGACGCATATCAAAATGGTTTTCCATATAATGCATTTCGCCTTGGTAATTTCTGCTTAACCATTCCTCTAATCTTGGTGCTTCTTCTTCTAGAAACTCCGCTTTTGCAATACCACAATGCGAAAATCCGAGCTGTTCAGCTATGGATTTCACATGATTGCTTTGTTTGGTAAGAGAAGTGCTCAAGGATATGATTGTGAGCGACAATTTATAGGATTTTTTTCAAAATATATAGTTACAATTTGTATGATAATAAATTAAGGTGTACAATAGATAAAGGTTTGGTGATACATGGAGTATAGTTATATTTAGTAAGTAAGCGTATTTTTGCAGGATGAACTACCTGGCAGTTAATAATCTATGTAAATACTATGGCGATAAATTGTTGTTTGAAAACATCAATTTTTTTATTGATAAAGGTCAGAAAGTGGCACTTATTGCTAAAAATGGCTCTGGTAAGTCATCGTTAATTAAAATTTTACAAGGACTTGAGCCGCCTGAAAACGGAGATTTTAAATTTCATAAGGATATACGAGCGGGGTTTTTAGTCCAGGAGCCTTATTTTGATGATAATAAAACCGTGTATCAGACCATTATGCATGCCGATAATCCGGTGTTGATGGCAAGTTTGGAATATGAGAAAGCCTTAGCAGGTGATGCAGATTTACAAGCAGCCATGAATAAGATGGATGAGTTGGAGGCATGGGACTACGAGCAACAGGTAACGCTGATACTTTCTAAGTTTTTAATTTTCGATATGGATCAACGCGTAGGGTCTATGTCGGGCGGACAGAAAAAGCGTCTTGCTTTAGCTATATTACTTTTGCAACAACCGGATATTTTCATTTTAGATGAGCCTACGAATCATTTAGATATGGATATGATAGAATGGCTGGAAGAATACCTCTCTAAAAACAATATTACTTTGTTAATGATTACGCACGATCGTTATTTTTTAGAAAACATCTGTAATGAAATCTTAGAATTGGAAGGGGGTATTTTGTATAAACATAAAGGCAACTATTCTAAATATTTAGAGAATAAGGAGTTGAGGGAAGAAAATATGCGTGTTAATGTAGAGAAAGCTCAAAATACATTTAGAAAAGAACTGGAGTGGATGCGTAGGCAACCGAAGGCAAGAACGGTTAAAGCAAAATCTCGGGAAGATAATTTTGAGAATGTAAAAGAAAGGGCTACAGCAAAAGTTCAGGATAAGCCTATAGAGATTGACGTTAAAATGCAGCGATTGGGGGGTAAGATTCTGGAATTACATAATATTCAAAAGCAGTATGCTGATAAAATATTATTGGATAAGTTTACTCATAAATTTCAACGCGGTGAACGTGTGGGCATCGTAGGAAGAAATGGATGTGGTAAATCTACATTACTAAATATTATTATCGGGGAAGAGCAGTTTGATAGTGGTAATGTTGTTTTAGGTGAAACGGTTGCTTTTGGATATTACAACCAAAAGGGTTTACAGCTCAAGGAGGATAAGAGGGTTATAGAAGTAATTAAAGATATTGCAGAGTTCTTACCCGTAGGGAAAGGAACATTGTCTGCAGCACAGGTATTGGAACGTTTTCTATTCCCCTTTGAGCAGCAGTATAACTTTGTATCTACCCTCAGTGGTGGTGAACGTAGGCGTCTTTATTTGCTGACGATATTAATGAAGAATCCTAATTTTCTGATATTAGATGAGCCTACCAATGATTTGGATATTCTTACCTTGCAAGTTCTTGAAGATTTCTTACTCGAATTTAAGGGATGTCTTTTAATTGTAAGTCACGATAGGTATTTCCTGGATAAACTAACAGAACATTTATTTGTGTTTGAAGGGAATGGAAAGGTGCGTGATTTCTTAGGCAATTATAATGAATACCGTTTGCAGTTGAAAGAAGAACAACGCCAACAAAGAAACGAAGAGCGAAATACTGTTATTGCAACTACTCCGGATTCATCTCCGGTTAAACGTAAGTTATCGTTCAAAGAGCAAACAGAATTCAAAGAATTAGAAAAGACGATTGAACAGCTTTCCATTGAAAAATCAGAGCTGGCAGAAAAATTATCTAGTGAGCTTAATGATCATCAGGAAATTCAAAAAATTTCCATGCGTATAGAAGCTATTATTCAGTTACTGGATGAAAATGAGTTGCGCTGGTTGGAGCTTAGTGAATTTGCTTAACTATTTACAGGTTTCAGGTCTATTGCAAACTGGAGCGTCTGCCATTATAATTTCTTTTCCCTTTAAAGGATTTCCTTGTAAGGTACTGTAAGTGAAATTGCTTATCAGATCTAATAGCTTATTAAAACCTACACTGCTCATTCCATGTCCACCGCCACACACATAGTAGAACTGGGTCGGATTCTTGTCTTTAATAAATTCGTAGATGAGTCCGCTACCCGCAATTTCGGGGAAGGTATTTTTTTCCTTGCACTTGTAGGCTACGCCTTTTACTGGGTCAATTAGCTCATCGCAACTTCCGGAAATCATTTCAATGGCAGTGGCATTCGCTTTCTTGCCAAGTATTTTTTGTGTAATAATAGCACCGGCTAAAGTAAATACTCCGGCTACTTTAGAGTCGTATTGCATATTATCCTGCATAGGGTCAAGTGTTCCACCTACCTGATCTAATATACCTTTAGGGATGTCATCTTCTTCATATAGCGCCATACCTAATGCCGTAATAGCGCCCGCACTTTGTCCACCAATAAATATTTTATCTGGATCTATACCTAGTCTTTCTGCATTGGCTTTCAGATACCTTACTGCAGATCGGGCATCTTGCACTGCACGGATTACAGCGGGATAGAATCCTGTATTAAAATCTCCCTGGCATTGTGGAGATAATATTGCATTTTCAAATCCTATCCTGTAGTCAATAGAAGCAACTACGTATCCTTTTTGAACCATACCCTTGCAAACTTCTGTTGTGCAATCATCCACTTTCATATAAAAGCCACCACCGAAAATATAAACTACACAAGGCCTTTTTCGCTCTCCATCTTCATTTGGTGTAAAAATATCCATTATCAGATTAGTGTTGCTTCCATTATGTGCAGGGGTATTTTTTTTATATACTTCAGTAGCTATAGAATAATCATTGAAAACATAGTCTTTGTAACGAACTCCAAAAGGATTAGGGTTCGTATTCAACATTTTTCCTCCAGGTATTAGCGTGGGTTTGATACGATCCTTATTTGGAGGGTAATTGATAACGTAGGCACGTGGCGGTAGTTGTCCTGTTACTTTCTGAATAGTAGTTTGAGTTTGTAAAAGAGCAGTACAACTGCTCATATACAATGAGATGATTACTAAACCTATATTTTTTACACTTCTCATAATTGATAAATTCTAATACCAAATATAGAAAAAATTAAGCAGGCTGCTTATCTCATTTTATTAGGTTATAAGTAATTTCTAGTCGTTTGCTGTAGGGTAAAACTCTTCGCTTCTGTAATACAGGTATGCCAAAAAAATACTACAAGTATTCAAGATGTGCCAAACTGCATGGCCCTGAAAAATACTGGTAGGAGAGCAAAGCCTATTGGTAATATCGAGTATCCATATAGTATACGCAACAAGCAATGTAATAAAAGAGGCTTTTAATAAACCAATGATAGAGTCTGATTTCTTTACCTTATTTATTAAAATAAAATTACTGATAAAGAAAGTGAGTGTTAAAGTTGGAAATAAGATATTGATAGGAATTTTCCAAAGAAATAGGAAAAATAAAACCTGTAACGTAATGGCTCCCCATAAAATAATAGAATGTGAGGATTTGATTTTTCCATTAATGCTTATCGTTGGAAATAACTTGAATAGGGTATAAGCAATAAAGGAAATAAGTAGAAAGTACATACCAGTTTGATCGAGTTTTTGAAAGAAATAAGTTAATGTCGCGTGAAACATGAAACTGCCTATACCCATATATAGTGTCGAAAAGCCGATGAGATAACTGAATCCTGGGAATTTGGCCAGTAAGTTATTTACATTCTTTCTTTCGCTGTATTGAAGATCATTTTTAGCAATGCCAATAAATATAAATGCAATGATGATATATCCCAAATTCGACCATGTATTCGATGGTTGAACAATGAGTTGATCCAGTCGATTGAGTTCACAATAATTTCTGGAGTTGCCTATTGCCTGAATCCAGTTTTGCCAAGGTGATAAATACTGATTAAGTTTATAGATGAAGAACAGGCCTGTAGAAAAGATTAGTGTCCCAAATAATGGCCATGTCAGAACTCTTAATCTGTGGTTATTAAGATTGAAATCCTCTTTAAATTTTTCAAAACTCAATAATGGCATAGCTGATAGTTATTCTCTAAAGTTAGACAATTTGGTATTTTTTTGTTTTATCAGTTTGTTAAAGATTAGATAAAAAAATCCCGCAACAAGTGCGGGAAATCTATACGTTTGATAATTTTTTCTTACTGCCCTCCAAATATGGGTAAGCCTCTCACATCATTAACCTTATAGCCTTCATCGCTGAACAGTGCTGGAGCAGGTTTTTCTTTATTGATACTGGAAATAGAGGTTTTCATAGTCTCTCCGTCTTTATAGGTAAACACAGCTTCCAGTATGCTTCCCTTTACCTCTGTAAGTCGAGCTAATTTAAATGGTGATTTTCCTTTGAAACCTATATTAGCTAAGTTGATGAGTTCGCTGAAGTCAATATTAATTTCTGTACTTATCCATGCGGAAACTATTGTAGAGTCTGCAAATAAAATATTCATTTGCTCGCATTTAAAGTCTCCTATTTTTTTGGTCTTTCCGGTCTTGGTAATTATCGGAGCTTTTTCTTTTTTGCTGCTATCCGGAGTAGATTTTATAACAGGTTTAGGCATACTCATGAGTAAGCCACTCTTCTTTCCTTTAGCATCTGTTGTAAGCATAGTAGTTTCTTTTTCTCGCATATCCATAACAGAGCGTAGTACGGTAATATCTTTCATGTTAGAGAATGTAGGAACTAGAGCTGCCTGATAGCCAGAAAATGCATATTTTATATTACCCTTATTATTGTGATTAAATTTATTCTCATTATCGAAATTTAATATTAAAGATCCCTGAAATGAAAATGGCTTCACTGATGTTGAAGTACTGTCTTTCTTCTTTACATCTTTTTTGGGAGTCGATGTTGTAGTATTAGTTTTTGGCTTTTGTGGGTATGCTTTTTCCATTTTTTCCCTTCCTGCAGCTACCTGGCTGGGTGACATCGTGATATTTTTGGTGTTCTGTGCCCATGTTGCCAAAAATAAACTGCTTATAAGAATAGAAAAGATAATTCTCATGATTGGTAATTTATGTAAAGATAGAATATTATCATCAATGGGATTCTTTTTTCAGGCTTTTTAACCCTTCTGATGAGGTAAGGCTAAATGTGTAGTATTGATTTTTTTTCAATTAGAACACAGCTTTAAAAAAATGATAGGACATCATAAGGACTAGTATTATTTTTATGCCACTTGTTAAAAGAAACCCTAAGAAGGAGCCGATACCAGACCTTAAAGCGATTTCAATTCCTTCACCTGCAATTAATTCTCCAATAAGAGCGCCCAAAAATGGACAAATAATTATCGAGATACCTCCAAGCGGAGAAAGTATGATCCCAATCAGTAGACCTATAAAACTTCCACGGATACCCGCTTTGGTTCCTCCAAATCGTTTGGTACTCCATACAGGTATAAAATTATCTACTATTAGAATAATTAAGGTAATGGTAGCATAAGTGATGAGCAACCATATGGATATGCTTCCTTCTTGCTGCGTTACCTGTGTGGCAATTAGTAATGCAATATATGCAAGTAGCGGACCAGGCAACGGTGGAAGCACACAGCTCACTAGCCCAATTACGAGTAAGATGATTCCAATTGTGATAAGTATACCAGGATCCATTAGTCCTCAAAATTAGTATAAAAATGATAGGTCAAAAATAAAATTTAAAATACTAAGATATTTAAAGGGCACTTAGTCTGAAATTTGTATTTTTATGTCATGAGTAGACCAGTTATTTTAGTTACGAATGATGATGGAATTATTTCACCGGGTATAAGAGCATTGGTCGAAGTAATGAAAAAGTTTGGAGACGTTACAGTTGTGGCACCCGACAGTCCACAATCTGGAATGGGACATGCTATTACTATACATGATCCGTTGCGTATGCAAAAGGTGGATGTTTTTGGTGATATTCCTGCTTATCAGTGTTCAGGTACGCCGGTTGACTGTGTTAAGATGGCGATTGATAAGATTCTCCACCGCAAGCCGGATTTATGTGTTTCCGGAATTAATCATGGTTCTAATGCTTCTATCAATGTAATTTATTCCGGCACTATGTCGGCAGCTATGGAAGCCGCTATTGATGGTATTCCCGCTATTGGTTTCTCCCTGATGGACTTTGCCTTCGATGCAGATTTCTCTGCAGCCCAGGTTTATATAGAAAAAATAGTAGCTAATATTTTAAAGTCTGGGATTCCTAAAGACTCGTTATTGAATGTAAACTTCCCTAAGCTCCCTCTGGATCAAATCAAGGGTATGAAAATTTGCAGACAAGCCGTTGCCAAATGGGAAGAGTCTTTTGATGAGCGTACTGATCCGAATGGAAAAAAATATTACTGGCTTACCGGTCATTTTATAAATAATGATCAGGGAGAAGATACAGATATTTGGGCACTGGAGAATGGCTATGTTTCTATTGTACCCGTACAATTTGATTTGACTCACCATCATGCAATATCCTACATTAATGAAAATTGGAGCTTACATGAAGAAAGCTTACATAAACAAGTGAATATCGTTAAAGACTAAAAAAATATATCATGATGAATGCATTTCAGGCCTTTTTAGATAAGATGAATAAAACAATGGTTGGTTTTTTTGCAGGACTTATGCTGCCAATGTTCATGTTTGTATTGTATTATGCTTTTAAGTTCTCTTACCTAACATGGGATCAGTATATTGCAGGTGCTCGTGAACTTTCAGTACTGCCTTCTTTTATAAAAGTTTGTGTATTTATCAATCTCCCTTTCTTTTTCTTCTTTAACCTGTTTAAGAAATTCAATTTCTGTTTGGGTATTTTTATTTCCTCTATGCTTTATGTTGTCGCTATGCTGGTGATAAAGTTTATTCTTTAATTACTGAGTAAAATGAAGTACTATATTGTTGCAGGGGAAACATCCGGTGATTTACATGGCAGTAATTTAGTACTTGAGCTCTACAAGCTGGATTCATCTGCTGTTTTCAGAGGAATTGGTGGTAGTCATATGGCTGCCGCTGGTGTCGATTTGAGTTTTAGCTTAGATCGAATGGATTTCATGGGGTTCTACGAAGTCATAAAAAATCTGTTCACTATTCGTAGAAATTTTAAGGAGGCGAAACAGCATATACTGAATTTTAAACCGGATGTTGTAATTCTGATTGATTATCCGGGTTTTAATTTGCGTTTGGCAAAATGGTGCAAAAAGAATGGTTTTAGAGTAATATACTATATATCTCCAAAGCTCTGGGCGTGGAATGAAAGGCGTGTAGAGATAATTAAAAAATATGTAGATGCAGTTTTATGTATTTTTCCTTTTGAGGTAGATTTCTATAAGAAACATGCTTATTTAAATGCCTATTATGTAGGACATCCTTTATTGGATATTACAACTATACAAGAGAAGGGTGCTCTGAATCAGGTTAGTTCCGATGTTGCCTTATTGCCTGGAAGTAGAGCGCAGGAATTAGCCAATCTCTTGCCGGTTATGATGGAGGTAACCCAGCTATTTAAGGATCAAAGGTTTGTAATTGCAGGAATGTCTAGGCATAAAGCACTTTACCCTTCAGTACTTCCTGAAAATGTAAGTATTGTCTTTGATCAAACACATGAGGTGATATCAGGGGCTAAAGCTGCTATTGTCTGTAGCGGTACTGCTACTTTGGAAACAGCCTTATTTGGTGTACCTCAGGTTATCATTTATAAAACATCCTGGATTAACTATGAGATTGGGAAGCGCTTTGCACTTGTGGATAGCATTGGTTTGCCTAATTTAATTGTAAAGCAAAAGATTGTAACGGAGTTGTTGCAGCAAGATTGTAATGCAGCTCGAATAGCTAATGAATTAACGAAGCTGTTGAATGGGGAGAAAGACAATCATTATGATCTTTTAAAACAAAGCATGGGGGATAAAGGAGCTTCTGAAAAAGCAGCTAAAATTATTTTTGACAGGCTGTTATGATTACCTATATTTGTACAGTTCTTTTAATGGGGGATTAGCTCAGCTGGCTAGAGCGCTTGCATGGCATGCAAGAGGTCATCGGTTCGACTCCGATATTCTCCACGACTTATCTACTTATAAAACCCTTATTCATCAGGGTTTTTCCATTAATAAGCCTTTTTTTTAGATACCCAGATGTAACCCTGTAACTCTCAATTTGGGTCATAAATGGGTCACAAATCTTCTAAAGGTTCAGTTTCAATAATTGAATATAAAGGCAGAATCAGGTTAAGGTGGAGACATTTGCAAAAAAGGTATTCTCTAAACTTCTCAATCTGGAATCAGCTTAATCTGCTAAAGGCAAAAAAGACTGCTTTACAGAACTCCTATATTAGAAGATTGACATTCTTATAATTATTCAGGAGTATATATGAATGCAATTAACTTATGAGATATAAAGATTATAATTTGTCTAAAAGTTTTTTCTTAGCTACACTATATTCTTCCTTTGTTATTGCACCTGAATCAAGTAACTTTTTTAATTTGGCTAACTCATCAGTAATACTAATACTAGTATTTTTATCTTGAACTAATTTTACTTCTATAGACGTAGAATTCTTATTAATTGGTTGTTTTGCTGGATAAATAAGCTCCCCTGAATTAACAGCATTTTCATAGTCAATATAATATCTTTCACTGGCAAAAATCCACTTGCCTTTTCTATTACCAAAAATCCCATCTGTCGGCTCAGCAATTACGGGAAGATAATTATATCCTGTTTTTTTACTTCCTATTCTCTTTAGGTTAACTAACACAAATTGTTTTCCCGAAGAGGTTGGTGCCATTGAAGAAGTTAAATCAAAACTAGAATTATAAGATTTATAGGTTGGCTTGGGTCCTTCTGTTATTACATCAACTAAAGATTGTTTTTTGCCTGATGAACCATAAAGAAAATACTTATCAATACTTTGTAAAAATCCACCAGTATATGACATATCAGTATTACTAGAACTGACTAAAAAAATATATTTGAAATATCCTTTCTCACCAGAACCAGCACCAATCTTTAAGACCTGATGGTGATAGAATTTATACCCGGAAGTTGTATACAGTGTATCTCCTTCATCAAATTGGTGCATTCTCTTAACAGAATTAAAATAATAGATAGAATCTCTGTTTAATGCAAGCTCCTTTTCGGTTTGGCTAAAAATAAAACTTGAAATTACTACCAATATTAAAGTGAATGTAATCCTCATAATAATTAAATTTAAAATCAAATATATGAATATTCAACCATCAAATTAGCTGAAATAGAAGTAAGCTATATAATATAAAAGGCTCAACACCCTCTTATCAGAACATCACAGGAAGCTTATGACTGCCTAAACAAGTTCTTCTCTGAAACAGACATTGCCTTACAAGAAAAGTTCGTTGTTGGATACTTAAACAGGTCCAATAAACTGTTGGGGGTATACAGTATGAGTAAAGGAGGAATAGCCGGTACCGTTGCTGATTCAAAATTAATTCTTGGGGTAGCTCTAAAATCAGCAGCTTCAGGTATTATAGTGGCACACAACCACCCATCTGGAAATTTACAGCCATCAGTTCAGGATAAAGAGCTTACATGGAAAATACAAGAAGCTTTTAAGCTATTGGATATAACATTACTAGACCATTTAATTGTTGTACCAGAAGATGCTTATTTAAGTTTTGCATATGAAGGACTTTTGTAGCTGTTAAAAGCACGTTTGTTTCACCCTTTCTGTACGTTAACAAGAAAGGGTATTTTTGTTATATTTGTATTTTTTATAACTAATTTTAAAGAAAAATAAATGGAAAAATTTTTGAAAGAAAATAAAATTGTCCTATTAATTTGGATGTTTTGGATGATGGTAAATCTTTCTATGTGGAAAAGTTCAGCTTATTGGTCTGGTAATAGCAAAGGTGAGTTTTGGTTATTTTCGGACAATAACTATAACTATAGCATGAGTGAAATGTGGGACTTGCCGGAAGTTTTTGTTTATGGAGTTGGTAGTTTGATTTTATATTTTATAGCTAAGTTTATTAAAATAGATGAGTTTATTAAAGAGTTGTTTAATCAAATATTTGGGGAATGATTCAAGGCTTTGGATCTCCTCAATTATTAAAGATTAAATAAAAGCTTTAAAAGAAGTAATAACTCTTTACTCGCTTATAAATCTCCTTTATTTAGCTCATTTCATAAGCTACTTTAATATCTATTATGTAAAGTATTAAGGATAAGTAATTTTCTATATCTTTAGAATAGTAAATAATATTTTGGGTCACGTATGGGTATCAATAAAATAAGTTTTTAATAGAATTTTTGATAATACTGGGGTTTTAGTTTAAGCATCCCGATACATCGGGAAGGTCATCGGTTCGACTCCGATATTCTTCATAAAATAATTTCATAGAAACCCTTATTCAGTAAGGGTATTTTCTTTTACAGAAATTTATTAGAGACTGTTAAATATAAAAAATGAATTATTTATGTTTAAACCAGCAATCTGTTCGGTTACTTTCGTACATTTTAAACACTGTATTTATTGGTGCTCCATGTTTCACTTCATTGTTATATTTTGTTCTCATCAAATAATTAAAAGCACCCATATCTCCTGTAAATCCACTTTTATTATCGAAATTAAAACGCTGATGTATTATACATAATTCTTTTATAAACTCATACAATAAAGAAGCCTCTCCCCCTATAATGCCGCAATTCAATAACGTTTCATTTGCAAATTTTTGTTCATACTCTGCATAATCTGTTATTTGCACTCTCAGATTGGCTGAATGTGCTTGCATCCATTCATTTTGCAATTTTTTGGACTCGTCTCCACAAAAAATTGATTTTGAATTTTTCTTGAAAAATTTTTCTTGAAATGGATTTTTTAAAACAACGACGTCTGAGATGTCTGTTACGAAAATATTCTTAACAAGTTTTAAGTGTTGTTGTATAAAACTTTTATAAACGAAATATCTATATACATTAGGATTGAATGGAGTGTTGTACTCAATTTTTACAAAGGAAACGTAATCATTCTGGAATTTTTCGCAGGTTTTTTTTTTAAAGTTATTATGGAAGATAATGCCACAAAGTTTTGAATCCGCAACAGATTCCGCCCAATTTTTAACCAACTCATAACTGTCACATTCTAAAGTCATGTTTCGGTTTACATCAAACACACCAGTGATGTGACAAGCCATTATAATGTTTGTATCTGTAGAAAATGGCTTTGTTTCAAAATTCATCATGATTTGAATGAGTTGAGAAATTTTTACTTTTTATTGATGAACAAATACTCGTAGGTATATTTCTGTAATAAATGTAGGTTCTTAGATCTGCTTTTTTAACTCGAAAATTTAATTTTGCTTTTTCATAAAAATCTGCATCCGCAGCGAAACCACTTCTGAAGTTGATCATTGAAAAAACTTTTTTGCGGCCAAATAGTGTACCAAATAAAACACTATTATCCAAGTGGATGAGTTTCGTTAAATCATTTTTGTCAGGGACATAAAAATCTTTTATGTCATCAACTATAGTAGCAGACTTAGAACAAATTAAGTCATAATTATCAATAGCAAGGAGGCAAGCAGATAAGTGATTGGGTTTGTATTCATCGTCACTATCTAGAATGGTGATGTATTCACCAACACAATTTAGAACACCTCGATTAATAGATTCTGATTGACCCCTATTACTATGTCTGATATAAATTAATTTATCTTCATTTTTTTCTACACACTCTAACAGTAATTCTCGATTATTCTCTTTGCTTCCGTCATCGATAATAATTAATTCGAAATTTTGGAAATCTTGGTTTAAAACAGAATCAATTGCCCGTTTTATATAAGTAAAATTGGTATTGTAAACAGCCATTAAAATCGAGATTTTTATTTGGGATTTCATATAGCTTGCTTATTGGTAGTTAAAATATAATAGTAATTTGCAAAGTTGAATTATTTTATCCGTAATTGAGTTATTTAATCCGGTATTATTTTCTCTTTTAAATATGATACAAGAATTATGATAATTATATTAATGTAAAAAGGTAATCTTCAATTCAATTTTTCGGCTTTTTTTATAAGTAATATCTTAACTAGATTTTGGGTTACGTTTGGGTATCAATAAAATAAGGTTTTATTAGAAGTATTGGTAATACTGGGGTTTTAGTTTAAAGCGTCCCGATACATCGGGAAGTACATCGGTTCGACTCCGATATTCTCCACTCATCTATTTCTCCCTTTTTATGCTTAGTTTTATCTATATGAATCATTCCATCTGGGAGAAGCAATCTTTTTTGTCTTATGATTTTATTGTTGTCGGAGCCGGTATTATGGGGTTATCTGTAGCATTTGAGTTGCGACAAAAATATCCTCAGTCTTCTATAGTAATTTTGGAACGTGGTCTTCTGCCTTTAGGGGCGTCTACGAAGAATGCGGGTTTCGCCTGTTTTGGTTCGCCAACAGAATTACTGCATGATATTAACTTAATGGGAGAGTCTGCTGCCATTCATCTGGTTGCAGAACGTATAGAGGGGTTGCGCATTTTGGAAGAACGCTTGGGTAAAGAAAAAATTGGTAAATCTGAATTACCGGGCTATGAATTGATATTTAAAAATGAGCTACACCAGGAAGTATTGGATAATCTCAATAAATCGTGTTATTCAATATTCAATACTGCGATGTATAAAGATGTTACTGATAAAATTAATTCATTTGGCTTTGGGGATAATGTTAAACAGCTTTTAGAATGCAAACAGGAATTTCAAATTGATTCCGGCATGATGATGCATAATTATAAAAACCTAGTACAGCAACATAATATTGAAATTATCAATGGTGCTGAGGTTGTGGACGTAGACCATGGGAAGGTTTCTGTTAGCAGTTCGTTAGGTATTATCGATCTTAAAGCAGCGCATGTATTTCTTTGTACCAACGCTTTTGTGAACCAACTCTTACCTCAGGTAGAAGTGGTGCCGGGGAGAGGGCAGGTTATTGTTACGAAACCAATATCCAATCTTTCTGTTAAAGGTAGTTTTCATTTTGATGAAGGTTTTTATTACTTCCGAAATGTTGGGGATCGATTGTTGTTTGGCGGCGGTCGCAACCTGGATTTTAAAAATGAAGAGAGTTCTGAATTTTCTTCGAATCCAACCATCATAGAAGATCTGATTCATAAAATAGATACTATAATCTTTCCGAATACTGCCTATGAGATAGACTATTCCTGGCAAGGGATAATGGGTTTTTCCTCCTCTAAATTGCCACAGGTCATTAAAGTAGATGCTAAAACTACATATGCTATGGCTTGCAATGGCATGGGTGTTGCGCTTTCTCCCTTTATAGCTAAGAAACTTATAGCAGAGTTATAAAAAAAGGGATAAACAATGTTATCCCTTTCAAATTTATTTTTTTTAGCTGATTAGTTAGTCTTTAAACTCACATTCAGCTCAATTTCATCTTTAATAGCTCTGTCTCCAATATTATCGAAGAACGATGCTGAACCATATTTTATATCCCATTTTGTTCTGTCAATCACAATAGCAGCATTTCCAGAATACTTATTATCCTTTGCAGAGAAGAAGGCATCAAAAGTTACAGGATTTGTAATCCCCTTGATAGTTACATCTGCAATTACTTTGTATTTATCTTCTGTTGCAGTATATTTTTCTACTTTATTGATCTTTACAGTAGCCGTTGGAAAATTGATGATATCAAAAAAATCTTTGCTTTTAATAACACCAATTAGTTTTTTATTATATCCTTCATCTGTTAAATCCTCACAACTTAAAGAATTTAAATCAATCGTAAATTCGCCACCGGCAAGCTTTTGATTGCTAACAATTACTTTGCCATCAGATAAACTTAGAGATCCATTATGTTGACCTGCTATTTTTTTTCCTACCCACGCGATGTTGCTGTTTTTTGTATCAACTTTTAATGTTTTTGTTTCAGCAGTTATTATTCCTGGCATGCTTAACATGGAGAGGAATAGAAAGAATAATTTGAATTGTTTCATTTTTTTATTTTTACTTATTTTAAATACAATTTATGTAATTTATTGTTTACAAATGTACATAAATTTTTTCGAGGTCTTCTGGGGTATCTACGCTCTGGCTTAGATATCGTGTAATACCTACTTTGATGGGGTAATGGTTGTCTAACCACCTTAGTTGTTCCAGTTTTAGCTCCATTTCATGAATGGTAGGTTCGAGGTGAATTATTTTTTTTAGGATATCTGCTCTAAAGCCATAAAGCCCAATGTGTCTGTAAAAGTAGTCTTGTTCGATATTTTCCTTATCTGTTGCTCTGAAAAAATCTGTGGCAAAGGATTGTTCGTTTAGCATAACTTTTACAATATTGGGATTCTTAAAGCTATTTATATCTTCTTCTTTTATTGCCTGCGTTACTATAGCAGCATTGGCATCATTGAATAAAATGGTTAAATCATCAATTTGCTCCGGATGAAGGCAGGGTTCATCTCCCTGAATATTAACAATAAAATCGAACGATACTGATGGAAATAGGTCATTATTCGCCTCTATTAGTTCAATTACTTCGGCACACCTGCAGGTTCCGTTTAAATGATAAGGGCTTGTCATTATTGCTTTTCCTCCGAAGCTTTCTACTGCATCATAAATACGTTGGTCATCGGTAGCAACTAAGAGGGATGTGAGACTTTTAGCTTTAAGGCATTGCTCATATACTCTTTGTATCATGCTTTTGCCAGCAATATCAGCCAATGGCTTCCCTGGGAATCTGGATGATTGGTACCTTGCCGGGATGATGCCTAAAATATTCAATTTGGATGGATTATAACCTAAAGGTAAGATTATACATTTAAAGTATTTATTGAAAAACAGCGTATTAAATCAGAGAAAAATGTCATTTTTGAGCGGTGTATGAAAACTAGGATTTTAAAATCTCTTCTTCTTATTGTATTTTTTATATTGGCTTTTGAGTCTAATGCAAAAAATAACTCCCGCCGTTCTAAGGATGGATTGGTTTCTCATAAGGTTAAATCAGGGGAGTCTTTATATAAAATTGCGAATAGGTATGGGGTGACCATTAAAGATATTCAACGGGTAAATCCTTTATTAAAGGATTTAACACATCTTAAGCTCGGACAAATAATAAGGGTTCCTGAAAAAAACAAATCAAAAAACTTAACTACTTCAAAATCAAATACTAAAACAGATAAAAATAAAGTTTCTAAAGAGGATAAAGTTGCTGTAAATAAGAAGTTACATACCGTAAAAAAAGGGCAGAGCTTATATATGATTGCCAAAGTCTATCACATTTCGGTGGACGATTTAAAGAAATGGAATAAGATAAGTGGCAAAAATTTGAAAGTAGGCAGTAAGCTCATCATTAATCAGAAGACTATTATTAAGCCATCAAAAGTGCTGGAAAATGCAAAACCAACGTCTGCTATTGACACTAAGACTGAAAATATAGATAAGCAAAAAGCTAATCCAGTATCTGATGTTTCGTTGCCAAATGAGGGTTTACTCAGCCAAAAAGAATTGTCGAAATATTTCAATCGTCTATCTGTTGGTGGACTGGAAGGAATAAAAGGCACGGGAGCATCCATGATAACCGCTTCATCTACAAAAGAAAATACATACTTTGCCCTGCATAAATCGCTTCCTGTTGGTACAATTATCCGAATTAGGAATATGGTTAATAGCAAGGTTGCCTATGCAAAAGTGATTGGCAGACTGGAGGAAAATGAAGATAATAAGCATGTTATTATTCGATATTCAGATGCAGTAAAGAAATTGTTATTGCTTAAGGACGGTAAGTGTTATGTTCAGATAGAATATGTTAAATAATTAACATTTGATAACCAATTAGTTAGGTTTTTCAAAACAGTTTAATTTATCTTATTGTTACTTACTAACAGGCTTGTAAAAATCATTTTTTTATTGAGTTTATAATGCCATATTTGCAACACAAATTTTTTTTAAGTGCAGCGTTACAAAGTCGTAACAATTACTCATAAAACCGCTAAAGTCAACAGGCTAAAAGATTATCTTTTGGCAGATGACGATGTAACGATTTATCCTGTTCGCCGACTCAATGAATTGAAAGAGAGTTTCTCCATCAGTGAGATATTGTATCTGAATACTTGTAATCGGGTTACCTTCTTCTTTACCCATGATAAAAAAATCGATAATAAATTTCTGAAGGATTTGTTCTTATTTATCAATCCTCAGTTTAATAAGGATTTGATTAATCTGCATTTTTCAAAAACATTGGTATTTGAAGGCGAGGATGCTATTAAACACTTTATGGGTGTAGCCGCATCATTGGATTCTCTGGTAATTGGAGAGCGGGAGATTTTAGGACAGATTAAAGCGGCATACCTTAATGCCAAGAAATATAATTTATGTGGTGATGAAATACGTTTAGCTTATCAGCAAGCTATTGTATTTGCAAAAAAGATTCATTGTGATACCCGAATCGGGGAGAAGCCAATTTCGGTTGTTTCTCTTGCATTCCGTTCGTTATTGGAACGACAGTTCTCCAAGGATGCTAAGATACTGATTATCGGAGCAGGTCAAACGAATCATCTGATGGCCAACCTGCTTATAAAGTCTGATTTTGGAAATATTACAGTTTATAATAGAACGTTGCGTAAAAGCGAAGAATTAGCGGCAAGATTTAAAAATGGCAAGGCTTTCACACTCGAAAAATTAAATCAACATCAGGAACAGGTAGATATCATTTTAACTTGTACTGGTGCTAATTTTGCAGTATTAACTAAAGATATTTTCAATAAACTAGTTTTTAATAATAACAAGGTTACCATTATAGATTTAGCTGTTCCTCAAGATGTAGATCAGGAAATTATTGATTCTGGTTTTGTTGATTATATTGACGTTTTATCACTGGAAAAGAAAGCGCTGGAAAATATGCAATTCAGAAAAGGGGAGTTGTATAAAGCGGAAGCGATGCTCGAGGAATTTTTAATCTTATTCAATGAGCTCTATAAAGAACGAAGATTAGAACTTGCACTCGGAGAAATTCCTAATGAAGTAAAGATGATTAGAGAAAGGGCGTTAAATAGTGCTTTTAAAAAAGATATTGAAAGTTTAGATCCCAACTCCAGAGAAATCTTAGATAAGGTAATGCAATATATGGAAGAGAAGTTTATTGCGTTGCCATTTAAAGCCAGTAAGAAGTCACTGCTCAATAAAAAATTTAGACCTTAGTCCGTCCTTTAAACGTTTAGTTTGCTGTAAACTTATATTTCAGTTGCTAATTGCTCTGTTAAAGTATATCATTTTATTTCTATATTTTTGAGTTCCCATGAAAGGAAAGACTTCACCCATTATAATAGGCACCAGAGGTAGTCAGCTTGCTCTTTGGCAGGCAAATTTCACCAAAGAAATTTTAGAGCGAAATGGATTGTCTGTTGAAATTAAAATCATAAAAACAAAAGGGGATGCTACGCAGGAGTGGAATCTTAGTTTCGATAAGATAGAAGGAAAGGGTTTCTTTACTAAAGAACTTGAAGAGGCTTTATTAGTTAAAGAAATTGATTTAGCGGTGCACTCCTGTAAGGATTTACCTACAGAGAATCCCGCTGGACTTTGTATTGCTGCCTATTCTGCCAGAGCAAATCCTTTTGATGTATTAATAATACGTAAGGATGCTGTTGATGCTACAAAAGTTTTAAAACTTAAAGAAGGAGCTTTGGTGGGTACTTCTTCAGCAAGAAGAAAAGCACAGCTCTTATCTTATCGTCCTGATATTCGTTTGAATGATATGCGTGGAAATGTGCCGACAAGAGTAAACAAGTTGAGAGAACTTCAATATGATGCTATTGTATTAGCTGCAGCGGGCTTGGAGCGATTGTCTATAGATTTAAGTGAATTTGAAATTATAGAGTTATCTGCTCCAATGTTCATTCCAGCACCCGCACAGGGTGTTTTAGCCTTCCAGATTAGGGCTGACGATGATGAATTAGGTGCAATTTGTAATTTACTAGATGATCAGGTAAGCCATAGAATTACTGCTATTGAGCGTAAGATTTTACATGATTTTGAAGGTGGTTGTCAGATTCCTTTGGGCGTGTTTTCTAATATTAAAAATAACGAGTTGCATACATGGATCAGCTATGCTGATTCGTGGGATGCCATGCCAAAGCGAACACATTTTGTATTATCCGCTGAAGAAGATGAGAAAAGTTTAGATACAAAAAAACTTTTAAAGCTCCTCAAAATCAAAAAAAGTAAAAGTGTTTTTATAAGCTCCGATTTACAAGAAGATGATTTTTTAGTACGAGCATTAAAAGTACACGGATATGAATTAAAGTATCAGTCGCTATTAGAATTTTCTCCGCTTGAATTTTCCTTTACTCAACATCCGGATTGGTTGTTTTTTAGCAGTAAAAATGGTGTTCATTTTTTCTTTTCTCAGTTACCAAAAGACAGAGATTGGTCTGGGATAAAATTTGCTGCTATTAATCAAAGTACAGCTCAGAAATTAAAAGAACTTGGGCTTCAGGTTGATTTTATAGGGTCAGGAGGGGATATGCAAAAAGTTGCTTCAGATTTTGATGCGCTTGCCTCCGGACTGATTTTATTTCCACAAGCAAGTCATTCTGCCCAATCTGTTCAAAAGCAACTTTCTCAGGAAAAGCAGACTCAATCATTAATAGTTTATCAAAATTCTCCCAAAATAGATTTGCCGGTAAACATCGAGGATATTTTGATTTTTACAAGTCCTATGAATGTTGAAGTTTACTTATCTGCTCATAAAATACTTGAAAATCAGTCTATTATAGCTATTGGGGAGTCAACAGCAAGTAGGATATCCGCGCTCCAGTCACATCAATTTAAAGTGGCATTTGACCCGTTGCCTTGGTCTGTATTGGATGTTGTTTTTTCTATCGAGTAAGGTGATTTTCAAGTCTTTACTGCCTCTCTTATGTGAATAATATTTTCATATTCTACTAAAAATATTACTTTATTATTGGTATTTTTATTCGTTAGTATAATCTGAATTTTAACATTCTGAATCTCCTGCTTTGGATGGTTAAATTGTTTCTATACAGGTGAATATTTTTAACTTATAAAATATTTTAAGAATGAGGTTTTTTTACATTTTATTTTTGATGTTGTTTTTGCAGAATGCTTGGGGAGGTAATGCCTCTAAATTATCTCAACAACTAGCTACGAATGGGGTATCTCTTTCAGATGATACTAAGCCTTACACAGAGCATCAGTATTATTTATTGACATCTTTTGATTTCAATCCATATAGGAATTTTACAAGCAGACGTTTAGTAAAGATTGAAGATGGTCCACTGATTGAATTATTTTCTATTTCGGAAATGGTACAACAAGGAAAAATTATACCAGCTAAAATTTTAGAAGATAAAAAAGATGAAGTTGTATCAAAAGATTTAAAACCTGTTATTACTTTGATCAATATCGGTTTCAAATATGAGCCTGCTAAAAATACAGAAACAGGTTACTAATTAGTTTATATCCAACGTTTAAAAATTGAATCTTAGACACATAGTTTTTAAAAAGAATCAGATGAAAAAATATATTTACCTATTATGCTTATCGTTGTTCTGTTACGTAGACGGCTATTCTTTGGGAGATAGCTGTTCGATAGCTATTACAGTTTCTTCTAATGGTTGTTCAGCAACAGGAGCATATGATAATACAGGTATTACTGGAACCTTGGCACCTTCTTCCTGCTTTACTACAGGAAATAATAATGGACAGTGGTTTAAATTTGTGGCGAGTACTAAGGTTATTAATGTTACTGTTAATGGAGGAACTTTAACTCAGCCACAAATTGCTTTACTGGATCCGGGTGCTGCAGGTTGTACTGGGCCATTTACTGAGTTGGTATGTAACAGTTCAGGAACGGCAACAGCTACGGTTAATTACAGCAATCTTTCGATAGGGAATACCTATTATATTTATGTAGATGGCAGGAATAATTTGGTTGGGAACTATCAATTATGTTTAACCTCTCCACTTGCCCCAACAAATGATAATCCATGCAATCCAATTGTAATTCCTGCATCTAATTATTGCTCTGCCCTAAACGAATTTACTATCATAGGGGCCAGTAGTGAGAATATATTCAACACAACACTTCCAGCCTGTTGGTCTCCAACTGGAGCGCTTAATACTGTATTCTTCCAGTTTACGGCTTTGGGGCCTTACAATACTATCACAGTTTCAGGTAGTCTAAATAAACCGCAAGTAGCCATTATTACTACAACTAATTGTAATGGTTCTACATGGTCGAGTAGTGGAGCTTCCAGTTGTGGAGCTGGCACAGGTACTTCAGTTACTTTAAATGCAAACAATCTTGTAATTGGACAAACTTATATCATAGCGGTGGATGGATCTGTTGATAATACTGGACCTTTCCAGTTATGTGTGAATAGTTATACTCCAACTACTGGAGTGCCTGCGAATGATTTGTGTACTGGTGCAGTAGCATTGTGTCCTAATCAACTTACAGCAGGTACAACTGCAAATGCAACGGCAACAAATGATGTTACTATAGCGAACTGGAATTGTAATGGGGTATTAGATAATCCGGTTTGGTATAGCTTTATCGCTAATACACCAGTTCAGAATGTTAACTTAAATATTAGTGCAACATGTACAACAGACTATTTGCAAGTAGAGGTTTTTAAATATACAGGAACATCTACTGTTTGTGCTACTTCCGGAGGCAATACAAATAAATTCACGAGTATTGGTTGTGACAATAATATTTTTGTAAGTGGTTCTTCTACTTTAACTATTCCTGCTGCAAATATGGTAGCAGGACAAACCTATTATGTCTTGGTTGATAACTGGCCTGGTGCAAATTGTAATTTTAATTTTACTATTAGTGGTAATGCCGGTGCAAATGCCGGAGCAGACCAGGACGTTTGTATATCAGCTGCGGCCTTTAATAATACTGGTGTGCCTGCAGGAGGTACTTGGTCTGGTCCGGGAATAACAAATACATCTTTAGGTACTTTTGACCCTAAGGTTGCATCTTATGGCTCACATACTGTTTTTTATACTTATGGATCTTGTAATGATGCAAAGATTATTAATGTAACAGGGCCGCAGGTTACCACGTCCAACAATGTAACTATATGTGGTGGGTCTACGCAATTAGTAGGAAGTGTAAATGAATATCCTACATCATCAACAAAAGTATTTTCCAATAATACTAGCTACCCTGTACCGGATAATAATACAACAGGTGTTTCTTCACCCATAACCGTTTCTGGTGTTGCTCCTAATTTAGTTTCTACTAATCCTATTCAAAAAGTATGTCTGAATATTAATCATACCTGGGATGCAGATCTAGATATCTTTTTACAATGTCCTGGAGGTACTTTGTTAGAATTAAGTACAGATAATGGGTCGTCAGGTGTAAATTATGCTGGCACATGTTTTCTTACTGGATCTCCCACTATTACTACGGCTACAGCACCTATGACAGGAAATTATGCTCCGGAGTTTCCATTTACAGACTTGAATGCTTGTAGTATAAATGGTACCTGGAATTTAATAGTAAAAGATGATCAAGGTTTAGATATTGGTACATTACTTAACTGGAGTATCTATTTTAATACCGCCAATACCGTAAATTATGTTTGGTCGCCAACTACAAATATGACTGGATCAACGACTTTAAATCCTACGGTAACTCCAACTGCAACTACTACCTATTATCTAACTGCAACAGATAATAATTCCTGTACCGCTAAAGATTCCGTAATAGTTACAGTCAGTAATTCCATTGCAGGGCCAGACCAGTTGTTATGTCTAAATAAGTCTACAGCTTTTGCAAGTTCAGGTTCCGGTACATGGACTGCTTTAGCCGGTAATCCTTCAACAGTAACTATCACAACTCCTACTAGTCCAACTTCAGCTGTTGGTCCATTCAATACAATCGGTGATTATTATTTTCAGTGGAGTACAGGTGTATGTAAGGATACTATAAAGATTACCGTTAATGCTTTGCCATCAGCAAATGCAGGAGCAGATCAAACGTTAACCTGCACTACAACTAGTTTTGTTTTAGGTGCAACAGCAGTGTCTGGTAATACATATGCTTGGACACCTATTGCTGGCTTGAGTGATCCTGCTATTGCACAACCAACAGTGACCTCACCAGGTACCTATACCTTAACAGTGACGAATACTGCAACAGGTTGTACTGCTTCGGATGTTGTTGTCATTAGTCAGACTATAACACCACCTACAGTTAATGCTGGTGCAGATAAGACATTAACTTGTACCACTACAACTGTCCAAATTGGATCTGCTGCAGTTGGCGGTTATACTTATTCATGGTCACCAGGTACGGGCTTAAGTAGCACAACTGTTGCACAACCTAATGCTACAACTCCTGGTACTTATATATTAACTGTTACAAACACGGCAAATAGTTGTACAGCTAAAGATACTGTAGTCATTAGTCAAAATATAACGCCTCCTGCTGTTAACGCTGGTCCTGATTCTGTATTAACCTGTTCTAGAACTAGCATTGTAATAGGAACAACAGGAGTAGGAGGTAATACTTATTCATGGAGTCCGGCAACAGGCTTATCATCTACTTCTATTGCTCAACCTACTGCAACGGCAGCGGGAACTTATATTTTAACGGCAACCACTACAGCAAATGGCTGTACGTCAAAAGATACTGTTGTAATTATTCAAAATAGTACACCTCCTGTTGCGAATGCGGGTCCTGATTCAGTGTTAACATGTACGAGAACTACGGTTACCCTAGGAGCAGTATCTACCGCGGGTAATACGTATTCATGGAGTCCGAGTGCTGGTTTAAGTAGTAGTACAACATCTAATCCAACTACAAGCACGCCAGGAACGTATACCTTAACTGTAACTAATACGGCAAATGGTTGTACGGCAACAGATGCAGTAGTAGTTACACAAAATATCACTGCCCCAACAGCGAATGCAGGAGCGGACCAAACACTCACATGTACAACAACAAGTGTAACATTGGGAACAGCTTCAACCGCAGGAAATACCTACAGCTGGAGTCCAAGTGCTGGTTTGAGTAATAGTACAATCGCTCAACCATCAGCTACAACAGCTGGAACCTATACATTAACCGTAACGACAACAGCAAATGGTTGTACTGCAAGTGATGCAGTAGTGGTAAGTCAACTTGCATCATTACCGGTAGCGAATGCTGGTCCGGACTCTGTGTTAACCTGTACAAGAACTAGTATTGTATTAGGAAGTGCAAGCATTCCTGGTAGTACTTACTCCTGGAGTCCAGGTACGGGATTATCGTCTACATCGATAGCACAACCAACAGCAACTGCTGCAGGTACGTATACTTTAACAGTAACGAATACTTCAAGTGGTTGTACGGCTACAGATGCTATAGTAATAAGTTCAGATAAAGTTCTACCAGCAGCAAATGCAGGAGTAGATCAAACACTGACATGTACGACGACGAGTGTAACACTTGGTGCAGCAGCAACAGGCGGTAATACCTACTCTTGGAGTCCAGGTACAGGATTATCTTCTACATCAACAGCACAACCAACGGCAACAGCGGCTGGCACATATACGTTGACAGTAACGACGACAGCGAATGGCTGTACGGCAACGGATGCAGTAATAGTATCACAAAATATAACAGCACCAGTAGCAAATGCAGGAGTAGATCAAACATTAACATGTACGACTACGAGTGTAACCATAGGTTCAGCAGCAACAGGCGGTAATACTTATTCATGGTCACCAGGTACGGGCTTAAGTAGCACAACTGTTGCACAACCCACAGCAACAGCTGCTGGCACATATACCTTAACGGTAACTACTACTGCGAATGGTTGTACAGCAAGTGATGCAGTAACAGTATCACAGAATACAACAGCACCGATAGCAAATGCAGGAATTGATTATACATTAACATGTACGAACCCAAGCTATGTATTAGGAGCAGTAGCAACAGGCGGTA
>CANHGL010000014.1 GCA_947460245.1 Sphingobacteriales bacterium
CAAAAAGATACCACAGTTACCATCTTACCAAAGCCTAAAGCGGGTTTTAATGCCAACTATCTTTGCTATAATCATAATTCCACTTTTACAGATGCCTCTACTATTTCATCTGGTACTATTGTTGGCTATCAGTGGAATTTTGGAGATGGTGTTACAGACTCTGTCAGGAACCCTACACATGTGTATGCAATTTTTGATTCCTTTCCAGTACGCCATATTGTTATATCGGCATTAGGATGTTCAGATACTATTATTAAAACTATCCGGATGGATGATACGGTGCGCAGGAGTTTTAGTACTTCCCCTGTGGCGCTGTGTGAAAAAAATACAATCACACTTACTAATACTTCTGTGGGCGGAAATCCTACTGCCTTCCAGTGGATTATTAATAACGGCTCTCCCATTAATAATCAGAATGCTGTTTCTCTTCCATTCAACAATGCAGGAACTTATCCGGTTCAACTGATATCTACTAATCGATGTGGTAACGATACTTTAAATTCATCCATAAAAATAAATCCGAACCCCGTAATTGATCTTGGCGCAACGATCACTGTGTGTAATAAATCTACCAAGACTTTAACTGCTGTTGGTGTATTTGATTCTTTGAGGTGGCATACCAATGAAACCACCGCCACTGTTCTAACTAATGGTTTGAATACACCATACAGTATAACTGTTTATAAAGAGGGCTGTGTGGGTAGAGACACTGTCAGTATTGAAAGGCAGGTTATTCAACCGGATTTCTCTAATACGTATTTATGTCTTAATAAACCTATTGTCTTTGTTAATGCATCCTCTGTAAATATTGGTAGCTTATCGAGCTTTGACTGGGACTTTGGAGATGGGGGTTCTTCTCTTAATACAGCAAATCCTTCGCACACCTTTACCGGCTTTAATAGTTATCCCATTCGACTTATTTCTACCTCATCGATTGGATGTAAGGATACAATAATAAAAATCCTTGCAATGGATTCTTTACTTGCGGTTGATTTCAATACAGCGGTACAAATTTCCTGTCAGCGTAGAGCAGTTCAATTTGTCGACCTAACAACAGGCGGTTTCAATAATTCTAACAACTGGCATTTAGATGGAACATCTATTGCTGTAAAAGAGGCTAACTATACTTTTAGTGGTTCCGGTAATTTTCCTGTAAAATTAGTAGTGAGCAATAGGTGTTATACGGACTCTCTGACAAAAAATATTACTGTTCGTCCGCGGCCAAATGTATTTTTAGGTAGAGATACGATCCTTTGTAAAAATCAAATAACTACGTTATCCGTTAATCCTAGCGCCTATGATTCTATCCGATGGATTAATGGTTCAATAAATGGTATAGTAGTTGTTGATGGCAGTATTAATCCGTATAAAATAAAAGTTTACCTGGATGGTTGTGATGCAGAGGATACCATAAATATTACTGCTCAGCAATTTATACTGGATTTTAGCAACACCTTCCTTTGTTACAAAAGCCCTATCACTTTCTTGAACACCTCAACGGTTAACCCAGGAGTTATTTCTGCTTACGCTTGGGATTTTGGAGATGGTGTCATCTCTACCCAAAATAATCCGATACATTCATATAGTACTTTTGGTCCGAGAGATATTACAATGATTGCAAGTTCTGATGCAGGGTGTAAAGATACGCTGACGAAGACTATAGCTATGGATGACTCTATTGCTTTCAAGGTGCAACCTTTGCCAATTGATGTATGTTTGAAGTCTACCGAATACTATTTAAATCAATCTCAGGGAGGAGTAAATACAAACTATATCTGGTCATTAAATGATGATCAACTTCAGATAGATAGTTTAGCTGCTTTTGTTTTCATAGATACGGGAAGACAAGTCATACAATTGCTTGCTAATAACCGATGTGGAAACGATAGCGTATTTTATACATTCAGATCCAAACCACTTCCTTCCATTTCTTTAGCAGATACAATAATTATATGTCCAGGTAATATTCGAACAGTATTTGCAGGTGGCGACTTTGATAGTGTGTTCTGGAATACAGGCGCGATATCTAATCCGATAGAGATAGATGGAAATATAGCTCCTATTATTTTCAAGGGCTATAAAGACGCTTGTTTTAATACTGATACACTAGGATTGGTGTTGGATTGTGAGCTTTATATTCCTACAGCATTCTCCCCTAACAATGATGACTCCAATGACTTCTTTGGATTGCTACCTATCAATATTTCTACGCTTAGCATGCGCATATTTAATCGCTGGGGGGAGTTGATATATGAAACCAATGATATTAATAAAGGCTGGGATGGTACCTATAAGGGGCAGCCTTGTCAGATGGATAATTATATCTATTATGCTACAGGAATAAAGAAAGACAATAAGTCTTTCTCCATAAAAGGTTCTTTTTTATTACTTCGCTAATTACAGCATAGTTTCTTCTGCTTCCATGCTATGCTTCGGATAGTCTGTAGTATAATGTAAGCCCCTGCTCTCTTTACGCAACATGGCACTTCTGGTAATCAGATATCCGATAGTAATCATATTTCTGAGTTCGAGTAATTGAGGAGATATAGTTGTTGTGTCGTATAGTTCTTCTGTTTCTTTGAATAAAAGATAGAGTCTCTCTTGTGCTCTTCCTAAACGTCCGTTATTACGAACGATGCCCACGTAGTTACTCATGATATCTTTTAACTCCCGTATACTTTGTGTGATAACTACCATTTCTTTCGGGTCGCTCGTGCCTGCGGCATTCCATTCCGGAAATTGCGCCTTAGGAAATTCTATGCTATCTAGTTTTTCAGAAATATCCAGAAATATCCTGTGCGAAAAAACAAGGGCTTCCAACAGGGAATTGCTCGCTAAACGATTGGATCCATGCAGACCGGTATTGCTGCACTCTCCACATGCATAGAGATTTTTTATAGAAGTGTTACCATGTGCATCTACATTAATTCCTCCGCACGCATAATGTGCTGCGGGTACTACCGGAATCATGTCTTTAAATACATCTATTCCAATAGACTTACATTTTTCGTAGATATTGGGAAAGTGATGCATGAATTGTTCCTTGTCTATATGTCTGCAATCCAGATACATATGCTCCTCTCCACTTTTTTTCATTTCGTTATCTATGGCTCGGGCAACAATATCTCGTGGGGCGAGAGATCCGCGCTCATCATAATGTGACATAAATTCATTTCCATTGCGCGTCCTTAAAATGCCACCATCGCCACGTACCGCTTCTGTTATCAGAAAATTTGGACTCACCCCGGGTTCATATAATGCTGTAGGGTGAAATTGCACAAACTCCATATTGCCAACTCTGCCTTTAGCTCGATATACCATGGCAATGCCGTCACCCGTTGCAATATCAGGATTGGTAGTTGCCCGATAGATCTGTCCGAATCCGCCCGTAGCCAATACCACTACTTTGCTCTCTATTTTTTCTATTTGGTTTGTTTTTAGATTCAGCACATAAGCACCATAGCACTGAATATTGGGCGTTACTCTTGTGATAATTTTTCCCAGGTGATGCTGAGTGAGTAAATCTATCACAAAATGATGCTGAGAAATTTCTATGTTTTTAGTTTGATGTATTTTTTCCAAAAGAGCCCGTTCAATTTCCCAGCCGGTAATATCTTTATGGTGTAATACACGAAATTCCGAATGACCTCCTTCCTTACCTAACTTGTAGTCGCCCTCATTGTCTTTATCAAAGCGTGTTCCCCAAGATATGAGTTCGTTTACACGTTCTCTTCCCTCGCGGATAACCAGGTCTACGATGGCTTTATTGCATAGGCCATCACCTGCCACTAATGTATCTTCAATATGCTTGTCAAAGTTATCTTTAAGGAAATCGGTTACTACAGCAATTCCACCCTGTGCATACTTGGTATTGCTTTCATCCTCACTGGCCTTAGTTAAGATTAAGATTTTTTTATCAGGAAATCTTTCTGCTGCTTTTAAGGCGAAACTCAGCCCCGCAATACCGGATCCAATTACTAAAATATCTGTCATACTGCAATATTAAGAATTTACTATGTACCTGCCCTTATTTGTTATACTAAAAAACTTATACATCATCAAAAAGATTTCGTGTAGTATATAAATGCTATATTATTACATTTGTTCTGTACTATTGCGATATTTGAATATAAGATAAAGGCATGGAGCTTTCCAGGTATATAGATCATACGCTTTTAAGGCCGACCGCAACCGAAGTGGATATTATTAAATTATGCCAGGAAGCAGTGGCTTATAATTTCTATGCAGTTTGTGTGAATGGATGTTATGTTCGCCGAAGTGCACAAGAATTATCCGGAACGAATGTCAGTATTGCATCTGTAGTTGGATTCCCATTAGGTGCGATGGTATCTGCTATAAAGATAAGAGAGGCTATCTCTGCTATAGAGTTAGGTGCTCATGAGGTAGATATGGTTTTCAATATTGGTTATCTGAAAGCGCAACAGTATACGCTTGTCGAAAAGGAAATTAGCGACATCAAGAAGGCAATAGGTAACAGCATCTTAAAGGTAATTATAGAGACGTGTTATCTCTCTAATGAAGAAAAGAAAATTGCAATAGAAATAGTGGGCCACGCAGGAGCAGATTTTATTAAGACTTCTACCGGATTTGGTACCGGAGGCGCTACCGTAGAAGATATAACGCTAATGAAGGCGCTAAAAAAAGAGAGTTTAAAAATTAAAGCAAGTGGAAGCATACGCGATGTGTCAACAGCTTTAGAGCTTATCGCTGCAGGATCTGATAGGTTAGGCACCAGCAGTGGTATCGCTATTGTAACCCATCAGGCGGGAGAAAATACTAAATATTAAATTCAAATATGAGTATACATATAGGAGCAAAGCCTGGAGATATAGCAGAGATCATTTTATTGCCTGGAGATCCGCTTAGAGCTAAACATGTAGCAGAAACTTTTTTGAAAGATGCTGTTTGTTACAATGAGGTAAGGGGGATGTATGGATATACAGGATTTTATAATGGAGTCCGTGTGTCGGTACAAGGAACGGGAATGGGCGTACCTTCGATATCCATTTATGTCAATGAGTTAATACAGACATATGGGGTACAGCGGCTCATACGTATTGGAACTGCAGGAGCGATGAGAGAGGATGTACATGTAAAAGATATTATACTGGCTCAATCCGCGAGCACTACCTCTGGTGTAAATGCTAGAAAATTTAATGGAGCAGATTTTGCAGCTACTGCAAATTTCGAGTGTTTGCTTAAGGCCTTTCAAACTGCACAGCATTTAGGCATTCCTGTAAAGGTGGGCAATGTACTCACCTCAGATGAGTTCTATGAGGATGATTCGGAGGGCTATAAAAAATGGGCACAATACGGCACTTTGTGTGTTGAAATGGAAACATCGGCATTGTATACCATTGCCGCAAAATATGGGGTAAAGGCCTTATCTATATTCACCATCAGCGATAGCTTAGTGACGCACGAGTCTACTACCTCAGAAGAACGTCAGTTAAACTTCAATGATATGGTAAAGATTGCTTTGGGGATGCTATAACTATTATCACTTTTCTTTTGCAGCTTGTTCGAGTGTAGCGTAAAATTCCACACCAAACTTTCGAATAAGTGCATCCTTCAAGAAGGCATAAACAGGAACTTTTAGTTTTTCGCCAAGTGTACACGCATCACTGCAAATATCCCACACATCATAATTTACCCCTATAACAGTTTCCATTGGCTTTAGTCGTATTGGATATAAATGACAGCTTATTGGCTTCTGAAAATCGATGATACCATCTTTCCAGGCTTTTTCAATGCCGCAAGTGATTGTACCATCTTTTTCATAGTTTACGTAAGCACATGCACCACCATTAATTAGTGGAGTGGCAAAGGGTGTATATTCATCATCGGGTTCATCTACATAGGTGCCTTGTGTCTCGATGGCAGCAATACCTTCTTTTGTTAGATAATTTTTAATCTTTGGATAAATCTTTTTCAGCACCTTTGTTTCTGAAAGCTCTACTGGAGCGCCACTGTCTCCTTCCACGCAGCAGATGCCTTTGCATTTTTTAATGTTGCAAACAAATTGCTTTTCTAAAACATCATCACTAATCAGAACATCATCAATAAGAATCATGGAGGTATTTAATAAATATTAGCAAGTGTATACAGTCTAAAGATACAGTTAAACTTTATTTTCCCAGGATAAAGATCGCAGGTTTTTTATGTAAGTCTATCTTTCTATTCTTCCACTCCGCAAGGGGTAATGTTTTTATGAACTCTTCGGAAGAAGTGAGGTTACAGGCTATGCAAAGCATAGTGTCATACTTCAATTGTTTTATCATTTCTTCGAGGAGTTTTACATTTCTGTAAGGCGTATCCATGAAAATTTGAGTATTACCTTTTCTAGCTGCAGTTTCCATTTGCAGTAACTTGTTTTTTCTCTCCGCTTGTTCAATCGGTAAGTATCCATTAAAAGAAAACTGCTGCCCATTAAATCCGCTGCCCATTAAGGCCAATAATATAGAGCTGGGTCCAACTAAAGGCACTACCTCTATATCCAACTCATGAGCGACTTGTACTACTTTATTACCGGGGTCTGCAATACAAGGTGTTCCTGCATCCGAAAGCAGACCAATATTTTTTCCTTCAAAGGCTTTTAGAAGAAATGATTCATCCAGTTTGTAATCGCGATGCTTATCCAGCTCAAAGAAGGTACAGGCATCGATATCTTTTTCTTTACAGATAGATTTTATAAAACGCCTTGCTGTCTTTAAATTTTCTACAATATAATAGTCAGTTGATACCACCGTCTCTTTTATATATTCAGGAATGGTGTGAGTTGCATTTTCTGCCAATATAGTGGGTATAAGGTATAATCTTCCTTTTTGCATCTGCTATAAAGTTAGGGTTATTCTATAAAAAAATAATCTCTTGTTTGTAGACAAGAGATTATATAGATTGGTTAAAATCGTAGGTATTATTCCACTATTTTTACGGTCATACTAATATCTTTCAGAGGGCGATCTCTCTGGTCTTTGGGTTCCATAATTATCTTATCTACCACATCCATTCCAGATACGACCTCTCCAAACACAGTGTAATCCTGATCAAGCATCGGCGTACCGCCTATCTCCTTATATATATTTTTCTGTTCTTCTGTCCAGATATTACCTTTTCTGGATGTAAACATTTGTAATTCAGCATCGCTATATTTTTTCCCTTGAGTGATGTAGAACTGACAACCAGAAGAAGCTTTTTGCGGATTTCCATCACGGGCCGCAGCCAATACTCCTCTTTTGTGTATTAGGTTCTTATTGAATTCTGCCGGAATACGATAACCGACATCACCCATACCCAATGCTTGTCCTTGAACAGCAGTTTTTGAGTTTGGATCTCCACCTTGTATCATAAAACCTGGAATGATTCGGTGGAAGAGTGTAGAGTCAAAGAGTCCTTGTTTCACAAGTTTTAAAAAATTATCGCGATGCAAAGGCGTCTCATCGTAAAGTTTAATTTTTATATCTCCAAAGGTTGTAGAGATAATAACGTATTTAGAAGTATCCATAGCAGTTTTTTTGTTGGTTGTTATTGCAGATCCTGGTTGTGCAAACATAACAAATGCAATGCATAAAGCAAGTGAACTTAAGATGGTCTTTCTCATAATTTACAATTTAATATAGTGAACTATAGGTTTTTGAAATATTCGATAATCATTTTTTTCAGCAGTTGTTCCTGCTGCTCATTATTGAGTTTAGGCATTTCCCGATTGTATTCAAAGTGGGGCCATCCATCGTCGTCGTCAGTCAGATAAGTGTAATAGTTGGCTTTGCTGAGCAAGGTGCAAACACCTACATGTATAAGATCCTGCTTCTGTTCTTTCGTAAATTTGGTCTGCAATTTTCCTAATGTTCTGTGACCTACTAAGAATATAATAGATTGTAAATCTGGTTGTTTTTCAAACTGCTTTTCCAGCGTATTCATTACTTCTTTCCATTCTTCTTCCTTGTAGGTCAAATCTAAATCTATATCTTGCATGTGTCTGTTGCGTTAAGTCTGTAGTAAAAGTATCTCTATCTTTTCAAAACGGATAATATTTTCTGCGCTTTTATAAATTTTTTATAAAAAGGTAAACTATCTCCAATCCGATTGAGCCCACTCCGCTTAGCATTTTCAGTATCCTCATATCCAATACCGCATTGTGCCAATTACTTATCTCATTTTGTAAAACAAGGCCTTTGAATGATACATCCAGGGCAATCTCATCCAATAGCGTCTTGATAAAAAATTATATCTTTAATGAAAAATAAAGATACAAATGCCAGCAGATAAATATCCTCATTTATTATCGGAGTTAGATTTGGGATTTACTAAGCTCAGAAATCGCGTATTGATGGGGAGTATGCATACAAATCTAGAGGAAGAAAAAAATGGCTTTCAGCGATTAGCTGCATTCTATGCGGAACGTGCTAAAGGAGAAGTAGGCCTTATTGTTACCGGTGGAATCGCCCCAAATTGGGAAGGATGGCTTAAACCTTTCGCTGAAAGAATGACGAATGCATCTCACGTAAAGAGACATAAGATAGTTACAGAAGCAGTGCACAGTAATGGAGGAAAGATAGCCATGCAAATTTTACATGCTGGTCGCTATGGTTATCATCCATTAAATGTGGCGCCATCGCGTATCCAATCTCCTATTACACCGTTTAAACCGAGGGCACTAACTACCTGGGGGGTCCGCAGAACGATTAACGACTTTGCAGATACCGCAGCATTGGCAAGAGAGGCTGGTTATGATGGTGTAGAAATTATGGGAAGTGAGGGTTATTTAATTAATCAGTTTATTGTTCAGCATACTAATAAGCGAACGGATGAATATGGTGGCAGTTATGAAAACAGAATAAAATTTCCAATAGAGATTGTTCGTAAGGCACGAGAAAAAGCAGGAAAGGATTTTATTATTATTTATCGTTTATCCATGCTTGATCTTATTCAGGATGGCAGCAGTTGGGAAGAAGTAGTGCAACTGGCAAAAGAGATTGAGCGTGCAGGTGCAACTATAATTAATACAGGGATAGGTTGGCATGAGGCAAGAATTCCAACTATTGCAACATCTGTACCGCGTGCGGCATTTGCGTGGGTTACACAACAACTTAAACAAGAAATCTCTATTCCACTGTGTACTTCTAACAGAATTAATATGCCGGAAGTAGCAGAGCAGGTATTGGCAGAGGGTTGTGCGGATATGGTATCTATGGCTAGACCATTTTTGGCAGATGAGCAGTGGGTAAAAAAAGCGAGAGAACAGAGAGCGGAGGAGATTAATACTTGTATTGCTTGCAATCAAGCCTGTTTAGATCACACGTTTAGTAATAAAGTTTCTTCTTGTTTAGTTAATCCAAGAGCATGTCATGAAACTGAATTGAATTATCTACCTGTAATCAAGAAAAAAAATATTGCAGTAGTAGGTGCTGGCCCTGCAGGTTTGGCATTTTCTTCTATTGCAGCATCCCGCGGACATGACGTAACATTATTTGAAGCGGATACGGAGGTGGGAGGCCAATTTAATATGGCTAAAAAAATACCCGGCAAGGAAGAGTTTTATGAAACGCTACGTTATTATAAAAAACAGTTGGAGCTACATAAGGTACATCTGCAGTTAAATAAAAAGGTGATAGCTGCAGATTTGATGAATTTTGATGAAGTTGTTATTGCCACAGGTATATCACCAAGAAAAATTGTGGTACCCGGAATAGACCATCCCAAAGTATTGAGTTATATAGATGTCTTGAAATATAATAAAACAGTAGGGCAAAGGGTAGCTGTAATAGGCGCCGGAGGGATAGGGTTTGATGTGAGTGAGTTTTTATCACAAGAAGGGGTAAGTCCAACCCTTGACAAAGATATGTGGCTCAAAGAGTGGGGAGTAGATAAAACAAGAAGTGCGAGAGGTGGCGTTGCAGGGGTACTTCCTGAGTTGAGCCGCCCGGCTAGGGAAGTTTGTATGTTTCAGCGCACAGAAGGTAAAGTGGGAGCAAAGCTAGGGAAGACTACAGGCTGGATACATCGTACCACACTGAAGATGAAGAATGTTAAGATGATTGCAGGAGTAGAATATATAAAGATTGATGATGTTGGATTGCATTATCTGGATAAAAAGAGGATACCGCAAGTGATGCCTTGTGATCATGTGGTGGTCTGTGCCGGACAATCCCCGTTGCGTGAATTAGAGGCGCCCTTAAAAGAATTGGGTAAGCCTGTTCATATTATAGGGGGGGCATTTGAAGCAAATGAATTGGATGCCAAGCAGGCGATTCAACAAGCAGCAAGGCTGGCGGCAAAAATATAGTTTATATAGGTCTACCGTTCGGTAGATTTTACGTATAAAGTTTTTCTATTTTTTACCTATTTTTAAGTTATGAAGAAAGTTACGGTTTCCATCCCGGATGATCAGGTGCAAGCATTTGAATCGGCTATTCAGCAATTGAATATTTCTATTCTAAAAGAGGATGAGAAATTGCAGGTAGAAGAATGGCACAGAGAGATAGTGGAGAAAGACCCATCCTCATTAGATTACATCAGTAGTGAAGAGATGGAGAAGACCTCTTTTAGTAGGGAGAAATAAACATCACTAATTATTTCTTAAATAGACGCAGACATGCTTCTTCTTTGCTACGCATCAATGCTACATCTTTCGGTTTTTTATCTTTGTAACCACACAGATGCAGTAATCCATGAGCCATCACTCTATGAAGCTCATTTTCCAGCGTTGTTTTGAATTGCTTTGCATTGGCTTCCACCCGTTCCAAAGAAATAAAAACATCTCCTTCCAGTTTTTTTTCAGTTTCTGAATTATCAAAGGTGATAATATCTGTAAGCGTATTATGCCCCAGATATTCAATATTTATTTTCAGCAATGCATCATCGTTCAGGAAAATATAATTCAAATCCAGAATGCTTGCGCTTTCCTTCGCTGCAATATTTTTTAACCAACCTTTAATGGTATTGGGTTTAAAACAAGTAGGCTTTTTACAGCCATCAAAATTGAAATGTATTGCCATATTTGGTAATCACAAAAATGCAAAAAAATAAAGAATAAGAATACGTTTAGGGTAGAATAAAAACCATCTCTACTGCTGATCCATCCTTTTTGAAGAGCACCTCATCCGCTAGCTGTTGGATAAGAAATACGCCGCGACCACCCGGTTTCTCGAGAAACTCTTCACTGGTAGGATCCGCAAGTGTATATGGATTAAATCCGCCACCCTCATCGCTTATTTTTAATTGGATGGTGGCCTCTGTTTTAACTAATTCTATGGATACAAATTTCTGTATATCGAGGTTGTTACCGTGTTCGATGGCATTGGTTACTGCCTCAACAGCAGCCAATAATATATTTGCATACAATTCATCGCTAATTGCATATTGAACTTTTAACGATTCTAACATATTCTCTACTTTGGCAATCTCTTCCAAATTAGACGGAATCTTTAATTGAAATTGTTCACTCATAATTAGTCCATTCATTATAGCAGCTAATTAAGCTGATAAGTTCTAATAAATTAAAAGGTTTGCTTTGCAGTTGACCCAATATATACGTAAGCTGCATAGATTAGTTAACAAGTCGCAAGTATTTTTCTACTAAATTTTTATAGAAAGGCTTTAAACTGGGGGGTACGGTCTGATATAGTTCAAGGGAAGACTTTCTTTTTTGAAGATATTCTTCAAGATTTGGTGGGAGCTTTCTAGGCACATCCAATCCTGTATTCGATTGTCTTTTTTCCTCCTGATCCTGTTCGCGTTGTGCCTTTTCCATCTCTAATAGTCTGGTTTCTATCTCTTTATGCCGCTTTAATGCTTCGGGGGATAGTCGCTTGATGGCCAACTCTTTTTCTAAGTCATCCATTTTTTTCATCATATCTTCTACGCCTGACCCGTTTTTTTCTTCTTGTGACATTTTCTCTTTCATTTGTCGTAGAGCCTCTCTAATAGCAGCTTGTTTCTGCACTGCTTCAGCAAAATCTTTTCCCATTTGCTTCGGATCTTTTCCCTGTTGCATAGCCTCTTTCATCTTTCCCAACTGTTCTCCCAGTTTCTTCTGTAGCTCGCTCATAGAAGGCTTCTCGCCCTTCCCTCCCGGTTTACTACAAGAGCCGGATCCCGGTTTTTTCTGCTTCTGCATCTGCTGCAAATTGTCTAGGGACTCACTTAACATTAGTGCGAGGTTATTTGTGGATGTCATTACTAACTGCTGTGCTACGCCTGTGGTATATTTATTTCTCGCTTCCAGATTGTCTAATGCTTTTTTCATTTCCCGGTTTAGTTTGTACATTTCATCGGAGATAAAAGTCTGTATCTGGAATTGTCTTTTGCCTAGGCTCTGCAGGCTATCAGCTATCAGCTTCGCATCATCGCGAAGGTCGAATTGCTTCTGCATAATTTGAATATATTTAGGGCTCTCCGTTTCTGTTTCTTTTAACTCTTTTATTAACTTTTCCTGATCAAAGGATAACTTTACTAAGTTCTCCAGCAGCTGTCTGATCATTTGAATATCTTCTGCGTTCTGATCCATCTGCATCTTATCGAGATCATTCTTCATCTTCTGTGCCATCTTCTGCATTTTTTGAGCAGAAGATTTTTGAGATTTATAGGCTTTGTCATTTTCTTTCTTTTCCAGCTCTTTACTGCTTTTCTCCATGCTTTCCTGGATATCTTCAGAAGCCTGATTATTGCCTTTAGTATCTAATTTATTATCATTCTCTTTACTAAGTTTTTCCAGCTGTTTTACGTTTTCCTGTATGGCGTCAAATTTTTTATTCAGCTCCTGTTGTTGTTGAAGATCTTCCTTGGCTGCCTCATTTTGCTTAGTTGTCTCGCTGAGTTTTTCTTGTTTTTTAGACAATTCATTTAATTGATCTATTGTTTCCTGTGCCTTTTGCTCCATTTGAAGTTGCTTAAAAAGTTTCTCCATCTTATCTAATTCCGACTTAAGGTCTTTATTGCTGATTTCCATCTTATCCAGATTTTGAAAAGCATTCTTCTTATCCATTTTTTGTAATAGCTCTTCAATTTGCTTCATCAGGTCCTTCATTTCGTCTCCCAGCATATCTTGCATCATCTCTTGAAGTTTTTCCTGTTTCTCTAGAATTTCTTCATCTGGTTTTTTGTAGTCTAATTGATTTTTTAAGTTCTCATCGTATTTTTCCTTAATCTGTTTTAGTTCTTCTGCCAGTTCATCATGTTGCTGCTTTATCTTTTCCAGTTGTTTTTTGTCTTCCCAGGATAGCGAGTTTTTGCTGAGTATTTTCTCTTTCATAGCTTTAATCTGGCTAGCTAGTTGCCGAGCATCTTTAGAGGCAGCAGATAAATCATCTTTTATAGATTCGTTATTCTCCAGCTCTTGTTGTTCCAGTTTTTGAATACTGGGCATCTCATAAGCATAGAGTTGAGATTTAGTAGACTTAGAGCCTTTGATAGCATCGTTATCCCAGACTTCAAAGTAGTATTCCATTCTATCTCCAGGTCTGATATTATATTTTCTAAAGTCAAGTTGCTGGTTGAAATCAGTTGCAGATTTGTTGTTTAAAGGAATCAGTTGTTTTTTATTTTCCAATACGGTACCTTTTTCATCTTTGATTGTATAATGGAATTCAAGCTTATTTAACCCATAATCATCAGAGGCCGTTCCCAGTAGTATGGCAAAATCTTTTTGTATGCTATCTTTTATTTGTTCTGCATAGATGGCAGGAAAATTATCTGGAGTAGCCTGTATAGTAAAGGAGATAGAATCACCAATAGCTACTTCATAATTTGATACAAATAGCGTGTACTGTTCATCTTTAAGTATGCGTTTAGAAAAGCTGAAATTTTCAGCTCCCTTTTTTTCAGCAGTATAGGATTGGCCATCCATAACAATTTTTACGTTATCAGTACCCGAGGTTTGAAAGTTCCATTCTATAAGTGTTCCGACAGGCACAATTAGATCACCTGTATTTTTTATCTGCTCCTGCTTGCGTCCGGTATAAGATGGATAAGAAAGTTGTGTGATAAAGTTTGCGAGGATGGGTTTTTTAAAGACTTCAATAGTATATGTATTGCTATTAAACTCATTGGCTGAAAAGCAGAATGGAATATTCTTTTGGATATTGGTGAAACGATAAGAAAATCTATCGGCAGCAATTTTTTCCATCTTATAACTTCTGCCACCTTCTCTGATAAATACTTCATTGGGGACTGTTTTGCCCTCTATTTGCAATTGGATTTGAATATCTTCAAATTGCAGCAACTTCAGTGTTTTGTTTTTAAGCACAAATTCGAATGGCGCCTTTTTCGCATAAATCTTATCTGGATGTAATAGTCGGGTGCTGCTTTCTTTTAGTATTTGAGGTGCAATAATTAATAACAGCACAATAACTGCAAGCGGCGGTAGTGCATATTTTAAATATTTCTGATTTTCTTTTAGTTGAATAGCGCTGGTGAAGGGTACTAACTTCAGAGACTCAGTTTTTTGATGAATGCTTGCTTCAATCAAATCTCTGTTGTAGGCATTTTGCGATTGTTGTTGAAGTTGTAATATATTTAATAATTTATCTTTTACATCGGAGAAGTGATTGCCTATAATAGTGGCTGCCTGTTCGTGTGAGATCTGTTTTCCCAGTTGCAGATAATGTAAAAGAGGGCCTAATAACCATCTCCAACCGCTGAATAATAAGGAGGCAGAAAAAAGTAATAACCAGGCTTTTCTCGCAGCAGAAGAAAAATATAATTGATACTCGGAGAGAGAGATAAATAGGTATAAGCCCAAGGAAATAGAAAGAAATAGTAAGATGCCACGTAGCAGCTTGTTCAGATAATATTTTCTGATAAAAGCATCTAGTTTAGCAATCAACAATTGATAGTTGGTATCCATCGGATCTTAAAAATAGAGAATAGTTCATCTATTCACCATCAAATTCTGTTATTTTTATGCTAAGGGCTTACTTTTTCTTTTCTCCCGTAGGAACAAAGTAAACAGCCCTAAAGTCTCTGAGCTCCATGGCGTTTTGGGGACAGTTACGCACATTGGATTGCAGCAGACGAAAATCCATATCATAATAGATAGGTAATACAACAGCATCTTCTATCACTTGTTGATCGGCCTTAGCATAAAGAAGATTTCTCTTTTCCTCATCTACAGTCGATATGGCTTCATTAAAATAGGCATCAAATATTTTACTCTTATATCGGAAGGAGTTAATATAGGTTTTCTGCTGAATATCATCAGGTACATACTTGCTGTGAAAGAGATTTAGAAAATTTTCTGCGTCCGGGTAGTCTGCAACCCATCCTAGCCTGTAGAAATCTGTTTTAGCAGATTCTACTGCCTCTGTATGTTGTGCCCAAGGAACAACAAGTAGTTCTATTTGTATGCCTAAGGTTTCTTCTATCATCTTCTTTAGTGCTTCTGCTACCTGCGAATTACGTGAGCCACCAGAGTTTAGTTCGAGTGTTGTTGTAGGAAATCCTTTCCCTTTAGGAAATCCTGCCTTAGTCATATATTCCTGTGCCTTACCGGGATCGAATGAAAACCCCTTCACTAACTTAGAATCGAAACTGCCTGTTCCAGGAGGTACGGAGCCATATATAGCTGGAAATCCTGAGCCCTTTAACGTAAAATCACATAATTTTTGTCGATCTATAGCATAGCAAAAAGCTTTTCGAACATTTATATTATTAAAGATTTTCCCCTGGTGCTGGAAGCCATAATATTGAAGTGAAATAGAAGGTGTGAACTGCAGCTGAAAGTCTTTATAAGCAGGTTTTAGATTTCTCTTGTAATCTATGATTTCATCTATCATTTCTAAAGGAAATCTGTATACTAAATCGCTATTGCCTTTTTTGAATTCTAACAGTTCGTTTTTTTTCTCTTTTATATAGCTGATTTTTATTGCATCTAGATACGGTAGCTGATTGCCAAAGCTATCTCTTCCCCAGTAATTCGGATTCCTTGATAAAAAGGTTACCTGGTTTTCTCTGTTGATCTTGATATAGAATGGTCCTGTACCAACAGTATGATTTCGCAATTCACCACCATATTTTTGTACAGCTTCGGATGGATAAATTTTCGCGAACACCAATCCCAGCCTGGCAAGAAAAACGGCATAAGGCTTTTCTAATTCTATTTCTACAGTGTAGTCGTCAATCACTTTAACGCCACTCACACCCTCTTCAGGGATAATACCTTTTGAAGTCAGTGAATCATAATTACTTGCACCTTTTACAATATCCTTAAAAATCCAGAATCCTTGATTGTCTGCGGGATTATGAAAGCAGAGCCTGTCAAAACAAAATTTTATATCTGTGGCTTTTAGTGCTCGTCCTTTCCCATTCGTGAAACAAGGGTCATCATGAAAGAAGACATCCTTTCGCAAATGAAAGGTATATTTTGTGCCTTTCGGGTCTATTTCCCATTGTGTTGCAAGACATGGAATCACGGCTAAAGTGTTAACGTCAAAGGTTACTAATCCCTCATAGATTTGGTCGCATAAACGATGTGCAGTAACTTCTGTGATATTTAAAGGATATAATGTCTTGAAGTATTCTTCTTCATTGTAGCGAAACGTACCCCCATAATATACATCACCCTTCCCTTGTCGTAATTTGTCATTACGTTTTATTGCACTTTCACAGGAGATCAGTAGAAGGGTAATCAAAAGAAGTGTTAGGTGTCGCATGGAAGCTAATGGTTATTGATATTAAAGTTTAAGTTTAAGATAGATAGGACAGTGATCGGAATGAACTACATCCATGAAGATGGCTGCATCCATAATTTGCTGCTCGAGTTCTTTGGAGGCCACCTGATAATCTATACGCCAGCCCTTATTGTTAGTGCGAGCATTTGCCCTGTAGCTCCACCAGGAGTAAGCCGCTTTTTTTTCCGGATGACAATAACGGAAGGTGTCTACAAAGCCACTTTCAAAATAGTTAGTCATCCACTCGCGTTCCTCAGGGAGGAATCCGGAGCTGTTTTTATTGCCAATAGGATCATGGATGTCTATAGCCTGATGGCAGATATTATAATCGCCTGAAATAATAATTTTCTTTTTTTCTTGCTTCAATGCATGGATATATTGATAGAAATCATTTAGATAATCCATTTTAACCTGTTGTCGTTCATCCCCACTGGATCCCGATGGAAAGTAGCTATTGATTACCGTAATATCATCTATATCGAATCGGATTAGCCTACCCTCAAAATCATATTTTTCAATGGACATTCCTTTTATAACACTTGAATGTTCTCTCTTGATGAGAACTCCCACGCCTGAATACCCTTTTTTTTGAGCAGAAAACCAATAATGGGTATACCCAATCTCGTCAAATAATTCTTTTGGAATATCTGATTCATTGGCTTTAATTTCCTGAAAGAGATATATGTCGTAGTTGGTTGCCCGGATCCAGTCTATCAATCCTTTCGTAATCGCTGAGCGAATACCATTTATATTATAGGATACTATTTCTAAGGTGTTCATTTTATAGGTATTCGTCATTATAGATTAGACAACTATTAATTAACTTCACGGTGTGAGGCTAATTAAGACAAATATACTATTCCTTTTATTTATAGGCTATTTTTCTGCTTTAGGTCAGACTTTTATAGAAGGACAAGTTGTGGATGTAAAAACCCGTATGGCTGTGGCGTATGCCAACATCTATATAAAAGGAACAACCATTGGAACTACTACTAATGATACCGGTTATTTTAAGCTTCAATTAAATGCTTTTTATGATTCTATATCCGCTGCCTATTTGGGTTATGAGGAGTCTACCTTGCCCATAAAAAGGCGGGTTAAACAACAGATTAATTTCGAATTGCAAGGCTCCGAAAGTATGTTGGCAGAAGCAGTAATTGTAGCCAGCAAAGAGAGCCTGGAAGATTATTTAATCAGAAAGGTTTTAGAGAATAAGGGTAAAAACGATAAAAAGAATCTGCGTAACTATAGTTATGAGTTCTACAATAAGATAGAGCTGGATGTAAAAAATCTTTCTCAGAAGTTTATGAATAGAAAGGTGTTTAAACCTTTTAAGTTTGTCTTTGACAATATAGATAGCACCTCAGAGGAAGAGCCATTTCTACCGATGTTATTGTCTGAAAATATTTCTGAATTTTATTATTCTAATAAACTCAATAGAAAAAGAGAAGTCATTGTGGCTTCTAAAATTTCAGGTATCAATGACGCTAGTTTCTCAGAGTTCCTGGGATCTACCTACCAGGACATCAATATCTATGATAATGCATATGAAATTATGCAGAAGCAGTTTATAAGCCCTATAGCCAATGCTTGTAAGGCATTTTATCGGTATAAGGTAGTAGATACTTTGGTGCTGGATAATGTAGTACACTATAAATTGATTTTTGAGCCTAAAACCAAAGGAGATAATACTTTCTATGGCAGTATGATTGTTTCAGAAAATAGTTATGCCATTAAGAGCATTCAGTTACGTATGGCGCCTCATGTGAATATCAATTTCATTAAACGAATTGAGCTCAACCAGGAATTTGAATTTATTAATAAGCAATTCTGGATGATTACTACCGATCACCTACTGATAGAATTTGCGCCTTTGGAAAAAACTCCTGCGATAGTGGCTCGTAAAAATGCCTCTTATAGAAATTTCCGAATTAATGATGTTTATAATGACTCCATCATGGCTACGCTTAAAGAGCAGGTAACTATGGATGAGCAGAAAATCAGAAAAGATCAGGCGTTTTGGGATACGTCAAGATTCATAAGTCTTACTAAGAATGAAGCGGCAGTTTACCATATGATAGACACCATACAGAAACTTCCTGCCTATAAGACCTATGTAGATATTATCAACTTCGTATTGAATGGCTATTATAAAACAGGTCCTGTAGAATTTGGGCCTATAGTTAGTTTGGTAAGTTATAATAATCTAGAGGGATGGCGCTTTGGAATGGGTGTGCGTACTAACTCAAAATTATGTAACTGGGCACAAGCGGGAGGTAATATAGCCTATGCAATACGCGATAAGCGCGTGAAAGGAGGAATTGGAGTGCAGTTTCTTGTAGATAAATATCCTCGACAGATAATCAGTGCTAGTTATTTGCATGACGTAGGTAAGATGAGCAGAACTAATGATCTTCTTTCTTCAGACAACATATTAAATGTAATTATTTTAAGAAGAAGACCTCAATTTCGGCTATTGTACCTCGATATCGCCAAGATAAGCTATGAGATAGAATATAAACAGGGGTTAAGCATGGGCATTACGCTTCAGAATAGAAGGATAGAGCAAGGCTCAGTTCCTTTTCAGTATCTCTACCTTGGAAGTGAGCCCACTCCAGATACAATAGATGGGCTAAATGAAACAGAATTGGTATGGAAGGCCAGGTTTGCAATTGGAGAAAAGTATATCGATAAGCAGTCTTTGTTTAGAAGCACCTTGAATGCAGGACAAATTCCCGTATTGCAATTGGAGTATGTATATGGCATCAAAGGGTTTTTAGGTAGTCAGTATAATTATCATAAACTCACCTTATCATTTACAGATATAATACCTGTGAGAACTATTGGAAGATTTGAAATCAAGCTACAGGCGGGTAAGGTATTTGGCAAAGTCCCTTTTCTACTCTCTGAGGTGCATGACGGAAATCAGACTTTTGCTTTTAGCAATACCGCATTTAACCTAATGAACGACTATGAATTCTATAGTGATCAGTATTTACAATGGAATTTTTCACATCATTTTGACGGATTTTTTCTAAATAGAATCCCAGGGATAAGAAAACTGAAACTTAGAGAGGTAATACATACCCGAGGTGTTTGGGGAAATGTATCTGCAAATAATATCGAGCAAAATCAACTGAATAACGGGTTTATTCATCCGATAGGGAAGGTGCCTTATGTGGAGGTGGGATTCGGGCTGGAGAATATTCTAAAATTCATCCGCTGGGACGTAATGTGGAGGGTTACCCACCGAGACAATCCGAGGGCATACAATTGGATCATGACCTTTGGCTTCAACTTTAATTTTTAGCAGGGTATTCTATTATTTTATACATTTACAACCAAGATGTTTGTTCAAGACTGTATAGATACCTCCATTCCTTTCCTTCGTTCAACGGATACCATCGGGTATGCGTTAGCGTTAATGGAAGAATTTAAGGCAGATGCATTGGCTGTTATAGATAATAATATTTTTCAAGGTACAATTGGAGAAAAAATATTGCAGGAGATGGATGAAGAGATGCACATTAATGAGTTATCGCTACATTTTCAGCAACAACGGATTGATGAAGGCACTCATCTTTTTGATGTATTGAAGAAGACTGCTGAAGGATCTTCCTACTTCCTGCCTGTAGTATCTGTAGATCAGGAGTATATGGGGAGTATAACGCCTACTAAATTATTAAATGCTGTAGTCATGCAGTCTTCGCTGGCTAATGTTGGTGGCATTATCGTATTGGAATTGGAAACTAAGGATTATTCTCTTACAGAGATTTCTAAGATAGTAGAATCCAATGGAGCGATGATTCTACATTTTATGATGACTACTTCTGTGAATCAGCATATGATGCAGGTATCTCTAAAAATTAATAAGAACGACTTAAAAGATATACAACTTACCTTTGAGCGCTATCGGTATACTGTGGTCGCAGTATTGCATCAATCAGAATATGATTTGCAGTTAAAAGAGCGCTATGATAGCTTGATGAAGTATTTAGAGTTATAGCACTCGTAGGCTATCTGATTCCCTATTTTAAGAACTCTTTCTATACTTTAAAAAAATTATACAACAAGGGAATGATTCTATTTAAGATGTCCTCTGTATTAAGTTCATAAAAAAGTGGTAGTCGTACTAGGCACTCGGAGAAATGATCTGCATTTTTAATTTTTCGCCCATCATGTTTGTCTAGAAAATAGGGACTTTGGTGTAGCGACTGATAGTGAAACACAGCAAGAATATTATTATTTTTTAAAGTGGCTATCAGTGCATCTCTTTCTTCTGTATTTCTACAGATCAGAAAAAAAGAATGTGCATTATTGGAGGCATAATCGGGTAATGTCGGCAGCCCTATCCCTATCTTTTTTAAAACTTGTAAGTTATTATTGTAGGTATTCCAAAGCAATAATCTTTTATGCTGAATAGTATCGATATGTTCCAGCTGTGCATACAAGAACGCTGCAGTAAGTTCTGAGGGAAGGAAGGAGGAGCCAATATCCACCCAGTTATATTTGTCTACCTCGCCCTTAAAGAATTTATTTCTATTTGTTCCTTTCTCTCTAATAACTTCTGCTCTATCTATCAATGAGGAGTCATTAATTACGAGCATTCCTCCTTCACCGGAAATAATATTTTTTGTTTCATGAAAGGAGAATGCTGCGAGATGTCCGATAGAACCAAGCGGCTTATCTTTATAGAAGCTTTCAATTGCTTGTGCAGCATCTTCAACAATAAATAGATTGTATTTTGTTGACAGCTGCATTATTTTTTCCATATCGCAAGCTATACCTGCATAGTGCACAACTACTATAGCCTTAGTTTTTGGAGTAATCAGTTCTTCTATAGCATCCTCATCTATCCCAGGATGGTGACTATGACTATCGGAGAAGACAACTTTTGCCCCGCGCAGTATAAATGCATTGGCCGTTGATACAAAAGTATAGGAAGGCATTATTACTTCATCTCCGGGGGCTATATTTAGAAGAATGGCTGCCATTTCCAAGGCATCCGTACAAGAAGTGGTTAGTAAAGATTTCGTAACCCCATACCGTTCTTCGAAGAAAGTCTGGCATTCTAGAGTATAATATCCATCTCCCGACAATTTACCTTTTCTGACGGCAGCTTCTATATATGCTGTTTCATTTCCAATCAGAAATGGTTTATTGAATGGTATCTGCATATTATTTATTAACTCTATTTGACAATGAACATATCAAAATTATACAATTACAAGGAATATTCGGTCTAATTATTGCCTTTCTTAAGGCATTTACTGTACCTATATTGTTGATACAAGCATTTTATAAAACGAAGGTGGGATATGTTTTACGGAATTCATTTACATCATTTTATTACTATCTTTATTTCTACATATCAGGTAGATTAAAATCTATGGGATAAGTATAATCCAACTAAATATATTTAAGTATAAGGGCTATGTTGTTAGGGCTATTTACCAATGTTAATGATATACTGAGTGGACAGCATCTCTTTCTCCAAGACTTTATCTTTGGACCAATATTTATCGCAATATCTTATTCTATAGTTAAGAACATCGCAGATAAGTATTACAAGGGTACAGTTAATCACACCTATTTAATGTATGCCTATTATGTAAAGATTGCATCAACTATCCTTTTTACATTAATTTTTGCCTTCTATTATAAAGGGGGCGACACTTTTGCCTATCAAATTAATGTATTGCAGTTGAGGGATTTACTTCCTAATGATTTGGCTGCGACCTACAATATAATGTTTAGGCCGAAAAGCTTTGAAGCACAGTATGTAATTAGGGATTACATGTTATCAGGTGGAACGTATATGACCGATAATAGTACCCGATTGGTTATTGTTTTCGGGTTCTTTGTCAGTTTTCTTTGTTTCAATTCATTTTTATTCCTAAGCCTTGTGTGTTCCATGTTAGCACTTATTGGATGCTGGAAGTTATACAGGGCATTTTCCGAATTGTACCCCCACCTGCATAAAGAGATGGCCATCTCCTGTTTATTTATTCCATCAGTATGTTTTTGGAGCAGTGGCTTTTTGAAGGATCCTATTTGCTTGGGGGCATTAGGCCTATTTACCTACGCTTCTTATGATTTATTTATTAAGAGAAGAGCAGTAGTTGCAAATATTTTAATAATCATATTCATGGTTTATGTCATTATGAATATAAAAGTATATATCATTTTAGCATATTTTCCTGCGGTAGTATTTTGGATCTTTTCTAGATACAGGTATACTATAAAAAGTAATTTTATAAGAGTCGTTATCGGACCATTACTCGTTGTTATTGGCGTCGGATTGGCTGTTTTTGTATTGCTGCAAATAGGCCAAGCGGCTAAGCGATATTCTTTTGAGTCTATGATGCGAACGGCTCAGGATACCCAGAACTGGCTCGTGTACTCCTCTAAAATGCAAGGCGGATCTTTTTATACTTTAGGTAATATCGATTACTCAGTTGCAGGAATGATAAAAATTTTCCCCAAGGCGGTTAACGTCTCTTTGTTTCGTCCTTATATCTGGGAAGCCAGGAAGCCCATTCTGATAATCGCATCTATAGAGGGAATGGTAACCTTTTTCTTCACGATTAGATTGTTGTTTAAAGCGGGCTTATTCAATTTCTTTAAACTAATAATAGCAAACCCGGAAGTTCAATTTTGTCTTATTTTCTCTATTATCTTTGCTTTTGCAGTTGGTTTCACTAGCTTTAATTTTGGTGCTTTGGCAAGATACAAGATTCCTTTTATGCCATTTTATTATATAGCCTTATTTATTTTGGCGGATGCACAAAAGAAATCAGTAGCTGTTGAGGTAAGAAAATAGCCAAGTTATCCTTAACTTTAACTTCTAAATTTTTTAAAGATGAATATAGCTGTCATAGGTACAGGATATGTTGGTTTGGTAACAGGAACCTGTCTGTCTGAAACAGGAAATAATGTTATATGTGTAGATGTTGATCAACAAAAGGTAGAGAAATTAAAATCTGGACAGATAACTATATATGAACCGGGGCTGGAGACGATATTTCAGCGCAACTTAAGAGAAGGCCGACTACACTTTACTACCAATTTGGAAGAAGCTGTAAAAGATGCTGCGCTTATTTTTCTTGCATTACCTACGCCTCCGAATGGAGACGGCGCTGCAGACTTATCTTTTGTATTAGGGGTTGCAGAACACCTGGGCAAGGTGATTAAGGAGTATAAGGTAATCATTAATAAAAGCACTGTCCCTGTCGGCACAGCGGAACTCACTAAGCAAGCACTGGCAAAAAATGCTACTGTTCCGTTTGATGTAGTCTCTAATCCTGAGTTCTTGAGAGAAGGAGTAGCGGTAGATGATTTCATGAAACCAGACAGAGTGGTATTGGGAACTACTTCTGATCGTGCCCGTAAATTAATGGAGGAGTTGTATCGTCCATTTGTACGTCAAGGCAACCCAATAGTTTTTATGGATGAACGCAGTTCAGAGATGACCAAGTACGCTGCTAATTCTTATCTGGCTACACGTATATCTTTTATGAATGAGTTGGCAAATCTTTGTGAACGAACAGGAGCCGATGTAGAAACAGTAAGGATGGGGATGGGTAGCGATAACAGAATAGGTAAGAGATTTCTGTTTCCCGGCATAGGTTATGGTGGCAGTTGTTTCCCGAAAGATGTACAGGCATTGGCTAAAACAGCAGAAGAGCATAACTATGATTTTAAGATTCTGAAAGCAGTGATGCAGGTGAATGATAAACAAAAACATGTCCTTGTAGAAAAAATAATAAATCAATATGGGAGTAATCTTGTAGGAAAGAAGATAGCCATATGGGGATTGGCATTTAAGCCCAATACAGATGATATCCGAGAAGCGCCTGCTTTGTTTATAATTGAAGAGTTATTAAATGCGGGTGCTGAAATTGTGGCCTATGATCCGGAAGCTATGCCCAATGTGCAAAACTATTTCTCTGCTCTCCCTTCAGAAAAGAAATCAAGATTAAGTTTCGCCGCAAATTATTATAGTGCTATGGAGGGTGCTGATTTCTTAGCGATATTAACGGAGTGGACAGAGTTTAGAACGCCTGACTTTGCTAAGCTAAAATCATTACTGAAAAATCCCGTTATCTTTGATGGGAGAAATCTCTATGATCTCGAGGCTATGCAGCAAGAAGGATTTTATTACAATAGTATTGGAAGAAAAACTATAATATTATAACACATGGCTGAAGTGGGAAATAAAAAAAGAGTTTTAATAACTGGAGCAGCAGGATTCCTTGGCTCACATTTATGTGACCGATTTATAAAGGAAGGGTATCACGTAATAGGAATGGATAATCTAATAACAGGAAACATTAAAAATATAGAGCATCTTTTTCCGCTTAAAGAATTTGAATTCTACCATCATGATGTTTCTCGCTTTGTACATGTGCCGGGTAACTTAGATTATATACTTCACTTCGCCTCCCCTGCCTCTCCTATAGACTATTTAAAAATGCCGATACAAACTTTAAAGGTGGGTTCTTTGGGTACACATAACTTATTGGGTTTGGCAAAAGCAAAAAATGCAAGAATGCTCATCGCTTCTACTTCCGAAGTTTATGGAGACCCTACGGTGCATCCACAACCGGAAGAATATTGGGGTAATGTTAATCCTGTAGGACCAAGAGGCGTTTATGATGAAGCAAAGCGTTTCCAAGAGGCGATTACTATGGCCTACCATAACTTTCACGGTGTAGAAACTCGTATCGTTAGGATATTTAATACTTATGGCCCAAGGATGCGTCTTGATGACGGTCGTGCGTTGCCTGCATTCATGAGCCAGGCTTTGAATGGGGAGGACTTAACGATGTTTGGAGACGGCTCTCAGACCAGATCTTTCTGCTATGTCGATGACCTTATAGAGGGTATATATAGATTATTATTGAGTGATTATCACCTGCCGGTAAACATTGGTAATCCTCAAGAGATAACACTTTTGCAATTTGCGGATGAGATCCTAAAGTTAATTGATACGAAATCCAGGATAAAATATTTACCGCTTCCAACAGATGATCCAAAACAACGAAGACCTGATATCACTAAAGCAAGAAATATTTTAGGATGGGAGCCAAAAGTAGAGCGGGCAGAAGGACTTGAAATTACTTTAGAATATTTCAAAAAAGAATTGGGCAAATAGCCACTCAATCATTTTTATTTTCAAACCAACCTTTGTATTTAACGTAGTTATTAGCAATGCGTTCATTCTGATCCTTAAAAGTGGATTCCTCTAACTGTTTAACTTTTTTTGCGGGGATACCTGCATAAATACTTCCTGCTTCCACTCTTGTATTCTCTAATAAAATAGCACCTGCTGCAATAAGGGCATTCTGTTCGATATGACAATTATCCATAATGATGGCACCCATTCCAATTAAGACATTATCTTCAATAGTGCAGCCGTGCACAATGGCTTGGTGTCCAATAGATACATTATTTCCTATAATGGTCTTGGTTTTTTCATAAGTACAATGGATGACTACGTTATCCTGAATATTTACTTTATTACCTATCCGAATGGAATTTACATCCCCTCGTACTACTGCATTAAACCAAACGCTGCATTCATCTCCCATTTCTACATCACCCACCACAGTGGAGTTAGGAGCCAGGTAAATATTTTTTCCAAATTTAGGGGAGTATCCTCTGCAGTCTAAAATTAATGACATGTTTAACCGTTTTTAGAGCTATGTTTTTTAGTAATATTGATTTTGATATAGTAAATTTAGTAAATCAAATGCGAAATGCTAAGAATAATAGCATCCGCTTAATGAGTTGCAAATGAGAATTTTTTTCAGAAGGTTGTTTATCCTGATTATTGCTTTGGCTTCCGTATCCTGTGCGGCGTATAAGTCAAAGAAATGCGGTTGCCCAACATTTGGAAATAATAGGTCTCATGCTTTGGGAGCTCCGCACGAAAAGCATTCTGTCTCTATCTAATCTCGGGAGCCAAGATATACCCCTATCAATATGATCAATAAGCCTGCAACATGTAATGGCATAATATTTTCTTTGTCCATCAATCCAACAAGGATAGAAACAAAAGGGATAATATAAGTTGTCATGGTGGCAAATAAAGCCGAGGTCCTTTGTGTTAAAATGTTAAAAAGAACCTGGGCGTATGCAGTTCCAAATATTCCTAATATGAGCAGATATTTTATGCTATCCCAAGCCGGTGCTGGAGATGCTATGATATGCTGAAACGCATGCGTATAATATAAATATCCTATGGCAAAGGGTGCGATAAAAGTGTATTGCAGGAGCGCAATAATAATAGGATTTTCTTGTTGAAACTTTGCCTTGAATATATTAGCATTGATTCCATAACAAACAGTTGCGAGTAAAGGCATCAGTATATAGAAGTTAATCTCTGATAAACTTTTTTGTTTGGAGGAAACAATAATAAGTGCTCCGACGAAACCAACTATTACGCCAATAATTTTATTCCGCGTTAGTTGTACTCGAAAAAAATAACTTCCAATCAGTAATGCAAATAGGGGGGTTGTGGCATTCATAATACCAGTAAGTCCGCTATCTATTCTTGTCTCTGCTGTACAAAATAAAATTGCCGGAATAAGATTGCCAAATAGACCAAGCAATGGAATAAATTTCCATTTGGCCATGGGAATGCGCATTTTCTTAAAATGTAAAAGTATCAATGGAATGAGCGCAAGGAATGCAATAGACATTCTTAAGGCGGCAACCTGTATGGGTTCGAAAAATAGAAGGCCCTTCTTTATAAAGAAAAAAGAAAATCCCCACATTACCGATAAGCTCATAAACGTTAGCCAATCTACATTCTGTATTTTCTTGTGTTGTTCCATGGGAAGCGCTAAAAATACAGATTAGTAAGAGAAATCCATCGATTCAGGTATATAATAATTACGATTCAGTTTATATTGGCAGAGTATTTGTATATTTCTACTTATGAGAATAATCACATTTTTGCTCTCCTGTATTATTGTGTGCTCACTGAGTGTTTCCGCTCAGTCTATCAGAGTGGTAAGGATACCTGAACTAAAGGAAGCGTACACGCATGCCAATGATACTACATATATTGTCAACTTTTTCGCTACGTGGTGCGGTCCGTGTATGATGGAAATTCCTGTATTTAATGCATTTTATGAGCAACATAAAGGAACGGCTATACAGTTGATCTTCGTTAGTCTGGACAATCCGAAGGCCCCAAAAAAATTAGCTACAGCGGTAAAGAAGGCTGGCATGAAAGCACCTGTGCTCTTGTTGGAAGAGAGTAATGATTTCTCCTGGTTGCCTCAGGTAGATAAGCGTTGGCAGGGTAGCATACCGGCAACTATGATTATAAACGGAGAAAAGAAAATAAATACTTTTCTAGAGAATTCTATGGAGAATGGGGATTTGGAAAAATATTTGAAGCAGTTGGGGCTTTAGTTTTCGACAAGATTCTTTTTAGTAGCGACTTTGTTACATTTGTGTAAACAGCGATTTCTTTCTTATGGCCATATTGGATCGTGTATTGGGCGGAAATATATTCTTTGACTTCTGGAAGCAGATTCAACAGTATATTTTTTCAGAGAAGAGATTGATGCAATTACTCACCTTCAAGCCTATTGAGATCTATAAAACTATTACAGACATAGAGCTCGATGGTGTAAAAATAAAGCTCAGTATTATCAGTACAGTAGAAAATCTGATGCAACGCAGGATAAACCGGACGCTCGATTTATTGACGATAAATGCATCCGATAAAAGGAGTCCATCTCTGGAATATAATTTTGATATTCTCATAAAAGCACAGATGGTCTATGAGGAAGTCTCTAAGTTTTTTTCTAATCATTTTGCCAATAGGATCTATACTATAAAGGAGCAGCGGTATTTTCTTAGGGTGGATGCATTGAAGTTTAATGGTGCCGATTCGAAGGCATTCGTCTCTATACCCTTTTGTCTATTTGTGCACTGGGGGCCTTTTAAGCGGGAGATATGTGGTGAGGCATTACTCACAGGGGCCATTCATTTCCATCATCCCAGTGATACGATAAGAACGTGGAATCTAAATTACCTGTTGTATACGAACAGTATCTTGTTGAGGTTTATTGACAGGCTTTACCATAAGGCATTGATAGCCTATTTAAGGGATTTTTTACAATATAATTTCAAGGAAGAACTCTTTAACGCCAAAGTGGAGGCGCAACTACAGTTGAATGCCATACAACACCAGTCGAGCTGGCTGAGCGGCAATATTTATAGCCTTGATTTGGAGCGTCTTTCCTTAGGATCAAATGGCGTGGAGGCCATATTCCTTGCTAAAGGAAAATTACATATCGTTAGATGATCCAGAAATATTATTTAATTTTACAATAGATGTATCAGCAAGTATTACATAAATCTTCTTTGGCGCATAGGCACATTTTAGTTACCGGAGGAGCAGGTTTTATTGGTTCAAATATTACGGAGTATTTATTATTACACGGAGCAAAGGTCCGGGTTTTGGATAATCTCGCTACAGGAAAGAGAGAGAATATATCTGATTTTCTTGACCACTCAGGATTTGAATTCATAGAGGGCGACCTCAGAAATCCAAACGATTGCATAAGGGCGTGTATTGGGATAGATGCAGTATGCCATCAAGCAGCTATCGGATCAGTACCCCGTTCCATCAAGGATCCAATTACCACCAATGATGTTAATATTGGTGGATTCGTTAATATGCTTACGGCAGCTAAAGATGCGGGCATCAAACGATTTGTTTATGCGTCTTCTTCTTCGGTATATGGTGATGAGCCTAATCTGCCAAAGAAAGAGGACAGGATAGGTAATCCCTTATCACCTTATGCGGTCACCAAATTCACCAATGAAGTTTATGCAAGTGTGTTTTCCAGGTGTTTTGATCTGGAACTCATCGGACTTCGATATTTTAATATTTTCGGCCCAAAACAGGATCCAGATGGAGAATATGCTGCTGTTATGCCATTGTTTATCAAGGACTTAATAAATAACGAGGCTCCTTATATCAATGGAGACGGAGAGCAGTCCAGGGATTTTACCTTTATCCATAATGCGGTGCAGGCAAATATACTTGCCCTCACAATAGATAATTCTTTAGCCTACAATCAGGCCTACAATATTGCTTTTGGCGAACGATTTTCAATCAATCAGATGTATGATGCAATAAGAGTATACCTCCAAAAGGACATACAGGCCATCCACAGAGCACCCCGTGCGGGTGATATCCGGGATTCTTTAGCGGATATTTCCAAGGCCCAGGATTTATTGGGTTATAAGCCCCAATTTTCCTTTGAAAATGGACTACCCATTACCATAGAATATTTTCGTAAAATTTTTGCCCAAGGCTAGCCAAAACTGGCTTTGACTTAAAAAATGTGAAATTTGCAATTTATTATGATGTAAAAGCGTATAACTACTTAGTTTGTAGTGCTTTTGTAGCCTAAAAACGTATCTTTGTTCCTCTTTTTAATCATTCTTTTTTTTGATCAAGATTCTAAAAATAATTTGTCTTATACTCACCATATTCATGGCTGATAATCTAGCGCACGCTCAAGAAAATGAATTTGGTTTTTGGGGCGGCACTGCCGTTTACCTCGGAGATTTGAATCCCACTATGTCATTTAAAGATGCAAGATGGGCTGGTGGGGCTTTTTACAGATATAATATTAACAATAGAATGGCTGTTCGGGTAGGGATGAATTACGGTTACTTAGATGCTGCGGACAGCAGGATAAAGAATTTTCCTTATCTGCAAGCGCGGAACCTGAATTTTAAGTCACATGTAGCTGAACTTGCAGCAACGTATGAACTTAATTTCTTTAAGTATTCCTTAGTCTCTTCTAAAGACACCAGAAAATGGACGCCTTATATCTTCATGGGTGCAAGTGTTTTTTATTATAATCCATATACTTCATTGGATGGAAATAAATACTATCTAGAATCTGTAGGTACTGAAGGACAGAAGACGCCGGATAAGCCAGTACGCAATAAGGGGTATAATCAGTATGCATTTGCTATCCCTTATGGAGGAGGTGTAAAAATAGGATTAAGTCAAAATTGGGCATTAAGCCTGGAGGTCAGCAGCAGATTAACCTTCACAGATTACATAGATGATGTGAGTGGAAGTTATGCGGAACCAGAGGATATAAATTTTTTCACTAACGGTAAAAATATTGGTCTGGATTTATCTGACCGATCATTAGAAAAAATTGGTATTCCAGGAAAACAGAGAGGCACCAGCAAGGATAAAGACAGATTTATGTTTGTGGGAGTGTCTTTAACTTATACCATCAATACAATAAAATGTCCAAAAGTATTATAAAAGTTTGAGTACAGAATCTATCATATCATACAAAGAAAAAATAGATGCGGCTAAACTGCCACAGCATATTGCCATCATTATGGATGGGAATGGCCGTTGGGCAGAGGCTCAGGGCAAGCACCGTATTTTTGGACATAGGAATGGAGTGAAGGCAGTGCGTGAGGTAGCAGAAGGATGCGCTGAGCTGGGTGTAAAGTACCTCACACTCTATGCATTCTCCACAGAAAACTGGAATCGTCCGAAACAAGAAGTCTCAGCATTGATGGAGCTGTTATTCTTAACAATAGGCAGGGAGATAAAGACGTTGCAAAAAAATGGTATACGCCTTAATGCCATTGGCAATATTCATACACTGCCTGCTTCCAACCGAAAGGCATTGCAGGAGGTAATGGAAGCTACCAAACATAATACAAGAATGACACTCACGCTTGCCTTAAGCTATGGTTCCAGAGAGGAACTTGCGGAAGCTGCTCGTCAGTTGGCAGAAGATTATAAGTCTGGTAAAATTACGTTAGAAGAGATAAGCGCTAGCAATATTTCAGCACATCTATATACCAAAGATATGCCGGATCCGGAACTGATGATTCGTACAAGTGGTGAGCACAGAATTAGCAATTTCCTGCTTTGGCAGGCTGCCTATACAGAGTTGTACTTTACTGAAAAATTCTGGCCGGAGTTTAACAGAAATGATCTTTTTGAGGCAATCTATGATTTCCAAAATAGGGAGCGCAGATTTGGTAAGACCAGTGAGCAAATCCATCAACAAACAACCACCAACTATTAATATGCAAATGATATTTAAAAAATACAGACACTTCTTATTGATGCTTGGTTGTTTAATACTGACTCAGTTATCTGGTGCACAGGAAATAGACAGCTCATTGGTAAATTATAAAGAACCAAAGAAATATCGTTTGGCATCATTGGAGATTACGGGAACACAATATCTTGATAAAAATATTATCCGATCTCTCTCAGGACTTAAAACAGGGGATCTGATTTCTATTCCCGGCGATGAAGTCACTAAGTGTATTAAGAATCTCTGGAAACAAGGACTCTTTGGAAACGTTAAGGTTTTTATAGACAGATTTGATGGAGATAATATATACCTATCTATTAATGTTCTTGAAAAACCAAGACTCAATGAAATTACCATAAAGGGAATAAAGAAAAGCGAAGCGGATGATATTAAGAAGAAGTTGGATGCCTTAAAAGCTAAGCCGCTTACAGATGCATTAAAGCTCAATATACGCAACACGATTATAGATCACTATGAAGAGAAATCTTATCTGAATCCTATTATAAATGTTATAGAGAAAAAAGATGAAGGACTGGTAAATAGTGCGTCCGTAGTAGTGAATATTGACAAGGGCAATAAGGTAAAGATTGATGATCTTATCTTTTTGGGAAGAGTGAATGGTGAGCTACCAAAAATGCGTAAGGCTATGAAAGATACTAAGGAGCGATCTAAGGTAGAGATACGCATCAACGACAAAAGAAGTCGCAAGCAGAAAGCAATAGATGCTTTATATACACTTGCCAATTTAAACTCGAATTCAGTAAAAGATTTTTTCCTGGAGCGTTTCAGAATAACCTTTAAGGGGTCTAAGTTTAATGAAGGAAAGTACGAAGAGGATAAACAGAAGCTAATCGATTACTATAATAATAATGGATTTCGTGATGCCAGAATTGTATCCGATACGGTTGTTAAAAATGATAATGGAAACGTGAGCGTAATCCTTACTTTAGATGAAGGGCATAAATATTATTTTAGAAATATCGTTTTTAAAGGGAACTCAAAGTTTTCTACAGAAGCATTAAACAGAGTGCTGAATATTAAGAAAGGGGATGTTTACAATGCTGAATTAATGCAGAAACGTTTAACTATGGATCAGGAAGGCGGAGATATTAGTTCGCTATATTATGATGATGGTTATCTGTTCTTCAATATTAATCCTGTTGAAACTTCGGTAGAGAACGATTCTATTGATATAGAAATACGAATTAATGAAGGGCCACAGGCTACTATCAAAAACGTGATTATTGAAGGTAATGATAAAACTAATGAGCATGTTATTCGCAGAGAACTACATACTTATCCCGGAGATAAGTTTAGTCGTTCTGATCTGATTCGTTCACAGCGTGAAATTGCAAACTTAGGTTTCTTTGATCCACAAGAAACGAAGGTAGAGCCGGTTCCTAATCCTACTGATGGAACGGTAGACATAAAATATACGGTTAAAGAAAAATCAGCAGACCAGGTAGAATTGTCTGCCGGTTGGGGTGGTCAGTCAGGAGGCCTGATTGGTACACTTGGATTAAAGTTCAATAATTTCTCTCTAAGAAATATCATCAATAAAAAAGCATGGTCGCCACTGCCAACAGGCGATGGGCAGCAATTAACGGTTAGGGTAGAAAGTAATGGTAGAGCTTATCAGAATTATAATTTCTCTTTTACAGAGCCTTGGCTAGGAGGTAAGAAGCCGAATGCCTTTACCGTTGCGGCATTCCGTTCTCGTTTGCAAGATATTGCCAATGGTACTATATATGGAAAGCAGATAACCAATGGCCTCTCCGTTTCTATTGGAACGCGTTTGAAGAAGCCAGATGATTTTTTTATTGTACAAGCTTCAGCTAACTATTACGGCTATCAGTTGAGCTCTTTCAGAAATAGGTATTTTGTGGGTAATGTTGCTTTGGATAGTGGACGATTCAATAATTTAAATTTCAAGCTTTCATTAACCAGAAATTCCATCAATCAGCCTATATTTCCAACAGGAGGTGCAAAGGTAGAGGTGTCATTACAATTTACGCCGCCTTATTCTCTTTTTAGAAAAGATAATAACTATGATGGTAAAACAATAGCAGAGAAATATAAACTCATTGAATACCATAAATGGAAATTCTCTATAGACTGGTATCAGTCGTTAGGTAAGTCAAAATTGGTATTAAGAACCTCCGCTAAGTTTGGATTCCTCGGCTCATTTAATAATAAGATTGGTATAACTCCTTTTGAACGCTTTCAGGTAGGCGGTAATGGTATTCCATCTAACGTTACCTTATTTGGTACAGACATTATTGCTCAACGCGGTTATGAAGGAGCCTATTCTTCCAGTGGAGGAGATCCTTTGTATAATAAATTCTTATTGGAATTAAGATATCCGTTCTCTCTCAATCCTTCTGCAACTATATTTGGTTTGGCTTTCTTTGAAGCGGCGAATACGTATACGAACTTTAAAGATTATAATCCTTTTAAACTCAAGAAGAGTGTCGGTATTGGTGTTAGGGCCATTCTACCTATGTTCGGTTTAATTGGTATAGATTATGGCATACGTTTTGATAGTGCTAATGGTAGTTCGATAAAGTCTACTAACGGTTTCTTTGATTACATAGGTAAAAATGGCAATATTTCATTTATACTTGGATTTGAGCCGGAATAATTTTAAATTAAACTAAAATTAAGCGTATGAAAAAGGTGATTTTAACTATGGTTTTGTTGGCGGGGTTGACTTCTGCGTTTGCGCAGCGATTTGCTTATGTAGATACTAAATACATCTTGGAAAAATTATCGGATTATAAAGCAGCTCAGCAGAAGTTGGATGACCAGGCGGCATTGTGGCAGAAAGATATCGATCAGAAAAGTGAGGCGTTAAAGAAGATGTATAGTAAATATCAGGCAGAAGAATTTCTGCTTACCGCGGATTTAAAGAAACAAAGGGAGGATGAGATTATTAAAGCAGAAGAGGAGTTAAAGGATCTTCAAAAAAATCGTTTTGGTTATAACGGAGATTTATTTAAGAAACGCCAGGAGTTAATTCAGCCCATTCAAGATAAAGTCTTTGATGCTGTCCAGAAATTAGCAGAAATACGTACTTATGATTTTATATTTGATAAAGCTTCTGGAGGAGCAGCCATGCTGTATACCAATCCGAAATATGATGTCAGCGAGGAAGTATTGAAAAGATTAGGAATGTAAATTTGTATTCAACCAAACCAATAATTATAAAAATCAAAAAATGAAAAAAGTAACTACCATTATGATCTTGATGCTTGCAATAGTTGTAAGCACTTATGCGCAAAAAGTAACTAAGTTCGGTTATCTAAATTCTTCAGAGTTAATTAGCTTAATGCCAGAATCGGCTAAAGCAGATTCTGCTATTGAAAAATATGCTCAAGAATTAGATGCGTTGGGTCAACAGATGTATGCTGAATATCAGAAGAAGGCAGCAGATGCACAGGATAAGAAGCAAAGAAATTTATTGACTGCTGAACAGGAAGAGTTGGTGGTGAAAGAATTGGGAGATATGGAAAAAAGAATCACAGATTTCCAACAAACAGCCCAAGATAAAATTGCTTCTAAAAAAGAAAAATTATATAGCCCTATTTTAACCAAAGCTAATGAGGGTATTAAGACGGTTGCCAAAACTAATGGATTTACATATGTCTTCGATTCAGGAGCAGGTTCAATACTTTTTGCAGAAGAAAGTGATAACATTCTACCTTTAGTAAAGACTTATTTGAAATTGCCGGATCCAAAGCCAGCAGCTCCAAAGCCGGCAGTTAAGCCATAATAATATAATTAATATGCGAACAGCTTCACAAGCTATCGGTTTATTCGACTCAGGTATTGGCGGCTTAACGGTCGCCAATGCTATTTTGGGTCAACTGCCCAATGAATCATTGATTTATTTCGGGGATACGGCTCATCTTCCATACGGCGATAAATCCGCAGACACTATTCGATATTTCACTAAAACTATTGGCACTTTCTTATTATCTAAGGAGTGTAAAATAATAGTAATCGCGTGTAATACTGCCTCCTCTGTCGCATATGATATGTTAGTGGAAATGGCAGGAGACAGTGCCTATGTATTCAATGTAATTGATCCAGTAGTAGAGGAGATTATCCAAAAAGGATATAAGAAAGTAGGTGTTATAGGCACTTTGGGTACTGTACAGTCTAATGTATACCAAAATAAAATTCATCATTTAGATTCTTCGGTAGAAGTACATCAGCTGGCTACTCCACTTCTTGTTCCAATGATTGAATCTGGATTTGTAGATGGACAAATTTCGCATCTTGTCATTGAAGAATATTTGCGCGCACCTGAATTACAGGATATAGAAACGCTTGTACTTGCCTGTACGCATTATCCGTTAATTAAACCAGAAATAGAAGATTTCTATCACCAAAGAGGCAGGCAGGTAAATGTATTGGCCACCAATGAAATTGTGGCAACACATATCAGGAATTTTATGATAGTACATGATTTAATAAATATGGAGAAGAAAGGAAGAGATACTTTCTATGTTTCTGATTATACTACAAGCTTTGAGAAAACAACAAAGTTATTCTATAAGGAATCAGTTAACCTTGTGCAGATTCCATTATTCAAATAGGAGTTCTTCTAGTTCAGCTGATATGCTTTCCTGACTCCCCTCAAATATTGGGAATCCTTCTATTCGCTCCAGTTGCTGCAATGCTTTTTGTATATCTAAATCTTCTTGTCTGCAGGTTAATGCATAACCCTTTTCAGAAAGGCTGCTGGCTAAGTATTCTTGTTCTGTTTGGCCGGCGGTAGGAATTAGAAGTGCTTTCTTTCCTAATACGGCAAGATCCATGATACTGCTATATCCTGATCGGCAGATTATTGTAGAAGCCTTCGTGAGTGCAGCATATAAATCGTTAGTGTTAAGGTAGGAAATGGCAGTAATATTGTTTTCTTCCAGTATATTCTGCTGCTCGGTCTTTCCTTGTATCAATAATATTTTCTCAGAGACATTTTGCAGTTGTTCTCTTAATGTGTCCTCTAATACTGTACGTTGTGGCTCTGGCCCTGACAGAACTACTGCTATTGAAAAATCCAGAGAATCAATAAAGGACTCTTTTTTTCTGAAATTTACAAATCTACTCTGTAAGCCAATATACCTATGAGGAATATCGAACGTAATATTGTGGGATAATATTCCAGATAGATTCTCTTTGCTTGATTCATCCGGAATCCAGAGCATATCAAATTTATTAATTTGCTGCAGGTGTAATTTCAGCAGAAGTGGATTCAAAAATGATACTCTTTTTGGTGCCTGTAACGCGACTTGGTGGCACATAAAAACACTCTTGACTCTATCATTACGAACGCCATATCTGTTATCAGAAATTATAAAATCGATATTTTCTTCATTAATGATAGATTCCGTTTGCAGCTTTTCTTTTTTTATAGTGCTCAGGATTTTAGGGGCTTGCAGTAAACTTTGTACGGCAGCATTCTTACCGATTGGATAAGAGATATTGTATCCCGGAAGTTCATAGTGTTTTAGAGAAGGATACTGTTCTTTTAGGAGATATAAGGATCCGCCATTCCCGGCTATGGTAACATTTGCCCCCTTCTGCAGCAATAGGTCAATTAGTGGTATGCATCGTGTCGCATGTCCTAAGCCCCAGTCTAGTGGGGCTATTAGTATGCTCTTGTATTTTAACTTTTTAGATATGGTTGATAAATTTAGGTTGTAATAAAATTATCTTTTTTGATTGTATACCTTTCATTTCAATTTTCTTCCCTTCCAATTATAGGATAAAATATTACCAAAGGTGCCTACAAAAGGAATGTACCATAGATGTAATAGTTCGCTGTAATAAAAGGTGCTCATTAAATCCATTCGATTGAAGAAGCCTACCGCAGATTTTAGAAAATGATAATCGATGATACTCTTACAGATTATCTGGAAAATTAACATCAGTAGCGATAAAATAGCAGGTAGAAAAATAAAGAATGCTGCAGTAATATCTGATGAAAAAAATAAAGCATGGATTAAAACTCCGAGAAAGAGTACCGCATTCGCCCAGATGCTAATTGTAAATAGATATACCAATCCTAGTATGATGGTTACACGTTTATCTTGATAGGAAGCAGATTTAGAAGTCCAGCGAAAACGTTGTTGCAGAAAAGCTCCTAAGGTTTGCATAGGTTGAGTGAAAACGATGGCTGACCTATTCTTTAAAAAATGCACTCTGCCGGGAAAGTGTTTTGCAATTTTATAGACAAGCAACATGTCATCGCCACTTGCTTTTGTATCGATATCCTTATACCCATTCACTTTTAAAAAAGCTTCTTTTTCATAAGCAAGATTTGCGCCATTAGCCATGTTGAATATTTTCATTCTAATCATAGCGGCAGTGATAGCCTGCATGCCACAGAAATCCAAGGCCTGAAAATACTGAAAGTGTGTTTGCTCTTGGTAATACCCTACGGGAGCTGCAATCAAAGCGCATTGTTCTTTCTCATAAAAAGAGACGATACTATGTACCCATTGCTTTTGGAGTTTACAATCCGCATCAGTGGTAATAATCAATTTGCCTTTTGCTAATTGTACTGCTGCTTCTATTGCCTTCTTTTTGTATGCTGTTGTTGGGGTATTGTATGGTAGTATGTCTTTTAGTCGGTATGCTTTTATATAAGGGTGTTGCTGGGAAAATTGCTGGCAAATTTCATAAGTATCATCTTCCGAGAAATCATCTATAATAATTACTTCCAGCAAGTCAGTAGGATAGATCTGCTGCGTAATATCCTGTAATAGATGACCTATGTTAGCCCCTTCATTCCGCGCAGGAACAATAATCGTAACAGTAGTACTAGGGGTATCATTTAAGAGAGATACTTCTGCAATTTCTTCCCATTTATACTTGTAGGTTCTCATAATGCTGACATAGCAGATAGTGAGCAGTAAGGAGAGGAGCAGTATTGTGAGCACAGTCTGTATTTTTTGCGTTTAAACGCTATTATTGTTTAGCTATATAATCAGTAAAGGGTATTGTATTCAGAGCATTAACCTCTTTGGATATTTTTAACCCGCAGTCTGATGCAATTTAAAAATTTAGTTGCACTTAATGGAATTTAACCTCCTTCTGTATCTCAATAGGGAAATATATTATGCTTATGGAGTCAATAATAATTCAGGATCATATTTTTGAAGTTAGTGGTAAAAAGGTAATGCTCGACTTTGATTTAGCCAGTCTATATCGGATGGAGACTAAACGTTTAAAACAGGCGCTTAAGCGTAATGCCATCCGCTTTCCTGAAGATTTCATGTCCCAATTAAATGAAAATGAGTGGATTGCAATTTTAAGGACGCATTTTTCGACCTTTAAACAGCTACTGGTAGACAGACCAAGTATCTTCCGCATGCTTTTACCGAGCATGTAGTAGTCATTTTGGCGAGTGTGCTGAACAGTCCTCAGGCAATTCAGCTAAATATTGCCATCATTCGGGCTTTCATTGCGTTACGAATGTTTGAACTTAACTATAAGGACTTAGAAGAAAAGTTAGAGCAGCTGGAGTATCAGGATCAGCAATAGTTTTCATATGTCTGTGAAGCACTGCAGTATTTGATGGAAGAAAAAGAAAATGCTGTAAAGCAACAAGAACGAAAATGAATAGGATTTAGAGTGTAGTTTCTATTCCTGAATAGGTATTTAGCACCTCATCGAGTATGGCATAAATCTCCTCTATTTGGTTGGTTGTAACCAGTTGATTTCGGAATGGCTTTATATTGGGTAGCCCTCTCAAATAATTAGAATAATGTTGTCGCATTTCCAGAACACCCAAGGCATTTCCTTTCCATTCAATCGACTTATTGAGGTGTATTTTAATAACCTCTATTTTTTCTTCTATAGGTGGATCCGGGATGTGCTCTCCTCTAAATAAGTAAGCTTTTACTTGATTGAAAATCCATGGAGCACCAATGGCTGCTCTACCTATCATAATTCCATCTACTCCATATTTATTTTTGTATTCCAATGCTTTCTCAGGAGAGGTGATATCACCATTTCCAAAGATTGGAATTTTTATTCTGGGATTCTCTTTCACTTTTGCAATCATCTCCCAGCGTGCTTCCCCTTTATACATTTGCTTGCGCGTACGGCCATGTATGCTTAATGCCTGTATGCCAATATCTTGCAATCGTTCTGCAACCTCCACAATATTAATAGTGTTATCATCCCATCCCAAACGGGTTTTCACAGTAACCGGAAGTGATGTTGCTTTTACTACCTGTTCTGTCAGGCGGACCATTTTTGGAATATCCTGTAATATCCCAGCACCTGCCATTTTGCAAACTACCTTATTTACCGGACAGCCATAATTAATATCAATTAGATTTGGATTTGCTGCTTCTACAATGCGGGTACTTTCCACCATGGCATCTTCTTCTCCACCAAAAATCTGAATACCTATTGGTCGTTCGTAGTCGTAGATGTCGAGCTTCTGAATGCTTTTATGTGCATTTCGGATCAGCCCTTCTGAAGAGATAAACTCGGTATACATTAGGTCAGCGCCATATTGCTTACATACCGCACGGAAGGGAGGGTCGCTCACATCTTCCATGGGGGCAAGCAAGAGTGGGAACTCGCCTAATTCTATGTTTCCAATTTTTATCATGATGCTTGCAGCTAAAGGTATTTGCTATCTTTGAGTAAAGATACGACAATGGAAGAAAGTAAAATAGATACTGAGGCATATAATCCTCGCGATTTAGCAATCGGAATTAACAGATATAACTTTAGCACCCAACTCCTCATCTGGTCTGGCATTTTCTTTACATGTTTCATTATAGCACAACTCCTCAGTGGAGTTATTATACTGATGTATTACAAATCCGCAGATATTTCTTCAATAGCAGCTCATCCTCAGGATATGAACTGCCTGAGAGTAGCACAGATGCTCGCATCTTTTTTTGGATTCTTGTTGCCTGCAATTATATTTAGTAGAATGAAAGATGGCAGGAGCTTTAGATATGCTAAGGCAGACAACTTATTTCACCCTGTACTATTTGTAGTGATTCCGCTTTTAGTATTAACGATTTACCCTTTAATTAATGTTTCATTCTTTATTAATAAGTGGATGCCATGGAATAATTGGATGCAGGGTTCGCAGGGGGAATACAAAGCTATTGTGGATGCACTGCTGGCAGATAAATCTTTCGGAGTATTTATGCTCAATTTTCTTACCATTGCAGCAGTACCTGCTATCTGTGAAGAGTGGATTTTTAGAGGAACATTACAAAGATTATTTACCGAGAAATTAAATATTCATCTTGCTGTTTTTATCGCTTCCTTATTCTTCAGCTTTATCCATTTCGAATTTTCAGGATTCTTGCCTAGATTAATATTGGGACTGCTATTGGGCTATGTATATTATTATACACAAAGCTTGTGGGCAAGTATTTATGTGCACTTGGTTAATAATGGTGCCCAGGTTATTATCATGTATTTAAACGCTGTAGGTATTTATAAGACAGATATAGATAATCCGGAAATGCCCGATGTTTGGGAGTTCATTGCTTATAGCATCGGATTTGTTCTATTGTCGTATGCTTTTTTCTATTTTGTACGCAGAAGAAAAATGCTAACTTCGTCAGATACGGTAGATAAATAATTTTCCGTTGGCTGATGCCAAATTAAAAATAACTGATCTGTATGAATGAACTTACCACAAGAATAATTACCGGATTCTTCTTTTTAATAGTTATGGTAGGAGGTGTGGTGTTCAACGAATATTCTTTCCTCATTTTATTTTCCCTCCTGGTAGTACTCTGTATCAATGAATATTATGCCATCATCTATAATCTATTAAGTTCTGGAGAAAATTGGAAGCTTTTATATAAGATTATCAATACCATATTTAGTGTTACTATCTTTGGTATCATCTATTTGGTTGCCAGTAAGAAGATTCCATTAATCTCTTTATCTATGGTGTCTATTTTCCCGCTCACTTGGCTGATTATCGAAATGTATACGAAGAGTGATCGCCCGTTTTATAATGTATGCTTTAATTCTATGGCGATATTTTATTTAGCAGTGCCTTTGTCTTGTGCTTCGTTACTCGCTTTCCATGCAGGAGAATATAGCTGGCACTATTTGCTACCCATTATGATTTTTGCCTGGAGTAATGATTCGTTTGCCTATCTATCAGGTCGCCTTCTAGGTAAACACAAGTTATTTGAACGTATCTCTCCTAAAAAAACGTGGGAAGGTTTCTTTGGAGGAGTAGCTGGAGCTATCTTATTTGCCTATCTTATTTGGTTATTCTTCCCAAGCTGGACTGGACATGAAGTAGCATTGTCAACCTATATTGTTTTGGCTGTTATTACTGCAGTTACCAGTACCTATGGAGATCTTGTAGAGAGTATGATTAAACGTAATCTGAAAATCAAAGATACTGGAACTGCATTGCCGGGCCATGGTGGTTTTCTAGACAGATTTGATGGATTGATATTTTCCTTGCCGGCTTGTACGTTGTACCTGACTTTTACGCAATAAAAAAACCAACCGGTATGGTTGGTTTTAGTCTTTATACTGGTTTTATTACACGGCTAAGGCTTTTTCGCCAATCATCTTCCTAAGATTCAGTAATGCATAGCGCATTCTTCCCAGTGCAGTATTAATATTAGTACCCGTCATCTCTGCAATTTCCTTAAAGCTCATCTCTGCATAATGCCGAAGAATCAATACTTCCCTCTGATCAGCAGGTAGCAATTCAATCATTTCCTTTATTTCCTTCACCGTTTGCTCACGAATTATATTGTCCTCTTTTGTTTCTTCAGCAAATCGTAGCGTATTAAAAATATCTTTGCCTTCACTGTCAACAATTACTGGCATTCTCTTGTTTCTACGGAAGTGGTCCATACAGAGATTATTGGCGATCATCATAACCCAGGGGAGAAACTTTCCTTCCTCGTTATATTTTCCGCCCTTAAGGCTGTCGATTACTTTTAAGAAAGTATCCTGAAAGATATCTTCAGCTAATGCACGTTCACGAACCCGCATTAGTATAAAGGAGAAGATTTTTTTCTGATGTTTTTTCAGCAGAGAGGCGAGCGCATTTTCATCCCCAGTTATATATCTTTGGATGAGCTCATTGTCGTTTTGAATAACAGGATACATGCTACTAGTTTTTTTGTGTTAAACAATAATAATTAGTCGTCATGTAGATATTATTCAATAAGCCTTATGTTTTGGTGAGCGATTATTTATACTAAGATTATTAAAAAAATACATACTTGCTCTATCGTTAACAGAATTTAACGAATAAAAAGTTCTATAAAATGCCAAAAGAAGGGAATCTCATAAAAAGTGGAAACGCTAAAATATCTATAGTAGGTGCACGAACGCATAATCTTAAAAACATTAATGTAGATATTCCAAGAAACAAACTAGTAGTTGTTACAGGGGTTTCGGGATCCGGAAAATCGTCTCTTACTATTGATACTTTATATGCAGAAGGACAGCGTAGGTATGTAGAGTCTCTGTCTTCCTATGCCCGTCAATTTTTGAATAGAATGGATAAGCCTGATGTTGACTATATAAAAGGCCTTTCTCCGGCGATTGCTATCGAACAAAAAACAACTACAGGTACTACGCGCTCCACGGTAGGTACCTTGACTGAAATATATGATTATCTGAGATTACTCTATGCTAAAATAGGTAAGACCTACTCTCCCATATCCAATAAGCTTGTACATCGCCATCAGGTATCCGATGTCATAGACTATATAAAAACCTTAAACGAATCAGAGAAGATTCAGATTTTATCACCCATAAAGGAAATCTCTGAAGCTACATTGGAGACCTGGATGCAGCAAGGTATGCAGCGCCTACTAGTAGCTGATGATGTCTTAAGGATAGAGGAGATAGCAGACAAGAGTATAGCCGCACTCAATAAGAAACTGGAAAAGTATATATTGATTGATCGTGCTACGGCAGAGCGGACAGAGGATAACCTATATAGGCTTTCCGACTCAATAGGGCTAGCTCTTTCGGAGAGCGATGGATATTGTGCAATAGATATTCCCGGACATTCCAGGCAGTTGTTTAGTAATCGTTTTGAACTCGACGGTATACAGTTTGAAATTCCATCTCCACAGTTATTTAATTTTAATTCTCCTTACGGTGCCTGTCAACAGTGCCAGGGGTTTGGTACTATATTAGGGATAGACCCGGATTTAGTTATTCCGAATAAAAATCTATCCGTTTATGAAGAAGCAGTAGTGGCCTGGAAAGGTGATAAGATGAGCTGGTGGAAGAAGCAATTAATAAAAGGTGCGACCTCTTGTAATTTTCCAATTCATAAACCTATCATAGATCTTACTAAGGAGCAATATAAAATACTATGGGAAGGCAATGCCTATTTTTTGGGAATAAAGGCATTCTTTAAGGATGTGGAATCACAAACGTATAAAGTACAATATAGAGTGATGCTGTCAAAATACAGAGGCCGTTCTGAATGTGATGAGTGTCATGGAACCCGTTTGAGATTAGATGCTCAATACGTAAAAGTTGCAGATAAGTCTATAGGTGAACTCTTACAGATGACCATAAAAGAGCTGTATGCTCATTTTCAGCAATATCAACCTGATAAACATGATGCAGAAATTGCTTCAAGGATTTTGATAGAGATTAATAATCGTTTACAGTTTATGATGGATGTTGGATTAGAATATCTTACACTAAGCCGTTTTTCCAATACACTATCCGGAGGTGAATCGCAGCGCATAAACCTTACAAGAACTTTGGGCAGTAATTTAACGGATGCACTTTATATCCTAGATGAACCTAGCGTAGGCTTGCATCCACACGATACCGGAAGACTAATTAAGGTGTTGAAGTATCTCCGTGATTTAGGTAATACAGTGATAGTCGTGGAACATGAAGAAGAAGCTATTCGATCTGCAGATTATTTAATTGATGTTGGTCCGTTTGCAGGAACATTGGGAGGTGAGATTGTATTTGCTGGTAATGCTGCTGATATCATAAAGGATAAAAATAGTTTAACTACTCAATACCTTACAGGTGCATTAGAAATAGCTGTACCAAAAATCCGCAGGAAGCCAAATAACTTTATTGCCATCAAAGGTGCCAAGCACCATAATCTCAAAGATATTGATGTTAATATTCCATTGCAGGCACTTACTGTTATTACCGGTGTTTCCGGATCAGGTAAAACAACATTAGTAAAACAGATTTTATATCCGTACCTAAAAAATGAATTAGAGGGCAGTGGTGTTAAACCAGGATTATTCAAATCCATCAGCGGCTACAAGAATAAGATTAAAAAGATTGAATTTGTAGACCAAAATCCAATAGGAAGAAGTTCCCGAAGTAATCCGGTGACTTATATAAAAGCCTATGATTCCATTCGTGATTTATTTTCCATGCAGCCACTATCTAAAATTAGGGGTTATCAGGCTAAGCACTTTTCGTTTAATGTGGAGGGTGGAAGATGTGATGCTTGTCAGGGAGAAGGAGAACAAGTAGTGGAGATGCAATTTTTGGCAGATGTACATTTAGTTTGTGAGGTGTGTAATGGAAAGCGATTCAAGCAGGAAGTATTGGAGGTTGCGTATAATCAAAAGAATATTTCAGAAGTACTTGATATGACTGTGGATGATGCCATCGTATTTTTTGCAGATAAGAAAGAGGTAGTTAATAGGCTCAGGCCACTACAGGATGTTGGCTTGGGTTATGTGCATTTGGGTCAGAGTAGTTCAACCCTCAGTGGTGGTGAAGCACAACGTGTAAAATTAGCTTCATTCCTCTCTAAAGGAACTGCTAAGGATCCGGTTTTATTTATATTTGATGAGCCGACTACCGGCTTACATTTCCATGATATCCATAAACTGCTTAAGGCATTCAATGCATTGATAGAGATTGGTCATAGCATATTGGTCATAGAACACAATATGGATGTTATTAAATGTGCAGACTGGATTGTGGATCTTGGCCCAAAGGGCGGAGAAGAAGGTGGTCAGTTAGTTTTTGAAGGTACTCCGGAATTACTTATCAAGAATAAAGCATCTCTTACGGCAAAGTATCTTAAAGACAAGGTGAAGTAAATTATACATCCCCCCAACCCCCTTGAAAAGGGGGAGAGATAGCAGCCAACTATATGGAGTGAATTCCCCCTTACCAGGAGGGGGTTAGATAAATAGTTTTGTTTCTCGATATTGCTATTACCCCTTATCAAGGGGGATACAGGGGGATGAATATTTATGCGGTATTAGACCAGGCCGCTTTTATTAGCACACAGGTCATACTTTGGAAGGCCTGCG
>CANHGL010000015.1 GCA_947460245.1 Sphingobacteriales bacterium
CGTTGCCGCACATGGAACTCTCTCTACCATCGGAATTGAAGTACACCATTTTAAAATCAAAATCTTCTGCAGTTTCCAATAGCATCAACCCATCCGCACCTATACCAAAATGGCGATCACAAATCCGTTCAATAAACTGCTGTTCTTTTGGAAAAGCAAGGTTTCTGTTGTCTAACAAAACAAAATCATTCCCTGTTCCCTGATATTTGAAGAAGCGATATTGCATAACCCAAAAATAGTCTATTTAGAGCAATATCCTAAACTCAAATCAGGTTAACTTTTTTTAACGCTACTTAAAATTATTTTAGTTGTTGTTCTCGTAAGCACAACAGAACTTTGCAATAGAAAAAAGAACAATTATGAAAAAGTTAACTGCCTATTTTATTGTCGGTGTGATAAGTTCACTCAGCACACTGGGACTCAGTCGGATAGTAGGGTTACCTGATACTACTCTCCTAAAAGAAAGTGATGCCTCCCCATTTAAGCAAGAAGGGACCATTGGTAAACTAGCGCCCGATGCCTTTGTGGAAGCCGCAAAAAAAAGCACACAGACGGTAGTACATATTAATACCGTCATCAAAGCAAAAAAAAGTAAGAATACACAGAACATGAATCCATTCTTCCAGTTTTTTGGAGGACCATTGGGCAGCTCGCCCTTTGATATCCCTCAACAAGACCAGGAAGGCTCCGGCTCCGGCGTTATTGTTAGCGAGGACGGTTATATTGTTACCAATAACCATGTTGTAGAAAATGCTGATGAAATTCACGTTTTCCTTTACAACAACAGAGAATTTACTGGAAAAGTAGTAGCCACCGATCCAAGTACAGATTTAGCCGTGGTTAAGATTGATGGTAAAAACCTCAAAGCGGTAACATTTGCTAATTCTGATGAGGTACAGGTAGGACAATGGGTATTAGCTGTGGGAAACCCATTTAATCTCGCTTCAACCGTTACAGCGGGAATTGTATCTGCTAAAACTAGAAACATCAATATCCTGAGAGAGAAAGCAGGAAATCTAGCAATTGAATCCTTTATACAAACCGATGCTGCCGTAAACCCAGGAAACAGCGGAGGTGCATTGGTAGACCTAAATGGAAATCTTATCGGAATCAATGCAGCGATAGCCACACCTACAGGATCCTATGCAGGATACTCCTTTGCTATCCCAGCTAATCTGGTAAAGAAAGTGGTGAAAGATATCATCGATTTTGGTACGGTACAACGCGGTTTTTTGGGGGTGTCTATCCGTGAGATGGACGATGAGCTTACTAAAGATTTGAAGCTTAAAGATATTGAAGGCACCTACGTTGCAGAAGTCAACAAAGGTAGTGCAGCCGAAGACGGAGGTCTTCAGCGTGGGGATGTTATTCTTAAAGTAGACGGCTCTGTGGTGAATAATACTGCCGGGCTGCAAGAACATATTGCACGATACAGACCGGGTGACAAAGTAAATATTGAGATTTACAGAGATGGTCAGACAATTAATAAAATCCTTACTTTAAAATCTAAGGATAATAAAACAACCTTACTAGCCAAAGAAGAAAATTCAGGGAGCAGTACGCTGGAAAAAAAGTTAGGAATAACGCTGGAAGTATTAAGTTCGCTAGAGGCTAAAAAGATGGGTATCAGCGGAGGCTTGAAAGTGAGTAAAATTACAGACGGTATTATTCGCCAAAATACCAATATGCAGGAAGGGTTTATTATCACGGCTATCAACAACCAGCCACTCAGCAAAAAAGAAGAATTGGAGGCAGTGTTGAGTGAAAGTAATGGCAGCGGAATTTTACTGGAAGGGAAATACCCTAATCAGAATGGTTTAAGATATTATGCCTTTGGGTATTAATTCTTACTAGTAGATCTTGAATAGAAAGTAATTAATGACGTAAAAATGTCGTACGGATGACGTTTGCTAATCCATTAAAAAGACCCAAATTTGCACATTCATGAAACCAGGAGAAGTTATAAAAGAGCTTAGAATACAAAAAGGATTAACTCAATCAGAATTGTCTGAAAGAACCCATATCACCCTCAGAACAATACAAAGAATTGAAAATAACGAGGTAAAACCCAGCATGCATTCTGTTAATGAATTAAGTAAAGTCCTGCAAGTAGATATATTAAACTTATCCAAGAAAACTCCGGAAAATCCTAATAAAATTGAATTCACCTTTAAAATCAATGATATGAACCAACTCCTCAGCGACATCAAAAGTTTAGTAAGAAACAATTGGAAATTATTACTTCTTATAGCATTACTGATAACTTTTCTGACCAATTACACTGATATAAAGGCTGGCATATCAGATGGCTGGAAGGGACAATAATATAATTTACGTTCGGCATGTTGTACCTTTACGGCATGCCGAACAACTATTTTCAGTTTAAGCAGTTCAGGATAGAGCAAGACAAAACCGCCATGAAAGTATGTACAGACTCCTGCTTATTTGGAGCCTGGGTGCATCCTTCGCCTTCCACAAAAAACATATTAGATATTGGAACGGGAACGGGCTTACTGAGTCTGATGCTTGCTCAGAAAACAATGGCATATATAGATGCGATAGAAATTGACAATGATGCATTTGAGCAAGCAAAAACAAACATTGCATCATCAAAATGGAACGAAAAAATAGAATTGTTGCACGGCGACGTAAGGACTTACGACTTTAAAAAAAGCTACGACTTAATTATCTGTAATCCACCATTCTATATCAACGAGCAGGCATCTGTTGATGAAGGAGAACAGATAGCCAAACACTCCAGCAAACTCAGTCTACCAGAACTCCTCAACACCATGAAAAAGTTGGTATCAGAGGATGGAGCTGTTGCCTTACTACTTCCCTATTATCGAAAAGAGGAATGCATCTTCTTAGCATTGGAACAAGGCTTTTTTTTAGAGCAATTAATCGATATACAACAAAGCCCTAAACATTCTTTTTTTAGGTTTGCAGGTATTTTTACAACGCATCAACCTACTGCTCCTAAGTCTTCGACAATAGCTATAAAAAATGAAGATGATAAATACTCAGAAGCGTTTACAGAGCTACTGAAGCCTTACTATCTGAACTTGTAAAAAAAGATATCCTTCAATTCAATTAAGGTGAATTTATGGTGAACTGGTTGGAAGACACCGGAATTTAAACTAAATTAGTACATATTATTTATTATGAAAAAAATCTTCCTCCTAATTTTTACTTGTTATTTGGGCATTTCTAATGCCTATACTTTTGAGACTATAGATGATGCTATGCGCTCTATGGTAGATACCTCGCTAACCCCTTTTTACCATGGCGTAGCATCCGGTGATCCAACGCCCAATGCTGTGATGATTTGGACGCGCATAACACCTGACGTTGCCGGTGCTGTAAACGGAACCTGGCATATCGCATTGGATACAAATTTTACGCAGGTAATACAATCCGGTACTTTCAGCACAGACAGCACCGTTGATTATACCGTTAAAATTGATGTTGGCGGACTGCAACCCAACACGTGGTATTTCTATGAGTTTACAGCATTTGGAAGAAACTCCTTAACCGGAAGAACAAGAACGGCGCCGGTGAGCGGAGTAGCTCAATTGCGTTTTGCATTTGTATCGTGCTCTAATTACCCGGGTGGTTATTTTAATTCCTATGATCGAATTAAAGAGCGAAACGATATTGATGCTATATTACATCTTGGTGATTATATCTATGAATATGCCTCAAACCAATTTGGATCAACACGAGGCGATCAGCTTCCCTCTTATGAGATCTTAAATTTAGCAGATTACAGACAACGATACTCTACTTACAGATTAGATAAGTCGACCCAAAAAATGCACCAGCAGTACCCATTTATATCTATTTGGGATGACCATGAAACTGCTAATAATGCCTATCATGATGGTGCAGAAAACCATACACCCGGAACAGAAGGTCCATGGGATTTCCGTAAAGCAGCAGGACAGCAAGCCTACAATGAATGGCTGCCGCTACGTTTACCGGAAGCAGGAAACCCCAATAAAATATGGCGGAAAATCAGCTATGGAAATATGGCAGATATTTTTATGTTGGACACCCGACTATATGCCAGAACACTACAAGGCGGTACCGTTACGGATACGTCAAAACATTTAATCGGTGAAGCACAGCTACAATGGCTGAAGACAGAACTAATGAATTCCACAGCAAAATGGAAGATTATTGCTCAACAGGTTATGGTTGGAAATTTGACACCGTTTAACCTCGTTATCAATAACGACCAATGGGACGGTTATCAGGCAGATCGTAAGAAATTGTATGATGTGATACTCAATAACAATATCAAAAATATCATCGTTCTTACTGGCGATATACATACTGCCTGGGCTATGGATTTACCATATAATACTGCTACCTATAATGCTGCAACAGGTGCGGGTTCTGTTGGGGTGGAATTTGTTTGCACCAGTGTTACCTCACAATCTTCTCCGGTAGCTTTGGATGGCATATATCCCTTAATTAGTGCATTATTACCGCATATCAAATATGTGGATTTATATAAGAAAGGCTATGGTATTTTAGACCTTAAAGATAGTATAGCGCAAGGTAATTTCTATTCCGTTAATACGGTTACAACAAGAGATACTGTACAACGATATGAGACAGGCTGGTATACCTTAGCTGGAACCCGCTGGCTAAAAAAAGCGACAGCTCCTTCTGTGAAAATTGATCCTCCATTCTATCAGGCACCGGAAAATCCAAGACAAACCGTATCTACCGGCATAAAAAATAATTCTAACAGCTTAGTGGTATTAAGTGCTTACCCGAATCCATTTATCGATAAAATTTCTGTTCAATTTAGTATTGCAACAGCTACTACTATAGATTTAAAAGTGTATGATATGACAGGCAGATTGGTACAGCAAACTGATTTCGGACAATTATCTAAAGGATTGTATACAAAAATTGTAACTTTAGATAACTTATCCCGCGGTGCTTATAAACTAGTTTTAAGTAACGGCAGAGATATAAAAGAACAAACCATAGAAAGATTCTAACATGGCAAAGAAAGTAATAAAGAAAACAACAAAAAAAGTAAGCGCTGCTAAACCCGTTGCTATTAAAACAAAAAAAACGACTGCAGCGATAAAAGTTAAACCAGCTTCAGTTGTAAAGTCTGTTAAAGAGGACCGATTGGAGCAGCAGATATATCCTATTGGAAGATTTAAACAGCCTACAGAATTTAATGAGACACTAATTACCAAAATGATTCAGGACATCAGAATTTTGCCGGAGCATTTAAAGAGTATCAGTAAAAGAATCAATAAGAAAAAGAAATTATCTTATACTTATCGTGATGGTGGCTGGAATATTGAACAGATTATACATCATATAGCAGACAGCCATATGAATGCGCTTATTCGATTTAAATTAGCGTTGACAGAGAATAATCCTACAATAAAACCGTATGATCATAATTTATGGACAGAGACTGCAGATGTTCAACTGCCTATAAAAAACTCTGTTAGATTGGTTAAGGCTGTTCATGCAAAATGGGTAGCCCTATTGGAGAATATGGATAAGAACGATTGGAAACGTACTTTTTATCATCCGGAATATAAACGAACATCTACACTACAGGAAACACTTGCCCTATATGCATGGCATGGAAAACATCATGTAGCACAGATAGACGTTGCCTTAAAGAATAACTAAGGAATTATTGCGCAGCAGGGGAATTAAGAAGCTTATTCAGTTTCTGATCCAGCTCCTCACCTCGCAAATCTTTAGCGATTACAACTCCATTCTTATCCAGCAAAAATGTAGCTGGAATAGCTTGTATGCTGTATGCCTGTGCTGGCACCGACTGCCACCCACCAAAATCGCATCCGTGGTGTCTCCACATCAAACCATCTTTTGAAATAGCCCTGATCCACTGATCTCTGTTTGCATCCAGAGAAACAGAAAAGATATCAAAACCTTTAGCATGATATTTTTTATATACTTTCACAACATTGGGATTCTCCTGGCGACAAGGTCCACACCAGCTTGCCCAAAAATCAAGTAGCACATACTGACCACGGAGACTACTCAGCTGAATGGTATCTCCAGAAGGACTTTGTAAAATAATATTCGGTGCTTCACTACCAACAGCGATGCCTCCTTTAGCCTCAGCTAATAAACCATCACGATATTGTTGCATAGAAGTATACCTGTCGGTTACAAATTTGGAATCCGGGGCCAACTTATGCAGCTTTTCTGTAACATCCAGCAAATAAGGAATTTCCTCTTTAATAGATGGACCAAAAAACATCAAGGCAAAACAAGCCACTTCCGGATTTTCTTCTTTTTCAACAAATGCTTTTAGCTCAGTGACCAAACTCTTCTGCCCAGCATCCAGAATACGCTGAATGGAATCTTTAGATACTGTTGACGAAGTTGCTTTTGCTTGAGCAAAGGTAGCTTCCAGTGCTTTATATTTTTTTTGCACCTTCGCCATAATCTGCTGAATATGCAGCGAGGAAACACTCCCTTCCACAGTATATTCTGAAAGATTTTTAAGATCCGCGTCTATATGGATATCGTCCTGTTTAGAGACATATAAAAACACGGAACTCATAGGATCTTCTCCAAAACGAAGACGGTAAATACCCGGATTAGCATACCCTTTCATTTTAAATGCATTCTTCTTTATGGTTGAAGTATCTATTACTACTGGCTGATCTCCTGAGATATCTTCCAGATATACTTTTGCCTGGTCTGCATGTGTAATATTACCCTCAATAGTATAGCTATTAGATTGCTTACAACCAGTAAACAATACAAGTGTCGAGATCATTATCATCAGCAGAGTGATGATGGTAAAACGTATACTTTTCATATATCCAATTTAGTATTAAATAAGCTGATTATTTTTTATTGATAAGCAATTCTGCCTGTTGTAAAACTTCGGAAATACCATTAACATCCGTTCCACCTGCTGTAGCATAAAATGGTTGTCCGCCGCCTCCGCCTTTAATAGCCTTGGCCAATTCTTTCACCATATTACCTGCATGTAACTGTTTCTCTTTCACTAAATTTTCAGAAATAATTACAGATATAACAGGCTTTTGATTAATAACAGCTACGGCTACAAAGAATAAATTCTCGAATTCATGTTTTAAGTCAAACTGAATTTTTTTAAGCCCATCTGCATTAACACCTTCTATCTTTTCCAGCAACACACTGACATTATCCTTCTTCAATACCTTAGTTCGTAAATCTTGTTTTACAAGCTCTACTTTGCCCTGTTGATAGATTTCAATTTCTTTACCCAGTGCTGTATTCTCTTCTAATAATTGCTGTACTTGTTTTATTCTGTCTTTAGGATGCTTCAATACTTCATCAACCAACTGGAGTTGCTGTAATTTCTCATTTACATAATGTAATGCCATTTCTCCACATACTGCTTCCAATCTTCTCACACCAGCAGCAACAGCACCTTCCGACATGATCTTAAACAAACCCAGTTCTCCGGTAGATCCAACATGTGTTCCACCACAAAGTTCTATGGAATACTTTTCATCCATGATTACCACCCTTACCACGTCGCCATATTTCTCTCCAAATAAAGCCATAGCACCCAATTTCATGGCTTCATCTTTTGGTAATTCTTTAATTACCACAGGAATGTTCTGACGAATTTTCTCATTCACTAATCGTTCTACTTGTTGTATTTCTTCAACACTCATCTTAGCAAAATGAGAGAAATCAAATCGCAGGTATTCACTATTGTTTAAAGATCCCTTCTGTGCTATATGCTTTCCTAATACTTGTTGTAGAGCAGCTTGCAGTAAATGCGTAGCTGAATGGTGTACAGTTGTTTTTTGACGAACTGTTGCATCTACACGGGCAAGTACTTTACCTTTTAAAGATGCCGGTAACAGATCTGCAAAATGAACAATTAAATCATTTTCTTTTTTGGTATCGGTAATCACAACGTTAAAATCATCCCCGGAAAGCATACCGATATCACCCACCTGTCCACCGCTCTCTGCATAAAAAGGTGTTTTATCCAATACCAATTGATACTGCTCCTTTCCTTTTGCTTTGATCTTTCTATACCGAAGTACTTTTGATTCTGACTCCAACGAGTTATACCCTACGAATGTAGATTTTCCATCTGCCAGTATCACCCAGTCATCTACATTCAACTCTGTAGCTGCACGGCTTCTTTCCTTTTGTTTTTGCAATTCCTCTTCAAATCCCTGTTCATCTACAGTAAATCCTTTCTCTGAAGCAATTAACGTAGTAAGGTCTATTGGAAATCCATAAGTATCTAATAATTCAAACGCAGCTTTTCCATCTATCTGTTTTCCCTTTGTATCTGCAATAATAATATCAAGGCGCTTCAGACCAGACTCTAACGTTTTAAGAAATGAATTTTCTTCCTCCAATATCACCTTAGTAACGAATGCTACCTGTTGCTGCAATTCAGGAAATACCGTTTCAAATTGCTTTGCCAAAACGGGTACCAATAAATGCAATAAAGGTTCTTTTCTATCCAGGTAGGAATAATAATAACGCACGGCCCTTCTAAGAATTCTACGAATTACATAGCCCGCACCGGTATTGGATGGCAACTGACCATCTGCAATAGTGAAAGAAACCGCCCGGATATGATCTGATAATACCCTAAAGGCAATGGCTTCCTTACTGTCACTCCTGTCATACTTTTTCTGTATCAGTTGCTCAATAGCTTCTATGGTTCCGCTAAAGACATCGGTATCATAGTTAGAAGATTTACCTTGTATAACCCTTACTAAACGCTCAAAGCCCATACCAGTATCCACATGTTTTGCGGGCAGTAAAGCCAAGCTTCCATCTTTTAATCTATTGAATTGAATAAATACGTTATTCCAAATCTCTATAACCTGAGGATGATCTGCATTCACCAATTGTTTTCCATCAGTTTGTTTTCGCTCCTCTTCTGTTCTACAGTCGACATGTATCTCTGTACAAGGACCGCAAGGTCCGGTATCTCCCATCTCCCAAAAGTTATCTTTCTTGTTACCAAGCAATATTCTGTCTTCAGCAATCCACTGTTTCCAGAAATTATAAGATTCTTCGTCTTTAGGTAAATTCTCTTTTTCATCACCTTCAAAGACGGTAACGTATAATCTGTCTTTATCGAGTTTCAATACTTCTGTAAGTAGCTCCCAGCTCCAGGCTATGGCTTCTTCTTTAAAATAACCACCTTTTGGATTTTGTGGATCACCGAATGACCAGTTCCCTAACATTTCAAACATGGTATGATGATAAGTGTCTACACCAACCTCTTCGAGGTCGTTGTGCTTACCGGAAACTCTAAGACATTTTTGCGTATCTGCAATGCGCTGATTTTCTGGACGAGCATTACCCAGGAAGTAATCCTTAAACTGATTCATACCAGCATTGGTAAAAAGCAAAGTAGGATCATTCTTCACCACAACAGGAGCAGATGCTACAATTAGATGGTTTTTATCTCTGAAAAACTGTAAAAAAGCTTCACGTATTTCTTTGGCACTTTTATAGTTCATTGATTAGCAATGGTTTTTGTTTAATAAAAAAAGTATAACTTAGTATTTCTAAACTGTTTGTCGCAGCTATTATGTATTGGCCAATCAACGTTGCATGTTCAGAATACGAGCACAAAACAAAAATATTATTTTTTAAGCCAAATTAATGGAAAAGGAAAAATATTATTACAATCCTAACACACTAAAATACGAGAAGTATAAACTCAGTATTGGACAACGTATTTTAAGGATAGTTGGCTTTTTCACGTCTGCTTTCTTTTTCGGCTTCCTCGCCATGATATTAGGCTATACCTTCTTTGACAGTCCGGATAAACAAACGGAAAAGATTCGGTTAAAACAAATGCAGGTAAAGTATGAGATACTGGACAAACGCATAGAGTCATTGTCAAAAGTATTGCAAGACATGGGTGATCGGGATGACAATATATACCGAACTATATTTGAATCAGACCCATTGTCTGATAATCTCAGGAATGGCAACATAAGAAAGTCTAAAATATATGATGCACTGAGGGATCTTCCGGATGGTAAGATTGTATCAAATACCTTAGAAAAAATAGAATCATTGGAGAAAAGGACATATGTACAATCTAAGTCGTATGACGAACTTGCCAAAATGATAAAAAATAAGGAGGAGCTACTCGCCAGCATACCGGCAATTCAGCCAGTATCCAATAAAGATTTAAAAAGAATAGCCTCAGGATTTGGTATGCGAATAGATCCAATCTATAAAACACCGAGGTTGCATGCAGGACTGGATTTTACTGCAGAGACAGGCACGCCGGTATATGCTACTGGAAATGGTATTGTTGAGATAGCGGGTTCAGAAAGCGATGGCTATGGAAATAAGGTCGTTATTAATAATGGTTATGGGTATCATACTTTATTTGGACACAATAGCAGGATATTGGTAAAAAGAGGACAAAGGGTATTGCGCGGACAAACCATTGCACTCGTAGGAAATACGGGGAAAAGCACGGGTCCACATTGCCATTATGAAGTTTGGAAAAATGGAAGAAAAATTGATCCTGTTAACTATTTCTTCAATGATTTATCCCCTGAACAATATGATCAAATATTAAGAATTGCAGAACAAAGCAATCAAGCATTTGATTAAAAAATACACTTTCAAAAAAGCAACTATGCCATATAAAGACAAAGAAATTGAAAAAATGTATTTCACCATCAGTGAAGTCGCCAAACAATTTAATGTTGCCGCTTCACTTATCCGTTTCTGGGAAACGGAGTTTGAAATCTTAAAACCTAAAAAAACGACTAAGGGCAACCGTTTATATACTAAGAAGGACATAGAGAATTTCAGACTTGTATATCACCTCGTTAAAGAAAAAGGATTTACTTTAGATGGCGCCAAAAAGAAACTAAAAGAGGGAAATACAAAATCCGTGGATACCCAATCTGAGATTATCTCCCACCTGAAAAATATTAAAAGCTTTCTGAAAACAATGCATGATGAATTATAGACATACAATACTATCTAAATCTTTACCGTTTTTTTACATCATAATCTGTGTTTTTATTCTTTTAAATTCCTGCAAAAATGAAGCGACGAAGATTTCTGTAAAAAATCCATCTCCTTACTTTACAAATTTCTTTTCAGAGCATGAAGAAGGCATCTTGAAAAGTATTTCTTTTAACAGTCAGGCAGGTGAAATAAAAAAAATAGAAAAATCTAAATTATACGAGTCCAGCAACGATCATCTGTTTTATGAGTTTAGCTATCCAAAAGACTCCACCCCTTTCGAGGAGTACGCGAATATTCATTATTATTTCAATGAAGCCAATACATTAGATATCATTACGGCGGATATCTATCTCAACGATTCCATTCAGGAACAGCAGCTAAAAAATAATCTAATAGATTATTACACCCAGCAATTTGGAAATCCAAAGACCGATGACTACGGTTACACAACCTGGAATGCAAGCAAAAAAGAAAAGAAAACTGATAAAGAGTATAGCTATTCTGTAGCCATAAAGAAACTGAAAGATGACTATGGGATAAACCTGGAATATCTAAAAGAATAAACAGAACTAGAATTCATAGCGCTTATACGGGATACTCCAGCGCAGGCTCAGATTCACAAAATTCGTTTGCATATTTCTACTGACATCTGCACTTTTTTTCTTTCTATATATATAACTCAAATCAACAAAAATATTATGCCATGGCTCGTAGGTAGCCACAAAATCTATATAAAACGTACGAGCCTGAACACCTTGTCCGGTAGTATTTCCAAATTCACGCTCAAAGGTTCCATAAATCTTCATAGGATTTCCGCCCCAATTGGTAGTATCTGAATCTTCCCCTTTTTTACTGTATATAAATCTCGAAGAAAGATATAACTGCTGTATAGGCTGGTACTTAGCCTGAAAAATCAACTCTGTAAAATTTGCTCCAAGTGGATGTGCCAGCGGTTGATTATAGTGTGTCCACGAAGTTATAGTATCATAGTGAGAATAGGTATATGGTCGGGCAATATTAGCTTCCAGTTGCAAATCCAGGTGATCTACTCCAAATGCATCTATATATTTCATACCCAATTGAGCAGCAAACTTATTACCCCACCACTTTCTTGGATGTAATAAACCATAGAATTTATTCTTGCCGGGGGTACTGAATTCCTTGCTGAAATTAAACTCATCCAGCAACAATTGTCCGTAAATCTGACAATGCTTGGCGAAATTCACCTTAAAATCAAAACCTAAAAATGCATTATCCGGAGAGCCTAGTGCCTGCTCAACAGAACGATAAAAAATTATGGGATTCAAGTATTGTAATTCAAAACTGTTCTCCCTCCTGAACATGACACTTTCAAAAATACCAATATTTACATTCTTGGTAACATTGATACTTAAATGATGCATCGCCATATATTTCTTAGTCAGCAAACCATCAGCACCATGCGCATAATACTTTGTCATTTCTGCAAAAATATTCTGATAGTTAATCTTCCAGATATTCGTATTTAATTTCAGGAACAGATAATTAGCTCCGAAATCAGATAAAAAAGCAGAACGTATTCCATCTCCAATAAAATTATTATCATAACCGAACTGAATATGAAAATGCTTACTAGGTGTAACCGTAACGTAACCTTTAGCCAGGAAATAATCGTATCCATTCGATTTATACTCTTTCCAATAACCCGCTCCTGGTGGCGTTTTAGTTTGTCGGATATACTGTTCTACATAGTTAGGAAACTTTCCCTGCTCTGAAAGGAATAAGGCATAGAATCCAAATATATCATCAACCTGTCCGCGCACCTCAAAACCTTTTGAAGTAAGGTATTTAAATTTCTTATCGCTAAACTCCTCTCCTAATTTAATCTGAACAGCCGGATCTACAGATGCAGCAAAATGGGGTATTTTTATACTCAGAAAATGTGCTGGATGGGTAAATAAGAATTTTAGTTTTGGTTTTTCAGGCAAGACCGTGTGTTCATCATCAAATTCAAAATTATCTTTATAGATATAGTCGATATTCTTTTTATCTAATTTCGTCAAACGCCCCTCCTTCATATCAGTTAAAGAATCAATATTATTGACAAAATCGACAATCATCTTCCTGTCGTAGGGCTTATTAGATGTATGAAACTGATTAACGAGACCCGATTTAATTTCCAGTCTTTCTAAATAGTGATTTGCCTCAGAACCAATAGGAAGATAGGTGCCTTGCGAAAAGGCATCGAAACCAGTACCTAATGAAACAAGAAGCAAAACTAGAGCGCTACTCAAAAAACTCATTTTTAAACCCATACAAAACATATTAATATTAAAGCAGGAAATACACAGTAAATATAATAAATAGCAAGCAAATCAGAGAAATATAGTACCCTGGCTTCAGGTACCTCTTATCCATCATTAAGCACAATTGTTAATAGTATCCCCCTTGATTTCATCCTTATTCACAAACGATTTTAAAAAAAATCATGTAGGTTTGAATATTCATTAAAAACAATCCTATGAAGCAACAGCAATCTGTTTCCGTTAATTATCAGATTACCATTATCGGTATCCTATTTTTTATCTTTGGTTTTATTACCTGGGCAAACAGCTCTTTAATACCTTATTTTAAAATCGCCTGTGAACTCGGCGAAGGCGCACAATCCTTTTATGTTGCGTCCGCATTCTTTGCTGCCTATTTTTTTATGGCGATTCCATCTTCCTATATCTTAAAATTTACAGGTTTCAAAAGGGGTATGTCTTTGGGATTATTCGTAATGGGAATAGGTTGCTTGTTATTTATTCCTGCAGCACATGCCAGGAGCTATAACTTATTCTTAATAGGTTTATTCATAATTGGTTCAGGGTTAGCCCTACTTCAAACAGCATCTAATCCTTATGTAACTGTTCTCGGACCCTTAGAGCGTGCCGCACAACGCATCTCTATTATGGGTATTTGCAATAAAATTGCAGGAATAATTGCTGTCTATGTACTTGGCTCCATTACACTAAAAAATGCAGATGTTATTAAGGAAAAACTTCTTACACTGAGTGAAGCAGAAAAAAACATAGAACTCAATGCACTTATATCCAGAGTTATACAACCCTATACTTTACTTGCAGCTATACTCTTCTTTCTAGCCATCATTATATTCTTTATAAATATGCCTGAAATCAGGGAAGATGAAACTGCAACAGAGAGTACCGAAAATAAGCAAACAAGCATATTTAATTTCCCTTACTTATTTCTCGGAGCCCTAGCCATATTTTTTTATGTGGGAGTAGAGGTCATCAGTTATGACTCCTTTACCAACTTTGGCGAGTTCTTGGGTTATAAGCTAGAAGTAGCCAGGAACTTCCCCACCTATACAGGATATGCTTTATTAGCAGGATATATTTTCAATATTGTGACCATACCGAGATACATTTCTCAGCAGAAAGCATTACTAGTCTTAACATTACTAAGTATTATACTGGTATTCCTAACTATACTTACCAAAGGTCAAACTGCGGTAGTCTGTTTCTTATTGCTAGGATTTTCAAATGCTGTAATGTGGCCGGCTATTTGGCCGCTCGCTATTGAAGGCTTAGGAAAGTATACTAAATTAGGATCTGCACTATTAATTATGGGTATAGTAGGTGGAGCTATTCTGCCTCCATTATATGGGAAATTCTCTGAATTTCTTAACAATAAGCAAACAGCCTATATCATTATGATACCAGCCTATTTATATATCTTGTTTTACGCGTTAACCGGACATAAGCTTGGGAAGCAAAAGAGATAAGTATTGAATCATGAGGTATCTAATAAAAAATGGAAAACTAATTAATGAGGGAAAGATTGAGGAAAAAGATATTCTGATTCAAAATGATTTTATTGTAAGAATTGACAGTTCCATTTCTGATAATCAGGCTGTAGTAATTAATGCAGTAGGAAAATATATTATACCGGGTATTATAGATGATCAAGTTCATTTCAGAGAACCAGGATTAACCCATAAGGCAACTATTTATTCTGAATCAAAAGCAGCTGTTGCAGGAGGCGTTACATCCTTTATGGAACAACCAAACACAAAACCCGCTGCACTCACACAGGAATTACTAGAGGAAAAATATCAAATAGCAGCAACAGCATCCTTGGCTAATTATACCTTTTTCATGGGCACCTCCAATGAAAATTATGAAGAAATCATGCGTACTGATTTCAGCAAAGTAGGTGCCCTTAAAATATTCATGGGATCATCAACCGGCAACCTGCTTGTAGACGACAATTCTGTTTTAGAAAAACTGTTTGCAAATGTTCCGGGCATTATCGTTACACATTGTGAAGATGAACATACAATTAAAGAAAACACGGATAGATACCTGGAACAGTTCGGGGAAAACATACCGATGAATTACCATCCGGTTATCAGAAACTCAGAGGCTTGTTATTTGTCTTCTAATTTTGCTATAGGTTTAGCAAAAAAACACAATACACGCCTACATATATTTCATTTATCTACAGAAAAGGAATTGGAATTATTCACCAATACTATTCCACTAAAAGACAAAAAGATTACTGCAGAAGTTTGCGTGCACCATCTGTATTTCCAAGAAGAAGACTATGCCCGACTGGGCAGTCAGATAAAATGCAATCCGGCAGTAAAATATCAGTCGGATAAAGAGGCGCTGTTCTTGGCTATGCTGGATGATAGATTGGATATTATAGCTACTGATCATGCCCCTCACACCTGGCAGGAAAAACAACAAACCTACCTTAAGGCTCCAGCTGGTCTTCCGCTCGTTCAACACGCTCTAAATATTATGTTGGATTTCTTTCAGAAGGATAAAATAAGTTTAGAAAAAATTATTGAAAAAATGTGTCATGCACCTGCTGTATGTTTTAAGATTAATAAAAGAGGTTTCTTAAGAGAAGGTTATTATGCCGATCTTGCCATCATAGATACAGAGGAGATCTGGAAAGTAGAAAAATCTAATATACTTTACCAATGCAACTGGAGCCCTTTCGAAGATCAAACTTTCAAAGGAAGAGTACAGCAAACATTTATAAATGGTAATCTAGTCTATAATAAAGGAGTATTTGATGAAACAGTTAAAGGCAAACGTTTATTGTTTGACATAAGCTAAACTATATTATTCCTTTCAAATTAAATTCACATTATGAATACACACTTAAAAAAGGGTTTTCACTCTATCTGCGTAAAAGATCCTATCATAGATGGTTTATCTGCGCATGTGCCTCCTATCTATGCAACTTCAACATTTACATACGAGAATCTAGATGCTGCATTTGATTTTTTTAAAAATGGTGGGACTAATAAAGACACTTTTACCTATTCAAGATTAGGCAATCCATCTGTAAAATTTGTAGCTGATAAAATTGCGTCATTGGAAGCCTATGCATTAGAGGATGAAGAAGGCAAACCTTTAAAGGCATACGGCATGTTGTTTGCGTCTGGCATGGCGGCAGTTACTGCTTCCATAATTGCAATTGTAAAATCTGGTGATAAAATAATAACCCAAGGAAACTTATACGGTACAACCAATGAATTGCTTACCACCACACTCAAAGATCTGGGTATTGAAACTATTTATGCAGACTTGAAAGACCTTTCATTTGTAGAGGAGGCTATCCTCAATGATGAAAAAATTAAGCTTTTATATATTGAAACTCCTGCAAATCCAACTTTGGAATGTTTTGACCTGAATGCACTCGCCAAGATAGCAAAAAATCGAGGCATCAAAACTGTGGTTGATAATACTTTTGCTACTCCTTATATCCAACAGCCCTTAAAATATGGTATTGACTTCGTTGTGCATTCATCCACCAAATTTCTGAACGGGCACGGCACAGGAACGTCCGGTGTTCTAATAGGAAAAGACAGCAACTTCATGCATACCAAAGTGTATGGCATACAAAAAATGACAGGTGGTATTTGTTCTCCATTTGAAGCCTTTCTTCTAAATAACGGCATTAAAACCTTGCCACTTAGGATGGATCAGCATCAAAAAAATGCGATGCAATTAGCTCTGTTTTTAAAAAATCATCCAAACGTATCTAAAGTAAATTACCTGGGTCTTGAAGATCATCCAGATTATATTATCTCAAAAGGACAGATGTATGGTGCCAGTGGTATGATTAGCTTTGAAATAAAAGGAGGAATAAATGCCGGTATGCAATTTATGCGCGCCATTCAGTTTTGCACCTTAACAGCTTCATTGGGAACTGCAGACACATTGGTTACTCACCCCGCTTCTACCAGTCATGTAAATATGCGCAATGAACAACGGTTAAAACATGGAATAACAGAAGGATTAATTCGTGTTTCAGTGGGATTAGAAAATATTGAAGATATTATTGCAGATTTCCGTCAGGCACTAGATAGTTTTTAAAAGTAAAAAACAAACTACAGCAGTTCACCCTTTACAGATACAGCGGCTGCCAACTCAAAATCTATAGTCTTTTTCTCTATATCAACTCCGGTAAGCTTAACCTCTATTCTATCGCCAAGTTGATATACATGTCCACGCCTTAAGCCTACCATACACAACTTACGTTCATTATAGCTGTAATTATCATCCTGCATCGTCTCTACACGAATAAGTCCTTCACAGTTATAGCTAGGTATTTCAACATATATACCCCAATTTTTAACACCGGAAATCACACCAGAGAAATGCTCGCCAATCCTATCCAACATAAATTCAGCCATCTTATATTTAACAGATGCGCGTTCTGCTTCTGCTGCAGCACGTTCCCGTTCACTACTATGCTTGCACCTGAACTCCAAATCTTCAGCGGTAGGTAATTTCTTATCGTTTAGAATTCTTGCTAACAAACGATGTACCATTACATCCGGATAACGACGGATAGGTGATGTGAAATGCGTATAATATTCAAAACCTAATCCATAATGCCCAATATTATTGGTGGTATAGATTGCTTTTGCCATGGTCCGTATAGCCAGTTGCTGTAATACGGCCTCCTCAGGTTTACCTTCCAGTTCCTTCATCAACCTATTTAAATCTCTGGCAATCTGTTTCGGATTATCAAATTGAATTTTGTATCCAAACTTTTGCGCAAATAAAGAAAAATCAATCAACTTTTCTTGATTGGGAAGATCGTGCACACGGTATACAAAAGGAACTTTACCATTTTCATTTTTTTCTTTACCTACAAATCTGGCAACGGCTTTATTAGCCAGCAACATAAAGTCTTCAATCAGTAAATGCGCATCTTTTCGTTCTTTTACATACACCCCTATTGGCTTGCCGGAATCATCTAACATAAATTTTGTTTCCGGCGCTTCGAATCCAATAGAACCCTGTTTAAAGCGCTCCACTCTAAGAATATGTGCCAACTGATTTAATTGAAGCAGTTCCTCTTTAAATGGACCATCCTTTCCCTCTAATATCTCCTGTGCTTCCTCATAGGAATAACGCTTCTGAGAGTGTATCAGCGTTCTACCAAACCAGATATCTTTTACATTAGCTTTTTCATCGAGTTGAAATACTGCAGCAAAACAGCATTTATCTTCATTAGGACGTAAAGAGCAAATAATATTGGATAATCGTTCGGGAAACATAGGTGCTACCCTATCTACCAGATATACGGAGGTAGCACGTTTAAATGCTTCCTTATCTAAAGCCGTATTTTCTTTTACATAGTGAGCGACGTCTGCTATATGAACACCTACTTCAAAATATCCATTCTCTAGTTTTCTAAACGACAAGGCATCATCAAAGTCTTTAGCATCAGCAGGATCAATTGTAAATGTAGGGATGTTAGAAAAATCTCTTCTTTTACTCTTCTCATCATCAGAAATAGTTAAAGGGAAATCATCTGCCTCATTCAAAACTTCTTTGGGAAAAGAGGTAAAGAAGCCGTTTTCTACCAAAATAGATTTCATTTCTATATCATTACTACCGGCCTGACCAAGGATCTCTGTAATATGTCCAATTGGATTTTTATCTTTTGGTCTCCATTCGGCGAGCTCAACTACCACCTTATCTCTGTGTTTAGCTTTTTGAGATCTTGCTTCCGGGACATAGAAATCCACCTTTATCCCCGTATTATCAGGAACTACAAAACAAGTATCATTCATTCTTTCAACCACACCAATAAAATGAGTCCTCTTCCGCTTAACTACCTCTACTACCATTGCCTCGGGCCTACCGGCACCAGGTTTATGCAATCTCATAATCTTAACCGTATCCCCATCAAAGGAATGGTTGGTATTCTTTCTATGGATAAAGAAATCTTTGGTTTTACCCTCAACGGTTACAAAGGCATCTCCACTTCTGGCTACATCTATGATGCCCAGCATTTCTTCGCCTACGATAAATGATTCGTGATTCTTATTATCCGCCTTTTTATCTCGCTTAAAGTGATTGTTGGACGATTTGTTAATTTTTTTCTTCTTTGACATTCAAATTCTTATAATACTCACCTAAAAATACGATTATTTGTCGGCATTGTCTAAATACCTTGCAGATGGATGCAATCAGAATAATTTCATTTGTGATTTTAAATAAGCATTCAGCAACTCCAAATCAACGGATTTACTATCTTTAATCATTAATTATTAATGATGATACACATACAAAAAATTGCTTTACTACTTTGTTTTATATTGGCTTTCTTTAAGCCTACAATACTTAGCGCCAATAACCCCGATTTTGAAGCCAGACGGAATGCACTTGTTGACAGTGGATTGGTCTACTTTAATGACAATGCTATATCCCTTCAAGCATACAGAGGATTACCGGTTAACCAGGCTACCCTTACTTCTTATCTGGATGGACTAAGATCTGGCCAAAATGCAGATTTTCAGGTTGTACAACTAGTTCGTGTATTGGAGTTATCAAATGGAGAATATGACAGTCAGATTTTACCTGTATTTGACTCTTTACCATTTTGGCTAACAAATGGTGAAACGAAACGCGAATATTGGTCTGAAAACCATATGATTCTTTGGATGTCATCGGATTGGCTCATGTATGAAAAATATGGAAAAACAATAGACAGTAGTTTAGAATTACGCCTCAGACATTATTTAAAGCTTAAGCTTCAGTATGGCTTTTATGAATTCTTTTCCTCTGTATATGCACCATACGCTTTGGCTGGATTACTTAACCTGTCTGACTTTGCAAGAGATCCTGAAATAAAAAGTGATGCTACCAAAGCTGCACAGAATCTTTTGAAAGAAATAATTTTATTAACTAATGACAAAGGGGTCTTCTATCCTACTGCAGGAAGAAATTATCACGGGAAATATGACAACCCTTATGGTCAAAGTCACAATAACTTAATTTACTTACTTACCGGCCTTGGTCCTTTACCCTTAGGTGTTTCTACTGCAGGCGGAATATTTGGTAGCTCTAATCTACCGGTAGATGAAATAATTAGTTCTTACAGAACTACAGTGGATACGACATTTATCAATGGACATTATTTAACAGATGGTTTCAGTATCAATCAAAATATGTCTAAGAATGATAAGACTATCTTCCAATGGAGTTCAGGTGGATATTTCCATCCGGATGTAGCAGTAGCTACGGCTACACTTATTCAAGATCTGAATCTTTGGAATCACCCGGAATTCAGAGAATTCAGATCTTTTTCTTCTTTAGATATTTCCGGAGCAAGAGATCTGGCTTTATTGGCAAGTTCTATTTCTCAAAGCTCTGTACTTAGCAGAGAAGAAATCTCTATTTTCAAAAATAAATCTATTACACTCTCTTCCGTTCACGATTTTTGGAAAGGAAAATTAGGATATCAGCAGTTCCCATGTGTTGCGAATATCGGCACAACAGCAATCTTTACAGGTTCAGGGAAACCAGAACCAAACTGGGACGACAGACCAGCACTTCACGCCAATGAGCACCTTCCTTGCGTAACTCAGAAAAGCAATGTAGCCTTAATTATGTATAGACCAGAAAGGGGCCTGTCCTTATTCAATCATAAAGATTTAGATGTTGCCCTACACTGGAAAACTGAAGACTATGATGAAGAAAGAGAAAGTGGATCCTGGCTATTAGGAAGACAAGGCAATAGCTATGTCGCAGTTAGAAGAAAATGTAGCGGAACCATAAATAATGTGAAAGCCTGCAGCGATCCTGATGCTCAAACCTGGGTAATCGTAATTGGTAATGATGACATGTATAATAACTTCGATAATTTCCAACAGATTATTGAACAATCCGAATTTACGGAGAAATGGTATTATAATGGCGGTACTTCCGAATGGGTATACTATGCGCAGATAAAAGTAGATGGAAAAACAGTGGAGTACACTTGGAATGGCGATGCTGAATCAGGACCTACATCTCCGGATGCAAATATCCAAAGTAGCACAATAAATGTATATCCAAGTCCAGCATCAGATCAAATTAGTATAGACTTATCCTCTATTCAAAACCAATCGGTTAAAATTGAGATTACCAATATGCTGGGACAAAAAATATATAGCGATCAATCAAGTGCTGTATCAACCAGAATAAAACAAATTAACACCTCTGGTTTTTCTACCGGATTATATCTTGTAAATGTTTCCAGCGGAGATACCCGTTACACGAGAAAAATAATGATAAAGCGGTAAAAGGAGAAAGGAACACCATGACCAAAAAACCGCTAATCCTTCTTGTTTTTTTATTCACTATGAATAGTGGTTATCTTCTTGCCCAAACCTGGACAGACACTTTAGACCTATATGCAAGAACACAGTTTATGCCGCCTTCCAAGTTTCAGTGGAAATGGCAGAAGGCAGCATTATTGAGCACTATGGTAAAACAATACGATAAAGCTGAAGAGAAAAAAAAAGAGATCTACCTCAAATACATTCAAAAATGCATGCAAAAAACCATGCAACAAGCAAATGGTAAAACACCGAATGCTGTTGCATCAGGACTTGGAATGGCATTTCTATATCGGGTTACACGTGAAGGAAAATATAAAGAGGTTTGTGACAAGATCTACAAAGATTATCTACTTATTAAAAGAAGTAAAGACGGTGGAGTCTCGCACCTCGTAAAGAATATAGAACTATGGGATGACACGATCTTTATGATTGGTGAATTTCTTATCGAAATGTATCGTGCTACAGGAGATACAAATTATATTGATGAATTGGTGAAGCAAGTTTCTATACATCGCAACAAACTACAGGATCCGGAATGGGGATTATGGGTGCACGGTTGGGATAACGATAATAAGTCACACTGTACCTTTTGCGGGCAAATGTATTGGCCAGATAAAAGCACAAGAAAAAGCAGTGAAATTTGGGGACGAGGAAATGGATGGATTGTTGTTACACTATCAGACGCTATAGAGTGCCTGCCTCAAGAAAACAAACAAAGAAGTATACTTACAGGATATCTAAAAGAAATGCTTTACCGACTTCCGGAGTTGCAGGATAAGAATACAGGACACTGGTATCAACTTCCGGTTAAGAACAATCATCCCAAAAACTACATAGAAAGTTCATGCACTGCCATGTTTGCGTATGGAATTTCAAGAGGTTTGCAAATGGGTATTATTCAAGATAGTAGTTATAATAAAAGTGTTGAACTTGCCTATATAGGGTTAAGAAACTTCAGTGTTCAAAAAATAAATAATGACTATATCACTACCAAAAATGTTTGTAAAGGAACATGTATTGGCGATGAAACGTATTACCTAAACAGAAAAGTATGCCATGGAAAACCCTTTGGTATCGGTATGTTCATCGCCTTTGGCAGAGCGTATGAGCGCATAGCCAAACCCTAAATCTATCCGAATGTATCGCATCAGATGCTTGCAACTCACAATTTTATTTTTTATCTCCCCTATTTGCCTTGCTCAGCATCCCATCATCACAACGCAATATACTGCCGATCCTTCTGCAAGAGTTTTTAAGGACACAATGTACCTATATCCATCACATGATAAGGAAGATGCAAAGTGGTTTAACATGTCTGACTGGCATGTATTTTCCAGTGTAGATATGAAAAACTGGACCGACTATGGCATTGCATTATCACTAGATAGTCTGCAGTGGGCAAAAAAACTGGCATGGGCTCCAGATTGTGCCTATCGAAATAATAAATACTATTTCTATTATCCGGTAGAAAAAAATTATATTGGCGTAGCTGTTGGAGATCGTCCTTCAGGGCCATTTACAGACCCGTTACAAAAACCACTTATTAAAAGGACAACACCAGGCGTAATTGCAAAGAGAGGCCTTATTGATCCGACATTATTCATGGATGACGATAGTATACCTTATCTTATTTTTGGACAGAATACTGTCAATATAGTAAAGCTAAATAGCGACATGATTTCATTTAAGGACAGTGTAAAAAGTATAAAAGGTGCAAAAAAATTCTTTGAAGGAGCATGGATGCACAAATACAACGGTAAGTATTATCTATCTTATTCCGGCAAAAGTAAACTAGCAGCAAGAGGAAAAATACATTATGCCATATCAGATAACCCTTATGGCCCTTTTACACACAAAGGAGTAATAATAGGAAAGGTAAATAGTGGAACCAATCATGCCTCGATAGTTGAATTTAAGAGTAAATGGTATATCTTTTACCATACCGCAGATTTATTCTTAAAAAAACATCCAGAGGTTAGTAAATACAGTACCAAGAAATACTTCCGAAGATCTGTATGTTTTCAGGAGTTAAACTATAACAATGATGGCACTATTCAAAAAGTCCACCTGCACAAAAAATAGCATATTAAAAGAATACTAGATATGCTGGAATCTAGCTTTTATATCTTCTAAATTACCTTTTGGAATAGCAGCAATTAGTTTTTTAGTATATTCTTTCTGAGGATTATTATAAATATCATCTGCGATGCCCATCTCTTCAATCTTACCTTTATTCATCACCACCATTCTATCGCTCATAAACTTAACTACACTAAGATCGTGAGAGATAAAGATATAGGTGAATTTAAACTCCTCTCTTAATTGAATCAACAAGTTTAGTACTTGCGCCTGTACAGAAACATCCAATGCAGATACAGATTCATCACAAATAATAAACTTTGGATTTAGTGCCAGAGCACGCGCTATACATATACGCTGACGCTGACCACCTGAAAACTCGTGCGGATAACGTTGAAAATGCTCTGCTTTCATATTCACCTTCTCCAATAATTCAATCACTTTATCCTTACGTTCAGCGTCATTACTGAGCTTATTATGCACTTGCATAGGCTCCATAATGGCATTACCAATAGTCATTCTTGGGTTTAAAGAAGAATATGGATCCTGAAAAATAATCTGCATATGCTCACGCATCTCTTTCAATTCTTTAGGCTGCAGACTAACAATATCTTTTCCATCAAAAATCGCCTTACCTTGAGTAGGTTCCACTAAACGTAAAATCGTTCTGCCAAGGGTTGTTTTACCACACCCACTCTCTCCTACCAAACCCAAAGTTTCCCCTTCATTTACTTCAAAACTTACATCATCTACTGCTTTTACATATTCGATAGGCTTTCCGAAAATATTTGTTTTAGAAGGAAACCAAGTTGAAAGATTCTTGACCTGAAGTATGGGAGCATGTTGCTGCAATTCCGTAAATCTTTTTTTAGTTTGATCTTCACTAACTACAAATGCATCAATCAACTGCTTCATATCAGAAGTTTTCTCTGATATCACCCCGTCTTTCTCTTCCATAAAATCAGCAATAACCGGTAATTTAGTCAGTCGCTTACCGAGTGGCGGTCTGCATGCCAATAAGCCCTTGGTATAAGGATGCTGAGGATTAGAGAAAATATCAACAACAGATCCCTGTTCTACAATTTTCCCTTTATACATCACCACTACCCTGTCCGCAATTTCTGCAATAACACCAAGGTCGTGCGTAATAAATATAGTAGACATTCCTGTCTCTTTACTTAAATCATTAATTAGATCCAGAATAGTTTTCTGCACTGTTACATCTAAAGCTGTAGTTGGCTCATCGGCTATCAGAATCTTGGGCTGACAACTCATTGCCATAGCAATCATAACGCGTTGCTTCTGACCACCAGATAGTTGATGTGGATACGATTTTAGAATACGTTCAGGATTAGGGAGTTTTACTTTGTGAAACAACTCTAATGTTTTTGCCTCAGCTTCTTTCTTGGATATCTTCTGATGCAACATAATAGCCTCCATTACCTGGTTTCCACAAGTAAATACAGGATTCAGCGATGTCATAGGTTCCTGAAAAATCATAGAGATTTCATTACCTCTGAATGCACGCATTTCACTTTCAGGGATACTCACTAAATCAATAGGAGTCTTGCCATCACGATAGTAATTAATCTTACCACCTGTGATCTTACCCGGAGGATTTGGTATCAGACGCATAACAGATAAAGAAGTAACAGATTTTCCGGAGCCGGATTCACCTACGATTCCAATAACTTCACCTTTATTTACATGAAAGGAAACATCATCTACAGCACGCACTAAACCATTCTCCGTTCTAAATTCTGTCGTTAAATTTTTTACCTCTAAAAGTAGTTCACTCATAAAATATCATTTGTAAAGAAGCTTTGTTTGGATCACATCATTTTTTCGAAAAGTTAACAGAACCTAACATTGCTCTCCGAAAATAAGGATAATCCTTTCAATTTTAAAATAATTTGTGCTACGGTGAGCACATCTTTCTGACAATACGTTTTAATTCTTTCTAATCCCTTTTCTTCCCAGTATACCTTACCAACGTCTTTACCGGATATATCGTCTTTAGGCGAAGGAATTCCTAAACAAAATGCAAGTAATTTTAAAGATATATACCCTTTATAATCGCCAAACTTCCATAGCTCCATGGTATCAACCAAACCTGCTTCCCAAGGCTTTTTACCCTGAAGGCTTTCAAAATAATCAGGCATTTTCATGCCATTCATTAATAATCTTCGGCAGATATATGGTATATCAAACTCTTTAACATTATGACCTACAATAGAAAGATTTCTACTAACAGCCAAACGTTCATTTATAAAATTTGAAAACTCTATTAATAGCTTTTTCTCGTCATCCCCATAAAAAGATTTCAACTCAAAACCCTGAAACATTCCATCCTGAAAGGTATAACCAACAGAGATGCAAACAATCTTTCCAAATTCAGCAAAAATTGGACAATTATTAAAATAAAAGGATTCCACAGATTCTTCTGCCGTTCTGAATTTCCCTTTCTTTTCTTCCCATAAAGATTGTTCGTAATTATCTAATTCCTTGAAATGTGGAACCTTAGGAACAGTTTCAATATCCAAAAAAAGCAAATCATCCATCTTTAAGTTATCCAGCATATATCATTGGTTAATCATTTAAAAATATTGAAGAATAATAATTATGCAATATACATTATCTATCAAAATATTTTGATTAAATTCGCGTTTAAACCATTATAAATTAGCTAATTATGTCTCAAAACTCAAACAGCGGCTCTGGCAACAGTAAAATACATGCAATGTATATTGTCTTAATCGCTCTACTGATTGGAGGATTGGTGTATACCAATATCGTTCTAAAAAAATCAAAAGAAACTATTGTAGTCACTACTAAACAACGCGATGATATAGAACTCCTTAAAGAAGAGCTCGATAATAAATACGCAGAATCTTTACAAGAGATTGAAAGTTACCGAGCTGAAAATGCAGGCCTAGACAGTTTATTGTCTGTAAAAGAAAAAGAACTAACAGATAAAAAAGTAAAAATTGATGAATTACTCCGACAGATTTCATCCTTAAAAGCAGGTGACGCTGCCAAAGCTATGTTATTATCCAATGCTCAGACTATGATCCGACAAATGGAGGAAGATAAAATGCGTTTACAGACTTCTATAGATTCCTTAATAGTAGTTAATAAAAAACTTTATGAAGAAAAAGATAGTGTTACTGGTCAGCTAACATCAACCCTTCAAAAGAAACAACAGGTTGATAGAGAAAATCAAAAGATGAAAGAAAGAATAGATAAGGCATCGATTCTTAGCACGGCCAATATTCAATGTTCACCGATACGTATCACCAGAAAAGGAAATGAAGATGAAGTAAAGAAAGCTAAAGATGCTGAGAAACTTCGTGTGTGCTTTGATGTATTACAAAATAAAATTGCTCCTGCCGGACAGACAGAAATTGCTGTTCGCATAATATCTCCGGATGGCTCTACCATACAATTACAGAATTTAGGTAGCAGCACCTTTAAGGAAGCAACTACAGGTAATGAAACTCCTTATACATACATGATATCACCAGATTATCAGAATGATGCTAAGACCGTTTGCTCTTATTGGGCGCAGACTTTTAAATTCAGTGCCGGAAAATATTCTGTAGAAATTTATCAGAAAGGATTCCTTATTGGTCAATCTTCATTTACCATGAAATAAATACTTAAATAATAATATAAAAGGGCAGCTGCAGAGTTGCCCTTTTTCTTTAGATGTTATATTTCATGACTTAAAAAATTAGCTTGAATACAAAATTCCTAAAAGGTGTAATACTCGTTTTCATTGGAGCCGTTTGTTTCTCAACAAAAGGTATTTTTGCTAAACTGGCATTTCGTTACAATATAAATGGTATTCAATTATTGATGCTTAGAATGTTATTTTCGCTGCCATTTTATATAACTATCTTGTCTTATACTTATAAAAAAACAATTACACCACGAATCAACAAAAATGACTGGATTACTATTTTTACTATGGGAATTGTTGGCTACTATCTTGCAGCACTATTTGACTTCCTTGGATTACAATATGTAAGTGCCTCTCTGGAAAGAAATATAATTTTCACCTATCCAACCTTTGTATTATTATTTGGCTTTTTATTTTATAAAAGATCCGTTCAACATCTTCAACTTATTGCGGTGATACTTTGCTATGTAGGAATTATTATAGCTTTTTATTCCGATCAGAAAATGTATATGAATGCAAATCTCACTAAAGGTACTATATATGTATTATTGAGTGCATTAACCTATGCATTATATCTGGTAAGCAGCGACAAACTAATAAAAAATATCGGACCAATACAATTCACCTGTATTTCCATGATAATATCTGGCGTTGCGGTGCTGATTCATTATTTAATAATTTATGGCTTTCAGTTATTATCATTTCCTAAAGAAGTCTATTTCTTAGGATTTGGCTTAGCCATTATAGGTACCGTTCTTCCTACATTTTTAATGACGAAGGGTATTGAGATAATTGGATCTTCAAATATGTCCATTATTGCAAGTACCGGACCGATAGCTACAATTTTTCTATCTTATATTTTTCTTCAGGAAGAGTTAACACTACTTCATGGCTTTGGAACTTTACTGGTTTTAATTGGCGTGCTTGTTTTAAGCATTAAAGGTGGAACAACAGAACTCACTTAAATGCGATTTTTTATCTACTTTTACAACTTTAAAACAAGCTGAAATATGATGTTTCAAAAAGATTTATTTAAAGACAAAATTATATTGGTAACCGGAGGTGGAAGTGGAATAGGATATACTATTGCGAAACACTATCTTGAGCTAGGCGCTATTGTTTATATTGCTTCCAGAAATAGTGAAAAAATTGAACACGCAGTAAAAGAATTAAGCGAATTTGGAAAGGTTATAGGAAGTGTTACTGATATCAGAGAACCAGAACAAATTCAGTCATTAGCAAATAAAATTAAAACAGAATTTGGAAGACTTGACATATTGATAAATAATGCAGGTGGACAATTTCCATCAGCCGCTGAAAATATCAGTTTCAATGGCTTTCGTGCGGTAGTTACCAATAATCTTATCGGTACATTTTATGTGACTCAAATTATGGGCAACACCTTTTTTATACCCCAGAAGGATGGAAATATCATAAATATTATTGCAAATATCTTTAGAGGTTTTCCTGGTATGGCACATACCGGAGCTGCACGTGCCGGTGTAGATAACCTAACTAAAACTCTCGCAATTGAATGGGTTAGATATAATATTCGGGTAAATGCCATTGCCCCCGGAATTATATTGTCTTCCGGATTAGATACCTACCCACCTGCCATTCTTAAAGATATAACAGAAGGTATCCCCAATAAAAGAATGGGAACCATGGACGAAGTAGCATGGCCAGTATTATTTCTTTCCTCACCTATGGCCTCTTACATTAACGGCGAAACACTCTATGTAGATGGCGGAAATCGTCTTTGGGGTGATCAATGGAAGATGTGGAGTGAATCATTAACCTGATACAGACTTATATAATTATTTATGCAGATTGAAGGTACATATAAAGAAATCTGGAAGATTGCCTTGCCTATAATTTTAGGAAGTTTGGCTAACAGCATCAACCAGTTGATTGACACTGCCTATTTAGGCCATTACTCAAAAGTTGCATTAGATGCAGTAACCTTATCTGGCATTTTTTACTTTAACGCCACTTTTGTTGCTGGAGGATTTGCAAGAGGCTGTCAAATTATAATAGCTCGCTACAACGGCGAAATGAATTATAAAAAAATCGGTAAAGCATATGATCATTTATTAGTGTTCTCCATACTGCTTTCTCTGCTTATAATGTTGTTCTTTAAATATGCAGGACCTGCAATTATAGAGCTATCTATTGACTCCATACAGATACAGAAAGAAGCGATGCTCTATATCGAGTATATGAATTATGGGGTACCAGCAGTAGTTTTTGCATTATGCTTTAATGCGTTTTATTCCGGTATTGGAAAAACACGAATAATTACTATTGCAACTGTATCCATGACGGTAGCAAATTGCATACTTGGATATCTACTTATTTACGGTAAATTAGGTCTTCCTGAATTAGGTATAAAAGGTGCTGCTATTGCTACTACTATTTCTAATTATATCCTAATGGCAATCTATATTGTCTATTTCATCAGACAGCAGCATGCAAAATGGTATAGCGCATTACAGTTTAATGCAATCCGAATCAAACAATTTAAGAAAATAATTGACCTCTCCACCCCCATCGTTATTCAAAATCTAATTGGATTTTCCTCGTGGCAGTATTTTTTTCTATGCGTAGAAAAAATAGGAGAACATGAGTTAGCAGTTTCAGGAATACTAAAAAGTATTTATATTTTCCTGGGTATCCCGGTATGGAGTCTTGCAACCGCCAACAATACCATCATCAGCAATATCATAGGACAAAAAAAATTAGAAAATGTTGTACCTGCCTTAATCAAAGTTTTAGTATTAACTGTTGGTATTTCTATAGGACTCACTTTAATGGTATTGGTATTTTCAGATCCAGTATTATCGCTTTTCACTAATGATGCAGTAATTTTAAAAGATGCTATAGCACCCTTCTATACACTGCTATTTGCTATGATTTTTTTCTCCTCAGCAATGATTATGAATCAAGGTATCACCGGAACCGGTGCAACAAGTATACCTGCCATCGTTGAGCTTATATGTGCATTTATCTATATTGCTTATTGTTATTATTTTATTCAACTGCATCACAGTAAATTATATATTGCATGGGGGTGCGAAGCTGTATATTGGTTTTGTCTTGCATTTTTTAATGTAATATACTGGGGTTCAGGGACGTGGAGAAAATACATACAAAAAGTAGATGCCGAATAAAATCAATTTTAATTTGTAATTTACATTTACAATCCTTAATGAAATATGCCGGAGCAAAATAAACAATGGTTTGAAATATGGTTTGATTCACCATTATATCATATTCTATATAAAAACAGAAACCAGCATGAAGCCCAGCATTTCATCGACAAACTTCTGAAAGAGATTCCCGTTGAATATGGAAAAATACTCGACCTTGCATGTGGAAAGGGCAGACATGCCTATTACCTTGCAGAAAAAGGATATGAAACGATAGGTTTAGATTTATCGGAATCCAGTATAGCATTTGCAAAGTCCATGTATCAGTTACCTAATCTTGAATTTTATGTTCACGATATGCGATTGCCCTATCGTATTAATTACTTCGACTATATTTTTAATTTCTTTACCAGCCTTGGCTATTTTAATGATTTAAAAGAAAATGAAAAAGTATTAGAAAGTATGCATCTTGGCCTAAAAGACAACGGATATATTCTAATTGACTTCATGAATACAGAGAAAATACTGCAAAATCTTGTTCACAGAGAAAGCAAAGAAATAGACGGTTATCAATTCTATATTCGAAGAGAAAATAGCAATGGTAAAATTATTAAGCATATTTCTATAGAAAAAGATGAAAAACTATGGATGTTTCGGGAAGAAGTTCAGACCCTGATGCAGCATCATTTTCATACATTAATAAACAATACAGGATTTACTTTGGTTAAAGAATATGGAGATTATGAACTAAATCCATTTAATCCAAAAACATCAGATAGGTATATATTATTAGCTAAGAAAACAGCAATATGAATAAAGTAATAGTAATCATTGGTGCAGGCCCTGGGATTGGAAGTGCTGTTGCGGAAAAATTCGGTTTAAATGGGTTTACAGTAATTCTTATTTCAAGAAGGAAAGATATACTGGAAACACTTACTAAAACGCTTATAGAAAAAGGAGTAGATGCACATTATTTCGTTGGAGATGCGGGAGATGCAGGCTCAATTAAGGATGCCTTTGACCAAATTTGGGAAAAGTGGAACCATATTGATGTATTACACTATAATGCAGCAAAACTAAAAATGGTAAATATTGCCAATGAAACAGCTGATGGACTTACCAGAGATTTTAAAGTTAATGTTGCAGGCATAATGACTGCAGTTGGATTAGTAGCACCAGATATGGAGAAAAAGAAGGAAGGCACCATATTAATAACGGGAGGTGGATTTGCCCTTCAACCCAATCCAGATTATGGATCACTGTCTATAGGCAAAGCCGGCTCAAGAAGCTTAGCAGCTTCATTGCACGATGCACTAAAAACTAAAAACATATTCGTAGGTACCGTTACTGTATGTGGCCTTGTTAAACCGGATGCACCAAAGCATAACCCACAGAATATAGCCGGACAGTTTTGGAGCTTATACGAAAACAGAAATACATTTGAAATACAGTACTAATTGACAAAGATGAATAGACTATTTTTTTTACTATTGGGATTACCCCTTTTATGTGTTGCTCAAAATTTAGGTAATTTCAAGCCTGAGCTACAGCCAAGTGCACCTGACTATTCCGTGGAAAAGAATTGGAGCGCACTACCCTTTAGAAAAGATGCTGGAGATTTTACGTTAAAAAAAGAAACATGGATTAGTGATTCATTGAAAGCAGTAGATGTATTTTATATCTATCCAACACTCTATAGAAAGGGAAATACATGGTGTGCTGATCTTAATAATGAAAAATTAAATAAACAGATTGATAAGTTTCCTGTACGATTTCATACCTCTATATTCAATAGTATTGCAAGAGTATACGCACCAAGATACAGACAAGCTATTATTGAATCCTTCTATGATACTACCGGAAATGGAAATAAAGCGCTCGATTTTGCGTATCAGGATGTAAAAGCCTCATTTGAGTATTATATGAAATACTATAATCATGGCCGTCCCATTATTATAGTTTCACACAGCCAGGGAACAGCACATGCAAGACGATTACTTAAAGAGTATTTTGATACCCCTGACATGAAGAAACAATTAGTCTGTGCCTATATTGTAGGGTATGGAATCTATCCGGAAAACTATACTGTATTAGAGCCTTGTTTAAATCCAACGCAAACCAACTGCTATGTAAGCTGGGCATCTTTTAAAGACTTACATATTCCATCCAAAAACAATTTACTGTATGGTAAATTCTGCGTTAACCCAATAACATGGACAACAGATACCTCTAAGGCTTTTAGTAAATGCGGTATTTTTTTAAATCTGAACCATAAACCCTATGCTACCAATGCTAAAATTAAGGATCAATATTTATGGGTAAATACTAAATTGCCTATAGTAAAAAGAATGAAGGTACTCCATGTGGTAGATTTCAATCTTTTCTGGTATGAAATCCGAAAAAATGCCTCAGATAGATTAAAAAACTATCTCAATAATCTGTAGTTTTTTATTACAAATTAATATCTTTTTAATTTATATGTTAATTCATTATTAACATATTTGTTAAAACAGTATTATATTTATATGCATATATGATAATTATCATAATTTTAAATTTATAAATATTTAATAGAGTACATTACAAACAGCTTATAGGTAGAATATGAATATATATATAAAGCACGACCATCGCAGGTTATTTGAAATCGTATTAAAAGAGCAATTTGAGTTGCTGAATGTAGACTATAAACTAAGTGGTATGGGCGAAATAAATATCGCAGATAAAACCACTAAAGAACAGTTCAAATCATTAACAAGTGCATTAAGCAGATATGGTATAGAAATTGTAGATAGTCAGAAAAGTACCCTTGTGCAGAAAATAAAAGATGCAATTATAGAAATGGTTTGGGACGATGGAAAGCTTCCTGCCTCAAAAATATCCTATTACCTGTCTAAAAAATTAAACCATAGTTATGGTTATTTATCTAATTTATTTTCAGAAATAACATATACCTCTATTGAAAATTATATCATTCTACAAAAAATAGAAAGAACTAAAAAAATGATTCTTGAGGATGAAATGACACTCACAGAAATATCATATCACCTCAATTACAGTAGTGTAGCTCATCTGTCTAGTCAATTTAAAAAAACTACCGGAATTACACCAAGTACATTTATGAGAGTAGTAAATAAGCGTAAATTAAACTTAGCTAATACCATCTAAAAAAACAAAAAATGGCTGCAGAGAAAATTATTAAAGTATTACTTGCAGATGATGATGCAGAGGATAGAATATTATTTAAAGAAGCTATTGAGAGTTTAAAAGTAAATACTTCACTTACACTGCTGAATGACGGGATACAACTAATGGAGTATTTATATAAAAATGGAGACAATTTACCCCATATAATATTTCTTGATTTAAATATGCCTATGAAAAATGGCTTAGAATGTCTTCAGGAAATACGTAAAAATAATAAATTCAAAGATATAACAATCGCGATATACTCCACATCAGGCTCAGAAAAAGACATAGAAGATACCTTTGTTCAGGGAGCCAATGTATACATAAAAAAGCCTAATGACTTTAATAGCTTAAAAAGAGTATTATTAGAAGCTATCACTAAAGACTGGCAATACCATACATCCGGACTTAATAAAGAGACCTTTTTCCTAAGCATATAACGCGCTTTCTACTTTTTATCATCAATAGTGAAAACCTTATAACATATTCAGGATATGTTATAAGGCCTCAATACCATTTTAATATCACCTTCGTAAAAATAATGTAGGAATGGGATTATCTGTAATTGATGAAAAGCTAAGGATAGGTAGTAGTACTAGTTGCACCAGGAGTTTAAGGGATATTTTTGAAAACGAATTAAAAGATATATATCGATTGAATGGCATGAATAAAACAAAGTATTCAGGCTCATGCATTGATGATTTATCAGAAACAAGGAATGAAATGGTAAATAGGGCCGAAAAATTATTTTGTTTGCTGAGTGTAGCTCAACCAATAAATGAAAATAATAATTATGAAATATTAAGTCATAAAATTGGACAACAAATACAAAAAATAAAGAAAGATTTAGAAGTCGTTAATGGTCAGCTGTTATATAGTCAAAATTAAATTGTTACAGATATAAAGATAAAAAATTTCAAATAAAATATATTGAAGATTACGCAAAGAGCATTGTCAAAAATAAAAAATAAAAATATGAAAACGGTAGCACAAAAAAAAGATCAGAAAAAGAGATCAGCCAGAAAATCAGTAAAATCTATATTTAAGAAACAAAAAAAGAATCCAAAATCTAATATTTCAGAAATGAAGTCAAATGAAAAAACTGAAAATCAGAAGAGTTATTTAGAGCATGAAGCAGAGCATGCTATAATTACGAATGAAGATGAACAACACCAAGTAACCAATATTATAAAATCTTATGAAATGCAGGGTGAACAATATTTAATACGGAGAATTAGAGTAGGGTCTTTTTTTTAGCAGCACCCTACTTTAATTTTCTAACGGAAATATCATTTGTATGAAGAATATATTATATGCCATAGCGTTATTATTGGTAGTTATCTGGTCTATTGCATTTTTTGTATACAAAGTTAATAATGCTATTCATGTACTAATAATTTTAGCAATAATTGCAGTGATTATAAGCATAGTGCAAAGCAGAAAAGAGCATAATAAAACTTTATAATTAACATTTTCATTAGTATAGTATGTATAAGTAACAGGGGAAACCTTTACTTTTATAGTCTAGTCTAATGGCATGCAGTACTTTAAAGAATGGGATTATCAGTTATTCAATTATATAAACCATAGCTTCTCTAATAGGTTTTTTGATATTTTAATGCCGGTTTCGAGAAATGCATCCACTTGGATCCCTCTTTACGTTTTATTGGGCATCTTTATCATCCAAACATTTAAAAGAAATGCTTGGATATATATTGCATACATAATAATCGTATTTGCATTGACGGATGCCCTTTCTTATCAGGTTTTAAAACCATTTTTCGGAAGACTCAGGCCCTGTCATGATCCATTCTTTCATGCCAGATTATTACTTAATCATTGTGGAAGTAACTTTGGGTTCCCTTCTAATCATGCCGCAAATCACATGGGATTAACTATAAGTATAATTTTATTAAGAATTTTCAAATCTAACTTGTCTACTGCCTTGCTTGTAGCCTGGCCTCTTCTCATTGGATTTGCACAAATTTATGTTGGTGTCCACTATCCTGCAGATATAATTGCAGGATACCTAACTGGCGCACTCATATCGGTATCAATATATTTCATAGGGAAAGCAACACTCACAATCGTAAGCATGAACACAACTACAATAAAATAATGGGAGAAAAAAAGATGGGACACGTATGGGGCTCGAACCCATGACCCTCGGTACCACAAACCGATGCTCTAACCAACTGAGCTAACATGTCCATATAGTTTAAAGAACTAAGCGACAAAGATAAAAATTAAAAATAAAAATCCCCACGAGCGTGGGGATTTTTTTATAGAAACTTATAAAGCGTCTATTAATATCTGTAGTATTCAGGTTTATAAGGCCCTTGAACAGGTATTTTCAAATATTCACTTTGCGTAGTGGTTAACTCTTCTAGCTCCACACCTATTTTAGCTAAATGTAAACGTGCTACTTTTTCATCCAGATGCTTAGGCAACATGTATACTTTATTCTCATATTTATCTGTATGCAACCACAACTCTAATTGAGCAATCACCTGATTAGAGAAGGAATTTGACATTACGAAAGATGGATGACCAGTTGCACAACCAAGGTTTACCAAACGACCTTCTGCCAATAAGATAATATCTTTACCATCAATCGTATAAAGATCCACCTGTGGTTTAATCGTATTTTTAGTATGACCATAGTTATCATTCAACCAAGCAACATCGATTTCAATATCAAAGTGACCGATATTACATACAATTGCCTTATCCTTCATTAACTTGAAATGCTCCCCGTTAATGATATCTCTACATCCTGTTGAGGTTACCACTATATCCGCTTCTTTCACGGCATCTTTCATCTTCTTTACTTCATAACCCTCCATAGCGGCTTGTAATGCACAAATTGGATCGATTTCTGTAATAATTACACGAGCACCTGCGCCTCTTAAGGAATCAGCAGATCCTTTTCCGACATCGCCAAAACCTGCAACTACTGCTACTTTACCGGCAATCATAACATCTGTTGCACGACGAATCGCATCTACGCAACTTTCACGGCAACCGTATTTGTTATCAAACTTAGATTTTGTAACAGAATCGTTAATATTGATAGCTGGCATCAATAAGGTACCCGCCTCCATTCTTTCATACAAGCGATGAACACCAGTTGTAGTTTCCTCTGACAAACCCTTTATACCTGCAGCTAATTCAGGATAGTTGTCAAATACCATATTAGTCAAATCACCACCATCATCAAGAATCATATTAAGTGGACGTTCAGGAGATCCAAAGAATAAAGTTTGTTCTATACACCAGTTAAACTCTTCTTCATTCATACCTTTCCAAGCAAAAACAGGTATACCAACAGCCGCAATAGCAGCAGCAGCATGATCCTGAGTAGAAAAAATATTACAAGAAGACCAAGTAACTTCAGCCCCTAAAGCAACCAATGTTTCAATAAGTACTGCAGTTTGGATAGTCATGTGAAGACAACCGGCAATCCTTGCTCCTTTAAGCGGTTGGGAAGCACCAAATTCCTCACGAAGAGCCATTAAACCTGGCATTTCTGCTTCAGCTAAAGTAATTTCTTTTCTGCCCCATTCAGCCAGAGACATGTCTTTAACCTTGTATTTCAAGTTAAAGTCGATAGATGTTAATGTAGTAGTAGACATATAATTCTTATTTTATGATACAAAATTAGCACAGAAGCTGCTAAAAAAAGTTGCCATAGGACAAGAAATAATTATCGTATCTGCTTTTTAATCCTACTTAAGGAGGTTGGAGTAACCCCTATAAAAGATGCCAGGTATTTTTGTGGAATAGACTGCAGCAATTCAGGTTTATTCAATAAATCCAAATAACGTTGCTCGGCTGTATCCCGTTGCAATGCCGTAAAACGCTCTAATAAATTCAGAATGACATCCTCCCAAAACTTTCGCATCATCTCCTGCATCTGAGGATAAACCGTATACAAACTATCCAATTCTTTTTTTGAAAGATATAGTATCTCTGTATCCTCTATAGCTTGAAGAAAATAGTTGGAGGGCGTCTCGCTGATATAACTATAAATCTCTATTGCTGAAGAATGCTTAAGTGCAAACCAAACAGAGACTTCAACCTCATCCTGAATATAATACAAACGAAGACAACCGCTTTGTACAAAAATCAGATCTTTGCAGGTCTCTCCTTGTCTTAAAAGAAATTCATTCTTCTTAATAACCCTTTTTCTAAACTTAGATGTGATATCCGCTAAATCTTGTTCAGGGAACTTAACATAGGCATCAAAAAATTGATTTAACTCCAACGACATAGAAATACTATAGTATGTTTTAAAGTTACTTAAAGATATGAAGAGTAGCTAAAAAGAAAGTGAAAATAATTTTAGCGCATTAGCCAATCTATGTGTAACTTTAAATAGGAGGTGTAATATGACTTTAAATGAGTGGAAAAACAACGGAATATACTTAGATGTGTATGGCAACCCTGTTTTTCACCTACACAAGAATACAGGAAACACAACTATTGCGTTCCTACATGGTTATCCATCTTGTTCTTACGATTACCACAAAATACTCCCCTATCTAACCGATGAATACTCCTATATTATTCACGATCATTTAGGATTTGGATTATCTTCCAAGCCAAATAACTATTCCTATTCTCTGATTGAGCAAGCTGAGATCGCTATGGAACTATGGAAAAAATCAGGTATCAAGGAAATCCATTTAGTTGCACATGATTATGGCACCAGCGTGGCCAATGAAATCATCGTTCGTAAGCTTCGTGGACATGAGCCGGTAAAAATTAAAACGGTTACCTTTTGTAATGGCAGTATGCACATAGAATTAGCAAAATTAAAATTAGTCCAGAGAATTCTGAAACATCCTGTATTAGGGAAATATGGCTCTAAACTCATAAATAAAAGTATGTTTTCAAGCACCATGCGCTCTTTGTGGTATAATAAGAGCAGTTTCGATATAAAGGAAATAGAAGTATTATGGGATATGCTCATGATAAACAATGGCAAAAACATCATACATAAAATCAGCCAGTACAACAACGAACGGGTTAAATACTGGGACAGATGGATTGGAAGTTTACCTCATTTAAATATCCCTACGCATATTCTTTGGGCTCAAAATGATCCAATTGCGATAAGCACTATCGCAGAAAAACTGGAAAAGGAAATACCGCATGCTATCTATGAAAAAATAGAAAGATGTGGACATTACCCTATGTTAGAGAAACCAGAAGAATGGATACATAAAGTAAAAAGTTTCATCAAGGATTACGATTAGTAAATATTGTGAAATGAATTTAGCGTTTCATATATTTGAGTATGTTCTCCACCACCGACCAAATCATAGAGTGTGTTCCTAACTTCTCTGAAGGTCGTAATCATAATATTATAAAAGCAATAGAGGCATCCATTGCAAACACACCTCATGTGAAGCTAATGCATGTGGATATAGGTTTAGATGCAAATCGAACGGTATATACCTTTGCAGGAAAACCTGATGCAGTATTAGATGCTGCATTTTATGCTATTAAAACTGCTGCTGAATTAATTGACATGAATACCCATAAGGGAGAACACCCAAGAATAGGTGCTTGTGATGTTTGTCCGCTAATACCAATTCAAAATATCTCTATGGAGGAAGTTGTTCAACTTTCTAAAAAATTAGGTGAGCGAATTGGATCTATAGGAATACCTGTCTACTTATATGAATATTCAGCACAAAAAAGCAATCGAAAAAATCTAACTAATATTCGCAAAGGAGAATATGAAGGCTTAAAGAAAAAGCTGATGATTAACGAGTGGATACCCGATTATGGACCAAGAGCATTTAACCAACAATTTGGTGCAATGGCACTGGGTGCTCGTAAATTTCTGTTGGCATACAACATCAATTTAAAAAGCAAAGATGAACATCTGGCAAAAGAAATTGCTAAACAAATACGAATTATAAGAGACAAAAAAGACAATAGCTATGAAAGTAATTTATTTAATCATGTAAAAACTATTGGTTGGTATATGAAAGAATTCCAATGCACACAAATATCAACTAATATTACAGACATAGAAGCAAGTCCTTTGATAGACGTATTTACACAAATACAAAAAATAGCTCGAGTTTATGGTATCGATACCAATGGCAGTGAACTGATTGGATTGCTGCCACTAAAAGCACTTCAACATCCAAAAATGACTATTGACGAAGCCATTGAATACCTGGGATTAAATGCCGTCAAAAAATTCAATAAACAGGAAAGAATAATTGAATACTATCTCCACATCCATCCCTAAATGTATAAATTGTAATAAATGGAAATTCTACTACTGATTTTTTTGACAGGATGGGCAATTACCTATTTGAAACCAGAAATCAGAGATTCTTACAAAAAAATAAATAAACTTATTATTTACATTGTCATTCCATGCCTAACTTTTTCAAAAGTAAGTCAGTTAAAAATATCCGATAATATCTTATATCCTGCTGCTGCTGCGTGGGTTATATTCATTATTGCAGCCATCTTTATATATGCAATTGCAAAACCATTTCAATTAAATAAAAAAACAATCGGGTGCTTAATCCTTTGTTGTGGCTTAGGGAATACCTCCTTCATTGGATATCCATTTATTCAATACTACTTTGGTGAAAAAAATATGACTTATGCTATTTTTGTTGATCAACCAGGAAGCTTCCTGATTCTTTCTACATTAGGCATCTCAGTAGCTACTTATTTTGGATCTAATAAACATGATTTGAAAGCTATAATAAGAAAAATCATCAGCTTTCCTCCATTTATTATATTTATAGCGGCCCTAGTAATTCCGTCTTTTTGGATAGATAGTAATATAATTAACAGATTAGCCAGTATTGGCAAACTGGTAACTCCACTTGCAATATTTTCTATCGGTATGCAGTTTAATCTAAATTTTAAGGAAATACCATGGAAAAGTTTTTTCATTGGAATTGTCTATAAATTAGTTTTGGCACCGTTAATAATCTACATAACATACTTTATCATTTTACAAAAGAACAACATGATATCTACCATCTCTGTAATAGAGTGTGCTATGCCACCAATGATTACAGCTTCCATTTTAGCAACAGAATTTGAATTAGATGAAAAGCTTGCTGCAAGCTTACCTACCTTAGGGCTTCTAGTTTCTATTCCAACACTTTTAATATGGAAATCGATACTCACTTAAATTACCGCCTGTAAAACATCTATTACCGAAGGATACATATTTGTGAAATAAGAAACCAATGCTTCTTTTTTCACCCATCTAACCTCTTCAATATCTTCTTCTGCCTGAGGGATTAATATTTCATTAGATAAAGCCTTCATCTCATACCAAAATGAAACTTTCATGGCAATGGTATCTCCGATAAAATAAGAATGGTATGTTGCATCATTGTCTATTTTAGTAAAACGAATCGGACGTACTAGTTCCACTCCTTTCAGCCCCGTCTCCTCTTCTACTTCTCTAATAGCCGCAAATTTCATAGTTTCATCGGCTTCTATTTTTCCTTTAGGCAGATCCCAACTTCCTCTCCTGTAAATCAATAAGACTTCGTCTTGTTCATTAAAAACAACACCTCCTGCAGCCTCAATACATTGAAAACAGGAAAGTACCTGAGATAACATAAAACGCTGATCCAAACCAAATAAAATAAAATTAGATGTATTTACATTGCTCATAAGCAGCTTCAATACCGACTGGAAATTTTTTAAATCTGTAAAAGGTTTAATAATAAATTCATCTTGCATCAAATTATCCACATGAGCAGGATTCTGACACAGGTAAACTATCTTGTTATTGATAAAAAGTTTATACATTTGAACAAAATGAGCATTCAATAAAAGAACTAATTTACATCTATTATATAAATATAAAACATAAAAAGTATTGCTATGGAAAACAATGTTTATAAAGAAAAATTAGCCGAACATCTTCTAAAAATAAAAGCTATACAACTTAACCCACAGTCACCTTTTACATGGGCGAGTGGTTTAAAATCTCCAGTATATTGCGATAATAGAAAATTATTATCCTATCCTGAAATCAGAGACTTTGTAAAAGAGGGCCTTGTAAGTTTAGTAAATGAATATTTTCCACATACTGAATGTATTGCAGGGGTAGCAACAGCCGGAATTCCACATGGAGCAATTATTGCTGATGCACTTAATTTACCATTTATATATGTTCGATCCAAGCCAAAAGAACACGGACTAACAAACACTATAGAAGGCGAATTAAGACATGGACAGCGAGTGTTGGTTGTTGAAGATACTATTTCAACGGGTGGAAGCTCTTTAAAAGCAGTCCAGGATCTTAGAACTTCTGGTGCTGAAGTAATTGGAATGATTGCCATATATAAATATGGATTTGAGCGTACAAAACAGAGGTTTTCCGATGAAGGGGTAATATTAAAAACATTAACTAATTACAACTTCCTGATACAAGCTGCTGAACAGAACCATTATATAACTCCTGATGATTCTGACACTCTAAAATCATGGAACTCTGATCCAATAGAATGGAGTAAAAGATTTGAATAAAAAATATCACCATGTTACTCTTAATAGATATCTTAAACTGGAAGACTTGGTCTATCCCTATTATTGGCGCTTTTATTGGATGGATAACCAATTGGCTGGCCATAAAAATGCTTTTCAGACCAAGAAAACCCTTCAAATTATTATTTATAACCTTCCAAGGAATATTTCCTAAAAACAAACCTAGGATTGCAGAAAAACTAGGCATAATTGTACAACGCGATCTAATTAATTTTGGTGACATAAAAGATCGGCTACAAGATACAGATGCCTTATATAACTTTAAAGAAGAAATAGCACTGAGGGTAGACTATGCGATACGCGAAAGAATAGAAAAGAGTGCACTATTAGATGCCATTGTTCCAGATCAATTAATTCAAAGTGTACACAAGACCATTGTTGACGAGATTGAAAAAAACCTACCTAATGTTATCGGAACCTCTATTGATAAGATTGAGCAAAAATTAGATATTCAAACATTAGTTCAAAGAAAAGTAGAACAGTTTTCTGATGAGAAACTGGAAAAACTTTTACTGGATATCACCTCCAAAGAATTTACATTTATTGAATTAATTGGAGCTGTACTGGGCTTTCTAATCGGCATAATACAATTAATTATCAGCTCGTTTTAAATTAAAAAAAGCCTTACTAAGTAAGGCTTTTTTTATAATATTTCTGAGCGTCATTTAATTAATGCAACGGTACCCTTTTGTGTCCTGGGTCTGTTATTTACCAAATCATAGTAATCTAAAACCCAAACATAAGTATCCTGAATAGATTGATTTTTATAAAATCCATCCCATGCATTACTGAATTCAGTTGTAGTATATACTAACTCTCCCCATCTATTGAATATAGAAAATTTATAGTCTTTAAAGTCACTGCAATACCTAAGTGCCTTCAATTCATCATTCTCATTATCAAAATTAGGGGTAAATGCCGCAGGTACGAAGAATGTGCAATTACAATCTTTATCCTCTACAAATACTGAATCAATTAAGGATCGACAATTATTTATATTATTTACTACGTAAAGGCTAAATACACCACCATTATTCGTAAGTGGCTGAGCAATATTATTTGAATTTAAACCCTGAGCTGGGATCCAGAAATAAGAATAATTTGGCACTGACGGAGTTCCGATAGACAATGGTATATGCGGACAAGTAAATGCTTGATCCGGACCTGCATCAGCAATTGGTATCAACGTATCTATACCAATTCTTACTTCATCCGTAGATAAACATCCCGTTATATTATTAAATACTGTAACCTGGAATGTACCAGTAGCGTTAGCTGTAGGTTGCGCAATATTCGTAGCATTTAAACCTATTGCCGGTGACCAAGTATAGGTATTGTCAGGAGTATTAGGCGACCCTAAAGTAATACTTGTTATTCCACATGTTAATGTTCTATCAATACCGGCATCAGCAACTGGTAATGTCACGTTTTTAGCTACTACTACCTGATCATTTGATGTACACCCATTGGATGTATTAGTTACTGTCAATGTATATGTACCCGGCACTGTAGCGGTAGGCTGAGATATAGTAGGATTATCTAATCCAGCAGCAGGCGACCAAGAATAGGTATTTCCAGGGGTTGATGGCCCTCCGATTGAAACACTCAATACTCTGCATGTAAGCGCAAGGTCTGCACCAGCAATAGCTGATGTTGTATTTATATTCTGACGAATGAATACCGATGAAGTTGATTTACATCCATTAGAATTATTCGTTACAGTTACAGTGTAATTATTCGCCTGTGTTGCAGTTGGCTGTGCCAAGGTTGAATTACTCAATCCCGTATTCGGTGTCCAGGAATAAGAATTCCCTGATATAGCAGGTGTGCCTATCGTAATAGATGGAGATGCACAGGTTAGCGTTTGGGTTAAACCTGCATCTGCTGTAGGTCTTACGGTATCTAATGAAATTACAATTAGATCTGAACTAATACAACCGTTTATCGTATTCGTTACTGTTAAGGTATAAGTGCCCACCGCAGTTACCGTAGGTTGTGCAACTGATGAATTACTTAAGCCTATACTAGGACTCCATGAATATACATTCCCAGATATTGATGTTGAACCTAATACATAGCTTGGATTTGTGCACGTTAGCGTTTGATCTACTCCTGCATTTGCTACTGGTGCTGTTATATTTTGTGATATCACAACTGCATCACTTGCACTACAACCATTCGCCGTAGTAGTTACCGTTAAGGTATATGTACCCGCAGCTGTTGCTGTTGGTTGTGCTATCGATGTAGAGGATAATCCTGTACCTGGACTCCAGGAGTAGGTATTACCGCCTGTTGCTGCTGCGCCAAGTGTTACACTCGTAGTCGTACATGTTAGCGTTTGATCCAATCCTGCATTTACTGTTGGTAGAACTATACCAGAACTTATTACTACTGTATCTTTTGCAGTACAACCATTCGCCGTTGTCGTTACCGTTAAGGTATACGTTCCTGCAGCAGTTGCTGTTGGTTGTGCTATCGATGTAGAAGATAATCCTGTACCTGGACTCCAGGAG
>CANHGL010000016.1 GCA_947460245.1 Sphingobacteriales bacterium
AATATTCAGAACCAAAAAATTAGTGGTGGGGTTTGGATACACAGAATAAATTAACTGGATATTATTTTGATTTAAACCGGAAATAATAGAGATAATATATGGTTGCTGCACCCCCTGCGCAACAGAACCATCAACATCTGTATTGGTAGTATACACCACTTGACCAACAGAAAAGGCTACAGATCCATCTGCGCTTACGGCATCGCCTCCAGCCGCAGGAACTGCCTGCTGAGCATAGGTTTTAGACAGGCTTAAGAAGCAAACAAAATATACACTAAGTATTAATTTAGTTGAACTCATAAATAGTTAATTGAAAATGATTACAACTAATATAAAAAACATTTTTACTTAAAAAGTATTTTTTGTGTTTAGTTTTTTTTAAATCTGCCAATTAACAGGGGTTTCGCCTGATTCTATCAGTATTTCGTTGGTTTTGGAGAAATGCTTACATCCAAAGAAGCCATTATACGCAGAAAAGGGGGATGGGTGTGCTGCTTTTAGAACAATATGTTTAGTATCGTCTATCAGCACTGATTTTTGCTGCGCATAGGCACCCCAAAGTAGAAAAATAAGTCCACTGCGCTCCTTGGATAATTTTTGAATGACGGCATTAGTGAATACTTCCCAGCCTTTTTTCTGATGAGAGGCAGGCTGATTGGCCTCAACAGTCAATATCGCATTTAAAAGAAATACACCTTGTATAGTCCAGCTTTGAAGGCATCCGTGAGGTGGGATTACAAAAGGAACATCGTTTTTCAGTTCTTTGAAAATGTTTACCAGACTAGGTGGAGGTTTGATGCCATGTTGTACAGAAAAGCATAAGCCATGAGCTTGTCCGGTGCCGTGATAGGGGTCTTGCCCAAGAATAACTACACGCACTTTATGGAATGGTGTAGAATTAAAGGCATTGAAGATGTTGGATCCTAATGGGTAAATTATTTTACCCGCTACCTTTTCTTTTTGAAGAAAGCTGCGCAATTCTTTGAAATAAGGCTTTTCAAATTCTTCCGATAAGACATTCTTCCAGCTCTCCTCTAGCATTACATTTGGCTCCGACATGATTTTTAAAGTAATTTTTTGGGAAATTAGTCAATTTAGGAATATCTTTGCACGCCTGTTAAGGAAAAGTTCTTATTTGTGTTAAAATTTTGGCCGCGTAGCTCAGGGGATAGAGCAACTGCCTTCTAAGCAGTCGGTCGCACGTTCGATTCGTGCCGCGGTCACTTGAGGCTCACAGTAATGTGGGCCTTTTTTATTTTTTACTCCTCGCCTTTATACTCCATTCAAAATCAAATGCTACTAAAAGATTCTGATCTTTGTCAAATCCTTCCACGTGGCTCTTGATGGTTTGTGCAGTTTTGGTATCGATAGAATTTTGGATAGTAGAAGCAATTAGTAAACCGTCCTGACAAATAAAGGTAGTAAGGCCAACTGCTCGTTTAATAAATTTTCCGGAGCATGCGGTAACAAACATCGAAACTGATGGGTCCGACTTATGGCTGTACATTTGAACTAAGGCTCCGCTCGCCATTTCTGCCGCCATACCTAGTACAGCCCAGTAAGTAGTGTTAAACGGATTTTTATTCAGGAATTTATAGGGTACAGTTACTTTGCACTGTTCGTCGTCTAATGCTGTGATGCGTAAACCTGCGATGCCTGCTAAAGGTAATTGGGTATACATACCTGCTTTAAAAGTAAAATAGTTGAGTGCAAGTTTTCTATAGTTTTCTTTATATTCAGTATTCATGCCAGATGTTTATTTGTATTATGCAAGATAAGCAATTCATAATTTTCAGATTGTATAAATTCGAAGGTAGCTTGTCCTTATAATCACGAAATAAGTAATTAGTGTATATTTGTTTATTAAACCATTTTTTATGTTTCAAGCAGCTACGGATATACCCAAAAAATGGATTTATGGCTTGCTATTTATATTGTCCCTTGTATTATATGGTAATAGCATTCCCAATAATTATGGTTTGGATGATGAAATAGTAGTTACAGGAAATGCTGCTGTACAAAAAGGGGTTTCAGGAATAAAAGAGATTTTAAATCAGCCTTATTATAAAAAGGGTGGTTTGTCCTTTGACTACAGGCCGGTCGTAATGATATCTTTTGCAATAGAATATCAGCTATTTGGAGCTAATCCTCATGTAAGTCATTTCATAAATATTTTACTGTATGCTTTGTGCCTGGTATTGCTTTATAATTTATTGACCTATGTTTTTGAAGCAGATAGGATACATAAATTATTACCAATAGGTATGATAATAATTTATGCAGTGCACCCCATACATACGGAGGTTGTAGACTCTTTAAAGAACAGGGATGAAATACTAAGTATGATATTTGGTTTGCTGTTTTTGATTTTTGGAAAAAAGTTTAATGAAGATGATAGTTACTTAAAATGGCGATACCTTATTCTTTCGCTCATATGTCTGACTTTATCCTTATTGTCTAAGTTTATAGGTGTTGTTTTTATTGCTTACTTTATATTAATGGCAGTATTTTATGGTTATTTCAAGCGAAATAAGCTTAATTATTTATTTTTATTTACTTGCTTTATAATAACTATAATGGTTATTACTAAAATATTTAGCGGATTTAAGAGAGCAACAAATATTCTTGAAAATCCTCTTGTGGATGTAAAGAGCTTTTGGGTTATTTTAGGCACCTCTTTTAAAGTATTGATGTATCATTTCAAGATGTTAGTTTTTCCTTCCATCTTTCGTTTTTATTATGGATATAATACCTTTCCGCTCACTGGCATTGCTGATATTTACGTAGTTTTTTCTATCGTTCTACATCTTAGTTTGCTTGTCTATGGTGTAATCTTATTCTTCAAAAAGGATATTTTAGGGTTATTTATTCTTTCTTATTTTGCTGCTATATTTTTGTACTCGAATCTCTTCATTCCATACACAGGTATTTTTTCTGAAAGAGCTCTTTTTGTAAGTAGTTTTTGGTTTATTACTATGGTTTTAATTGTGTTTTTCAGGAAGGTATTAAGTAGTACAGCTTTTTCTGGCAGACCCGGGTTTAAACAGCTTATTTCCATTTTGTTCTTTATGCTATGTACGGCTTATTCATTTAAGACTATTGGTAGAAATTTTTATTGGAAAGATACGCTTACCTTGTTGGGGCACGATATTAAATATCTTGATCAATCTGTTCTGGCAAATTATATTTACGCCAATAATTTGAAAGAGGCGGATAGTTTAAATGTTCAGGATGCGAATCATAATTTGGCAGAGCTCGCTACTGTTTATTATAAAAACACTATCGAATTGATGCCATCTTATCCTGAGTTTTATTTAAAACTAGCTTCTACATACAGGTATAATCTAGGGAAATCGGATAGCGCAGCCTTATATTACAAGAAGGCAATTGAAGCAGATTCTTTATATGCTATAGCATATCTGGAGCTTGGTAAATTGTACTTAGAAAAAAATGATTTCAGAAATAGTACATTGTATCTCAGCAATGCTTATTTAATTAATCCTACAGATTCAGTAACGATGTATTACTATGCTCAGAGTGCCGCTTCTTATGGAGATCTTCAGACTTCGTACATAGTTAATAAGCGTTTTGTAGAGCGTTACCCAGATCTTCCTGTTGCCTATGTGAACCTAGGTGTGTGTTATTCTAAGATGCTAAAAGACGATAGTGCTGTTATTAACTTTGAAAAGGCAATTCAATTGGGATATCGTGAGCCGCAGTTACTGCAACAATTGGATATCTATTTTAATAAAAAAGGTTTGGAGCAAAAGTCAAGCTATTACAGGACTTTGTATAAACGGTAAGTCTTTTTACCTGCGGTAAGCGTATAACATAAAATTATCGATTCTTTTTTCAAGCACATACCTTGGGTAGTATTTGTGAAGTAGATATTTGTTTTCTTTATTACTTAGCACAAGGATATATTTTACGCTTCCATTTTCAAAAAAGATATCATAATTTTTACTCGAGTTTAACAGCAGGTTTGATTTACTGGTTAAGCCGAGGTAAGCATAAATAGATCTGTCTAAATGATATTCATGACCATAGATAATATTCTTATCAGGAAAAAAAATACAGGCCTTTAGATCTGTTGAGTATAAGCGTTCATTGTTTTGTAATAATGGCAACATTTTCTTTCGAAGTAGTAGGTAATCCTTGTATTCCGTGTGGTATTTGCCTTTAATGGTGTACTCAAGGCTTTTTATTTTTATGATAAAATCAGTTGCAAACACTAACATTAAATAGATGATAAGGTAATTTATGAGTTGTCTGGGAATTATTTTTTGGCTCACTAGAATGCTTATCAAAAAAATGCTGATGATGATAAATTCATAACTGTAATTAAGATAGCTACCTGGTCTTAGCATAGACAAGGTAGATAGTAGGAATGCTATTATGCCTGAAATACAAAGGACTTTAAGGTGTTGTTTTTGGAAGTTAAATAGGGCGGCATATACTAATAAAATGCAAAGGGGAAGTAGCCTATAGGTGTTATATGCAATTACATAGAGGTTGTAAGAATTACTGTAATTGGAAATGATTTGTAAGTTGAAGTGGAATAAGCTTGTAATACAATATTTTCCATAAATCAGGAACAATAAAAAAAACAATAATGCAAAGCTTGTGGCAGATATTAGAAATATTAATATTGTCTTTACTTTCTTAAAGATTAGAATAGTACATAATTGTATGAGTAGGATATAGATTATAACATCTTGTTTTGCTAAAATAGCCAATAGTGCAAATAATAATGAAAGTAGAAATGAAGATCTCTTTTGAGAATAGTATACATGATCAAAATGATAGAATATGAACATTGTAAAAAAGCAAATTTTCATACTATCTGGTCTTACAGCATATGCATGACCTGTAATGAGTATCAGAAATAGTGCTGCAATTGAAATTCTTATATTTTTGTCAGTGGTGTTGAGCCTTATAAATTTATCGAGATATATCAGATTTATAAAAATAAAAGTTAAGCTGATGACCCTTCCAATAACATATATGAAGTGAATATCTTGTACGTAATTCAGGGAAAATAGTTTGCAAATTCCATAAACAAGATATAAGTATAATGGGGTGTATATGACTGCTGAAAATGGATACTGTTCCGGATTTAGGTAAAGCGGACATCCGGACATTAACTGTTGTATATAATGGATAAATGAAAATTCAGTGCCATCGAGATCGAGATTGTAGGAAAAAATGTAGAATATCCGAATAGCAATTGTAAATAGAACTATTACAGCACCCAGAAAAAAAAGGTGGTTTTTCTTTGCAAATCCGGTTATTGATTGATTAGCTATTTTGATTTTAAACAAGTTTTATGCTGTTTTATAAAATTAATATTTTTATTTTATCTATTACAGAAATGTGAGTACTTTTAGTCCTAAACACTGGGTCAAATGTATTCTAATTCAGAAGTTGAATTATCTGTTGTTGTGTTGTGCTATCGCTCAGAAAGTATTATCGAGCAATTTGTATTGCAGCTTATTAATGAGATTAAAGAGTTGGATATAACTTTCGAATTGGTGCTCGTTGCAAATTATGATAATGACCCAGCAGATAATACTCTTTTCCTTCTTCGTGAAATTGCAAGCAGATTTAAGGAGATTGTGGTATTAGCCAGCGAAAAAAAAGGAGGAATGGGTTGGGATATGCGCTCCGGATTATCTGCTGCAAGTGGAAGATATATAGCAGTTATAGATGGTGATGCGCAGATGCCAGCAAGTGACATACCTGTGGTGTATAGGCTTATTAAAATGGGTGGTTATGATTTAGTGAAGACATATCGTTCAAAGAGATATGATGGCCTGTTTAGGATTGTATTGTCTTCGGTGTATAATTTCATGTTTCGTTTGTTTTTTCAACCTGATTTTCCTGTTAGAGATGTTAATTCCAAACCAAAAATATTTACCAAAGAAGCTTATAGTAGATTGAATCTTAAGTCGAATGATTGGTTTACAGACGCTGAGATTATGATTCAGGCATTAAAGCATAATTTGAAGATCATTGAAGTCTCTACTGTGTTCTATAAAAATGAGCGCAGAGGCAGTTTTGTCGGTATAAAAACAATATTAGAATTTGTTTTTAATCTTTTTAAGTATCGTTTTAAATAAGCTGAGGTTGTAATGCCTTAATTATTTTATCAATGGTTTTATTGGTAAATTTCAACGATAGGAATAATAAAATTTGCAGAATGATGTTGCTTATAATGTATGCTATAAGCGTTGTGGCAATTTTTTTACTGGCTAATAAAACGAATAAAGCGGGTATCAATGCAAGAATAAAATTCATCAGAATGATATTTTGACCATAGAATGTTTCAAGTGCCAGGCGGATTAATTTAAGATAGTTATACCCAGATTCATCGTCTTTTACGTCATTTAGCGTGAACTGCATACCACTAACCTTTTTAGTGTTGTTAAAGATGATAATGTCCGTGTTCCAGAAGATATATTTTTTATTTAGAATCTTATCTCTGAAGGATTTTGGTATAATTCGGAAGGTAGAATTTCTGTGAAAACTGTAGAGACGGTGAAGCAGCAGTTTAAATAAGTTGCTGAATATTTTACGGGTACCGGAGGTATACATTTCGTCTTTGTCATAAAACCAATAGTAGACATCAAACGAACGGTACTCTGAATTTGAGCAAATCAATGGTATGTATTTAACCATATCTTCATCAATACTTAAGATATAATCTCCTTTTGCGAGATGGTAGCCGCAAAGAGTGGCAAAACTCTGACCATAATTTTTATCTAATCGATGAATTCTTATCTCTTTATACTGCCGTTGTAATTTATTTAACTCGTCTATTTCTTCTATATGCTCATCATTATCTATGATTAATAAAATTTCGAAAGAATTATATTTTGCGTACAGGGTGTCAATTATTGCATTGGCATGCAATAAAATATGCTTTGTTGAGCGATATATAGGGATAACAATGGATAATTCCATAAAGGCAATAACCTGAAAGTGTAAAGTAATAAAAAATAGAGATTATTTTATCAGTTTTAGTTGAAACTATCTGTTATTCTCCAATTAGACTATATTTGTAAACGGTATTTGACTTTGGAGTTGCAGACAAATTTATACCTTGTATTATTTATGATAATTTTTTCAAAAGGAGAGAGTGATATTTTAGGTGCTAAATTCGGAAGAATTGCTTTAGATAGTTCGTTTAATGATTTCCATTTATTAAAAAATGAAATTATCTCTTTGGATTATGACTTCTTGCGAGTAAGGATTGATAACCCCGGTAGTTTTATTCAAGAGGGTTTGAACACAGTGGGAACGTCAGTGCATCTTCTGGAGATACTGAGAGCTTATACCACAAAGTCTTTACAGAGTTATGATTTAAAAGTAATTTATGGGGATTATAATTATCAAAAAGTAAGCCATGACACATTGGGTTTATTTTTAGAGCTTGTAGAAGAAACCTATGAAGATATTCCGTTTGGAACTTATACTCCAAAAGTTGTATTGGATAGATTTAGTAAAAGTAATCAGTTGCAAAGTTTAGTTGATTATTTCAGGCAGAATTATGATGGAAGCAACTCTGTTAGTGAGGCTTTTTTAATTTATAATAAAGAGAATGAGGTGGTAGGTTGTCTGACCATAGATTCTTCTGCAGATGAAACGTATACCTATTATGTAGGAGTAAGAAAAGCCTATAGAAATAATGATATACTTTTTAAGACCATTAACTTTATTCACCATTATGCTCAACTAAGTGGAAAGTTGTACGCTAAGGGCGCAGCAAGACTACATAATATTTTTAGTCAGAGAGCATTTGAGAAAAGTGGGATGAATTGCTCAGGATATACCTGGGTTTATCTGATAGGAGCTAAGGCTTAGACAAAGGGTTGTGTATAGGTTCTATCCTTGTCGCCACCATAAAACTCTGAAAAATCAGAAGGTGTTTGCGCTCTAAAGCCCAGAAGTTGCTTTGTTTCCTCAGGTATATTTTCCTTGTTAATGTGCTCCATGAATCTTGGTATATCTACACGCTGCTTTACCCAGGGTTTGCAATATGCAAGGATGAGACAGTTGCGCCATTCACTAGAATTATTCGTTCCGGCTGCATGCCAGATTCTTGGATTGAAATACAGTATACTTCCTTTAGGGGCAGTAAAGCGAACTGCATTTTTATAGAAATATTCTTCTGTTGGGGGTGTTTCCTGATTATGAGATGCAGGTAGTACCCATGTGGCTCCATTCTCTTCTGTAAAGTCGTCAAGTAAAATTATTGAAGCGAGAATGTAATCATATTCTGGAATAATTCTCGGCGTATCTACATGTATTCTTACCGCTTTAGTTACGCCATTATTTGGGGGAATACAGTTATTGCTATATAGGTAAATAGTAAACCATTTCTCCAATATAGATTCTACCAAGGAGAGCATTTCCTTATTTTTTAGAATTTCTAAAATCTCAGGGTACTTATCTGCATAGTAAGGAGCACAAAGCAGAAATCCATAATCCTTATAATCTGGATTTTTTACCAGATTTTTCTCTTCTTCAATAAGCTCCAACATGATTTTACGCATCAATTCCAGATACTCAACAGGCAATGTGCTTTTTAAGGCTACAAATCCATTTTTTTTGTAAAATTCAAGAGACTTTTCGCTTTCTGTATGTGAGAATAGAGGAAACATGAAAACAGCGTAATTATTTAAGTCTTAAAAGTACTTATTTTTCTTAAAAGTTTTGCCTTTAAAGAATTCTTTAGATAGCAAATGGATTTTGTTTGGAGTAAAGTATATACTAAATAGGCGTATTGGTAGTGTTAAACTTATAAAGTAATAGATTTTCGGTCTTTTTAAAAAAAGTATAATCTGTATAGAATTTTCCAATTTGTTTTTTTGCGATACTGTCATCTTCAATAACGATATACTTTACCCTTCCTGCCTTAAAATAATTATCGTATGCTTTAATGGAGTTATTATTATAAGTCTTTAGATCTACAGGTATTTGAAGGTATAGTTCTGCATACCTGTCAAAATGCAGATCATAACCATAGACTTTATTTAGCTGATTATTAAAGATAATATATTTCGGATTGCTGAAAAATACCGTATCCTGTTTGATAATAGCACTCAACACCTTACTTGTTTTTATATTTTTTTGATAATCTATTTTTTCTGATTTAATAATACTCTTATTGAATACCGTTGGGTTTTGAAAGTGAAAACAGAAGATCGGTAGGTAGAACACGAGAATCAATCGATAATACCTTGATTTAATACTTTTTCTGTCTTTTAAAAAGATACCTGTGTTTATGAGCATTAGAATAATAGATTCATAGGTGTAATTTAGGTTGGATCCCGCTCGCAAGAGTGTTAATTCACTGACTATAAAAAATATAAATCCAATGATGGAAAGTAGTTTAGTTGCTTTATCAGAGGAGCGGATATTGTAATAGCAGATAATTAAAAAGGGTAGCATTTTTAAACTGTTGATACCTATAAAAAACAGAGAAAAGCCAGGAGATGATGAGTATTGAAGGTTGTATAAAAAAATATTATTGAGTATCAGTCCATTGGTAGAGTAGTATCCTGCGAGAAATATAATTACTAATACAAGTATAAATAGCATAAGTGCAATCAGATAGCTTCTTTGTCTTAGTATCAGGTAAGATATTAAGTAATATATAATTATGTAGATAGCTAAGTCGTGTTTAAAGAATACTCCGATACTTGAACAAACCGTTCCAATAATAAGATGCTTGTACTTCTTTGACTTAAACTCATAGGATATAGTGAAGTATAAGAATAATATAAAGAAGCTTACCTTAAAACTATCGGGTCTGAAGGTGAAAAAATGTTGTGGTAGCAACAAAATTCCAATCAAAAGCAGCAGTATCTTATTTTTATTTTCACTTATAAGCAGTTTTATTATTCTTATAAGAATGTATCCATTTATTATACCAAGGATAAAAGAAATTAATCTGCCTACTATTAATGCCTCATGTATGTTTTCCTGAGGGTTTATTTGCAGAATAGATAATAGGTATTTTAGGGTATAGGAGTGTAAGGGTGGGTATATAATATCAAAAAAAGGATAGGCGTCAGGATTTAAGTATAAGTGACCGTTTTTATCCAGTAGCTGGATGTAATTCAAGAAAGCAAATTCAATCCCGCCAATATCTATAGAGTAAGAAAAAATATTCAATACTACGATACTTAAAAAATACAGGAATAATAAAATGAATATCCATTCGCTAAAATGCATGTTTCGGACAGGAGATAAATAGCGTTTTATACTATTGTTCATGTTCATTTTTTAATACTGATAAATTTTGCATTATGTGCTTTAGGGTTGGTATTGGTAAACAAGGAAATTATTCAATACTGCTGATGCTTTATAGTTTGGGTAGAATTTACTCATTTGATTTAATGAATTAGGGTCTTTATTTATTACAATGAACTTTACAATACCATTCTTAAAGCACTGGTCGTAATTTTGTGTCATATCATTTACAATAAATTTACTTTCCATTGTTGGATGATAATTTATTTTACTCATCTTCAATTTTATCTCCATATTTAAATAGATAGAGATAAATCGTTCATAATGCCAGTCGTAACCATAAATGAGATGTCCATCAGGATAGAATATAGTATACTTCATATTTGGCAAGAATACTACGTTGTTTTTTATAATTCTTTTTATTGCTTTGAACGAAGCAATGTTTTCATAGTATTCTCTTTTTTGTGTAACCTCATTATTTCTATCGAAGCTATATGCATATAGGTGAAGTTTTCCTAAAAAGAGGATTAGGAAAAGGGTGTAAACAGCTAGTTTCTTGTCCAGTCTCACATTTATATGTTCTTTTTGATACAAAAAGATATTTATTAATAATAGTATGCAAGATTCGTATGCATAGTTAATATTAGATCCTACTCTTAGCATGCTTAGGTTGCTAAGTATAAAATACACTGTACTTATTATGGCAATAGTATAAGTTATTCTTTCTTTAGATTTTAAATTAATATAGGTGAAGTAGACTAAGGGTATGAGTCTGATGATATTAATGACAATAACAATAAAACTAAGGTGTACCCCTGTGTTGTACTGCAAGTTAAAGACTAATAAATTTTGGAGAATATTAATGTCACTGAATAAGTATGTCAGCCAGACTCCTAGTCCCAGTAAGATGATTAATAAAATTGGCGCCAAAAGATACTTGTATCTTTTGGTTAGAAGAAGTTGTATTCCATAGTAAGCAAATCCATATATAATTAAATCTTGCTTAAATAGGATGCCTAATAATAAAAAAATAAACCCCCACGCGAAGTGTTTATTAGAATGGGTCAGGGTATATTTTATGTTGAATAGTAAAAATAAGAGGTAGCAGGTTACTTTAAAGCTGTCTGGTCTGCAGGTAAAAAAATGCTTAGGCAGTAGTAATAGAAATAATAGAAAAAATAAAAAACTTGGTTTAAAATCAGGAACAAGTAGTTCTAAAATTTTAACTAAAATATAGAAGTCTAGAAAAATCAATAGGAATGATACTGTTCTGGTAAGTATGTAGAGTTGATGTGTGTCATTTAAAACATCTATAGATAGTAATGTGGAACATCCCGCCATTATATAATGGTATAGTGGAGTGTATACAGATAATAAAAATGGAAACTCAGAAGGGTTGCTATAAAGTGGGTGGCTGGTTTTAAGAAGTTGTATAAAATGGATAGATACATACTCTAGTCCCTCGAGGTCAGTGCTGTAAGAGAAAATAAGTAATACTCTGATGATTAACAGGTAGGCTATTACTATCAGAAATCCTATTTCTACAATGGAGAAAGGTATAAAACGCTTGAATTTTTCACTTAGCTTGAGCATGTATTTCGATTGCCTGAATTCTGATGCGTAAAGTACTGAAATTTAGAAAGAATTTATTTGATTATTAGTTTTGTCTCGTCAATTATTGCTTTTGAATATTCGGAATAAATTATACATTAGCATCAAATTCATCAGAATGCAGTTTATAATCAGATTTTTAATTAAAGTAGCAACCGTTATCACTTTGTCCTATCTGTTACCCAAGTTTGGATTGATAGTTAGGGTAGATGGTCCATTAGATGCTGTAAAGGTAGCTTTAGTACTGTCTTTGTTGAATTCTTTTGTTAGGCCTTTGCTAGAATTTTTTGCTTTCCCAATCACTTGTCTAACGTTGGGTTTGTTTTCTTTAGTCATAAGTGCTGCTATGGTAGTGTCAGCGGATCAGTTGCTGAGTGGATTTTCAGTAGGCGGATGGCTGGATGCTGCTATTTTTAGCATTACCTTTTCTTTGATTAGTTCTTTAGTGGAGCGATTCATCGTGGAAGATGCTGTTAACTGACAATTCGCCATATTTTTCACAGAAACTTCAGACATTCTTTCCACCTTCTTTATCATTTTACTGCTTTTTTGACAAGGGTACATTTTTTGCCATAGTCTTCAAAACATTAAAATGAATCCTAATAATTATACCATCAAATCACAAGAGGCTATTGCTCATGCGCAGCAGTTAGCATTCGATTATAAGCATGCTTCCTTAGATACGTTTCACCTGCTAAAGGGGATATTAGATACAGACCAGGACGTAACTCCATTTGTATTTAAGAAACTTCAAGCGGATACTTTTAAAATTGAAACTGCATTAGCTGCACTCTTAAAAAATCAGCCAACAGTTTCCGGTGATAGTATGAAATATCCTTCACCAGCTTTATCTCAGGTGCTGTTAAAAACGAATTCTTATTTAAAAGAATTTGGAGATGATTATGTCTCGATAGAGCATTTTTTATTGGCCTTGCTCAGTGTCAACGATGATACCTCAAAATTATTGAAGCAAAATAATATTTCAGAGGATAAATTAAAACAAGCGATTAAAGAACTTAGAAAAGGACAAACCGTGAATAATCCAAGCGCAGATACAACATATAATTCATTAGATAAGTATGCTAAAAATCTTAATCAGTTAGCAGCGTCTAATAAACTCGATCCAGTTATAGGTAGAGACGAAGAAATCAGAAGAGTACTACATATACTTTCGAGAAGAACAAAGAATAACCCTATTCTCGTTGGTGAACCTGGAGTTGGTAAAACAGCTATCGCGGAGGGTATAGCCCATCGGATTATTTCAGGAGATATACCTGAAAATCTGAAATCTAAGGTTATCTATTCTCTGGATATGGGCGCATTGATTGCAGGTGCTAAATATAAAGGCGAGTTCGAAGAACGATTGAAGGCTGTTATTAAAGAAGTTACCTCTAGTGAAGGTCAGATAATTTTATTCATAGATGAGATACACACCTTGGTGGGTGCAGGTGGCGGTGGTGATGGCGCCATGGATGCAGCTAATATTCTAAAACCGGCACTGGCACGCGGTGAGTTGCGTTCTATAGGAGCAACTACTTTGGCAGAGTATCAGAAATACTTTGAAAAAGACAAGGCGCTGGAAAGAAGATTCCAAAAGGTAATGGTGAATGAGCCAAGTCCTGAAGATGCCGTATCTATTTTACGCGGACTGAAAGAACGCTATGAAACCCATCATAAAGTTATTATCAAAGATGAGGCTATACTTGCCGCAGTAGAGTTGTCAGGCAGATATATTACAAATCGCTTCTTGCCGGATAAGGCAATAGATTTAATAGATGAAGCAGCAGCAAAGCTTAGACTGGAGATGGACTCTGTTCCAGAAGAAGTGGATGAGTTAGATAGAAGAATTAGAAAATTTGAAATTGAGCGTGAGGCACTTAAAAGAGAGAATGACACTACGAAAGTAGATGAACTTTCCAAAACTATTGCGGATTTGAACGATAAAAGAATGGAGTTGCGCGCGAAATGGGAAGGAGAAAAAACTATACTGGATAAAGTTCAGTCTTCAAAACTGAATATAGAAAGTTTTAAGCTTGAAGCGGAGCAGGCGGAACGAAATGGTGATTATGGAAAAGTAGCAGAGTTACGTTATGGAAAGATAAAAGCAGAAGAAGAAAATTTAGCAAAGCTGGAAAATGAGCTTAAGGCGATGAAAGAAGGCAGCCGTTTGATGAAAGAAGAGGTTGCGGCTGAAGATATTGCAGAAGTAGTAGCTAAATGGACAGGTATTCCTGTTAATAAGATGCTGGAAAAGGAAAGAGAAAAACTACTTCAGTTAGAAGCGCACCTTCATCAGCGTGTAATTGGTCAGGATGAAGCAATTATAGCTGTGTCGGATGCTATCAGAAGAAGCAGGGCCGGTTTGCAGGATCCTAAAAAGCCCTTGGGTTCTTTTCTGTTTATCGGTACTACCGGCGTCGGAAAAACAGAGTTGGCTAAAGCATTGGCAGAATTATTATTTGATGACGAAAAGGCAATGGTTCGTATAGATATGAGTGAGTATATGGAGAAACACAGTGTTTCCCGTTTGATAGGTTCTCCTCCGGGTTATGTAGGATATGAAGAGGGGGGGCAGCTCACAGAGGCAATCCGTAATCATCCTTATTCCGTAGTTTTATTGGATGAGATAGAGAAAGCGCATCCGGATGTATTTAATATTTTGTTACAAGTTTTAGAAGATGGCAGACTAACAGATAATAAAGGGAGAGTAGTGGATTTTAGAAATACCATTATTATAATGACTTCAAATATTGGCTCTCATTTGATACAGCAAAATTTTGAAAATGTAAAAACAGAAAGCGAGATTTTTTCTGCAACTGAAACTTCTAAAATTCAAATTTTTGATGCACTCAAAAGGGTATTAAAGCCTGAGTTTTTCAATCGAATTGACGAAGTAATTATGTTTAAACCTTTATTGAGGGATGATATCACTGCTATTGTGAGAATTCAACTGGTTAATCTACAGCAACAATTAGAAGTTATGGATATACAGCTGGAATATACAGAAGAGTTAGTGGCTTATTTTGCAAGAGAAGGTTATGATCCACAGTATGGCGCCAGACCCCTAAAAAGACTGATTAATAAGTTGCTGATTAATGAATTATCCAAAATGATATTAGCAGATAAAATTGATAAACATAAGAAAGTTGTTGCGGATAGCTTTAATGATGTGATAGTCTTTAGGAATGAATAATACCAAATCAGAAGTCCCTAATAATTAATAGATGAAGCGGATTTACTACCTGAAAACGAAAAAAAATCTAAGGTTTGCTAAAAAATTCATAGATTTGTATAGATGTCGGATTCCATACTTTTAAACGGTAAACAAATCCAGCTAACCATAGAGCGGCTGAGCAGGGAAGTCATCGAATCTATTAACTTTCAGAATACTGTAATCATTGGTGTTCAGCCAAGAGGAGTCTTATTGGCTGAAAAGATACATGCCAAGATTCTGGAATTAACTCAAAAAGAAATACCTTTTGGGAGGTTGGATACCACCTTTCATCGCGATGACTTTCGTCGCGGTAAGTCACTGAACGCTAAGCAGACAGAAATAGATTTTCAGATGGAGGGTAAAAATGTATTATTGATTGATGATGTTTTGTATACCGGTAGAACCATTCGTGCTGCTTTAGATGCTTTATTATCTTTTGGTCGTCCACAAAAAATAGAACTTCTGGTGTTGATAGACAGACGCTTTAATAGAGAACTTCCTATACAACCCGATTTTGTTGGTCGCGTTGTAGATACTATTGAGGCAGTAGATGTTGAAGTGCAATGGGCTGCAGAAGTATCAGAAAATAAGGTGTTGTTTGTTAAACAGAATAAAATTTAAGGAATAATCTTTTATGATCATTAAGTCTATTAATAATTTATACCACTAAAAAATGAGTCAGTTAAGTTCAAAACATGTCATCGGAATTGAGCATTTAACGTTAGATGATATTCAATTGATCTTAAACACTGCCACCCAATTTAAGGAGATTATTAACCGCCCGATAAAAAAGGTACCAACCTTGAGGGATATTACGATTGCCAATCTTTTTTTTGAAAACTCTACCCGAACGCGTATCTCTTTTGAGCTGGCTCAGAAAAGATTATCTGCTGATGTAATTAACTTTTCCTCTTCCTCCTCCTCTGTTAAAAAAGGAGAAACCTTGTTGGATACTGTAAATAATATACTTTCCATGAAAGTAGATATGATAGTGATGCGTCATCCCAGCCCAGGCGCTGCACATTATCTATCGGATAGAATAGATGCCCATATTGTAAATGCAGGAGATGGTACGCACGAACATCCTACTCAGGCTTTATTGGATGCTTATTCCATGCAAGAAAAGCTCGGTTCGCTAAAAGGTAAAAAAATTGCTATCATCGGTGATATTATGCATTCAAGAGTAGCATTGTCCAATATATTCTGTCTAAAGAAATTAGGGGCAGAAGTTACACTCTGTGGCCCTCCTACATTAATACCTAAACATATTCAATCTCTCGGGGTAAATATCTCACATCATGTAGAGGAAACCTTACAATGGTGCGATGTGGCTAATATCTTAAGAATACAGTTAGAACGCCAGAATACCAAATATTTTCCTTCTCTCAGGGAGTATGCTTTGTATTATGGTGTAAACAGGCAGCGCCTCGATAAGCTTTCTAAAGAAATTGTAATTATGCATCCCGGACCAATTAATAGAGGTGTGGAAATTACGAGTGATGTTGCTGATAGTGAACATTCTATTATTCTTGATCAGGTAGAAAATGGCGTTGCCATTAGGATGGCAGTTATGTATCTGTTAGTCAACAAAACGGATTAGGCCGCTTTAAAAAATCTATTTTTTTGTACATCATGTGCTGCCTTAAAAGCCTCACTTCCTCCAAACCATTGCAGTGTTTCCTCTTTTTGCAATAAAGTTTTCTTTGTGTTCAGATAGGTGTGGTAAGACGACCAGTACCATTCGTTCAAGTTTTGACAGTATTGATGGTGTATCGGATTTTGATGAATGTAATGAACTGTACTCGCAAGTTCGTGCCTGTCTGCTATGGCTTTAACTTTGATAGTAGGATGAAATAAGGAACCCTTTCTCTGGTAATGCCTATTATACGCTCGTGTATATTGGTTAAAGAGCATAGAAAATAACTGTGAGGCTTGTATAATGTATTCAGCTTTGTCTGTGGCCACTATTCTTCTCTGTAGTTCTGCTTCCTGCCTTATTTTAATTAATAGATGAAAATGATTAGGCATCAGACAGTAGGCATAGGTCTTTACAACTGGATTTAAATAGGTTGCATATTTATTTAGGAAGAACATATACTGACTGTCTTCGATGAATAGATTTTCATCCTCTATAGCATAGTTGTAAATGTGGTAGATAGTATCCGGAAGTAAAACACGCATAGTCTGGTTTTACTATTGAGATACAGAAATACTCAAGATTCCATAAAAACGCAGGATATTTTTATCCGACTGGATTATTTTACCAGGTCACATACAGCATCTACCCATAAATCGCTGCTGTTAAGGCTTTCCACCAGTTGTATACTTTCTCCGCCATGCTCTTCAAACAATTCCAGGTACTCTGTCTGAATTTCAAAGAGTGTTTCTAGGCAATCTGCTACGAAGGCTGGAGAAAATACCAATAGCTTCTTCTTTCCTTGTTTGGCAAGGTCTGGGATTACATTAACGGTATACGGTTCGAGCCATACTTCTTTACCGAGACGCGACTGAAATGTAACAGTAAATTTATCTTTGGGTAAGTTCAGTTTTTCTGCAATAAGCCTTGTTGTTTCAAAACATTGTGCCCGGTAGCAATGCTGGTTGATGGTTTCTATTTTAGCACAACAATCTGCTTTCTTTAGACAGTGGCATTTGCTAAGATCTCCGTTTTTCAAATGTCTTGCCGGCAATCCATGGTAGCTGAATAAAATATGGTCGTAGGCATCGAAATCATATTGCTTCCCTCTGGCTACAAATGCATCAATGAATTTGGGATGGTCATAGAAGTAGTGGATAAGCTTAAGATCCGGAATAGTTAGCCACTTGGAAGTAATGTGTTGTACTTTCTCTATTACAGAGCCATTGCAGGCAGAAGAATATTGTGGAAACAAAGGGAGTACAACGATTCTGTGTACCTGCTCTTGTTTAAATTTTTCTAAGGCGTTTTCAATCGATGGTTGCTGATAGCGCATTGCCATTTCTACGATATAGTCTTCTCCAAGTTTGGTTTGAACTTTTGCAGTTAAATCTTCTGTATGAAATTTTAATGGGGAGCCACGTTCTGCATCCCAGATTTCTCTGTAGGTTTTAGCGGAGTTTCTGTAGCGTAAAGGTACAATAATACCTCTAACCAGGAGTTGTCTTGCCAGCCATGGAAAATCAATCACCCTGCCATCCGTAAGGAATTCATTCAGATATTTAAAAACGTCACTATTACTCGGACTGTCGGGAGTGCCGAGGTTGACTAACAAAATTCCTGTTTTCTTGATCATACCGTAATAATTATCCTTCCTTGAAAAGGTTCACAAAAGTACGAGAAAAAAGCTTAATGCTTATCGGTAATGTCGATTTAAAAGCTATTCTGCTAAGATTATCGTGGAATGATAGCTTTTAAAACTTAGTTTTCTATTCCCTAGAGTTCTTTCAGATAACTAGCACCGGTCATTTAAAACATCTTCCTTAAATTGGAGGATCTTTTTTCTCATTTCTCTAATCTCCTTCATCTTTTGTTCTAACGAAATCAACTTGTCATTTAATAGTTCAAGTTTTTGTTTCTTGGTATATTTTTTATTGTACCAGGCGTCAATAATTTGACCTATTTCCTTAATAGTAAACCCAACAGATTTGGCATCTGTTATAAATTCAAGTTTTTCAATCGTGTCTTCATGGTAATGAAAGTAATTATTCGATTTGACGGATTCATCACGCTTTCCTTCAATTAATCCACACTTTTCATAAAAGCGAATGGTGTGGGTTGATAGCCCTGTTCTTTTAGCAATTTCATTTATCAACATAATGCAAATATACTGTGTTGAAAAATAAGTATCAAGTATAGACTATACTCTAATGTTGCATGTTTTTATTGTGTCTGTTATGTTTGCAATCAAAAAAATCAATGAGAAAGACAATTTTAATTACAGGCGCAAGCAGCGGAATAGGAAAGGAGACTGCTAAATTTTTTCAAGCAAAAGGATGGAATGTAATAGCTACAATGAGAAGTCCCGAAAAGGAGATGGAGTTGAATCAGTTAAGTAATGTATTAGTTACTCGATTGGATGTATTGGATTTAGACTCAATTGGAAATGCTATACAAAGTGGTATTCAAAGTTTTGGAAGTATCGATATATTGCTTAATAATGCTGGTTATGGAGCTTATGGACCATTAGAGTCATTTCCGAGAGAGAAGATATTACGTCAATTCAATACGAATGTTATTGGATTGTTAGATGTAACAAGGGCAATACTTCCTCATTTTCGTAAAAACAGAGATGGAATAGTAATTAATGTTTCATCTATGGGAGGAAAAATGACTTTCCCTTTAGGATCATTATACCACGGAACTAAATTTGCTGTTGAAGGTATTTCAGAGTCTCTTAGATATGAAGTTGAACAATTCGGTGGAAAGGTTAAAATAGTAGAGCCCGGAGCAATTGCCACAGACTTTGCAGGTCGCTCATTTGATTTTAATAATAATGAAAATTTAACGGAGTATCAAAATATTGTAAATAAGATCATTTCTGTTTTTCCAAAAATGGTAGAAAACGCATCTCCAGCAAGTGTTGTTACAAAGGTGATTTATGAAGCAGCAACAGATGGTAAAAATAAATTGAGATATATGGCAGGTAAGGATGCTAAACTCTATGATTTCTTGAACAAATGGCTTGGGTACAATTTTATCGTAAGCATGAATAAAAAGTTTTTTAAGTTATAGTTTATTCACGGGGCTGATAATATTTCTAAATACTCACAGTGCTTATTGCAGAATCTGCTTGAAAATAAAAGCTATTCTGCCAAGATTTTCGTGGCAGAATTTGTTATCCCATCACTGCATCAAATGCGGCGTTCATTACCTGGATCGTCTTGTCAATATCCTTTTCCGTATGAGCCTTGGAAACAAAGCCGACTTCGTAGCCTGAAGGTCCGAAGTAAATGCCATTGTCCAGTAAGTGATGGTAAATCTTAGAGAATAACGTCATTTTACCGGAATCAATCTGATCAGCTCTGGTAAGGTGGGTCATATCAGAGAAAGCGAACCAGAATATCGATCCGATATTATAAATAGTGATATCATATCCTTTCTCTTTAATATGTTTCCGGATTCCATTCACTAGCCTGTCGGTCATTTGCTGTAGTTCCTGGTAGAAGTGTGGTTTAAGACATTCGCTGAGTTGCGCCACTCCGGCAGCCATAGCTACAGGGTTTCCGCTTAAGGTGCCTGCCTGATACACCGGACCTTCCGGAGAGATGTGCGACATAATGTCTGCGTTCGCACCATAAGCACCTACAGGCATACCACCGCCAATAATTTTACCAAAAGTGATAATGTCCGGTTTAATCTTGTATAGTCCTGCAGCTCCCTCAAATCCCACTCTGAATCCGGATATAACTTCATCAAAGATTAAAAGCACATTATATTGTGTGCATAGTGCTCTGAGGTGTGCCAGAAATTTATGGGATTGCAGCAGTAAACCATTATTAGCCGGTATAGGCTCTATTATAATTGCAGCAATTTCATGATGCAGTTTTTCCAGTGTTTCCTTAACCAATTCTACATTGTTTAAGGGGAGTACAATGGTTTCATTTGCATAGGCAGCAGGTACGCCGGCCGAAGAGGATTCACCAAAGGTTACTAATCCGGATCCTGCTTTTACCAGTAAGGCATCTACATGTCCATGGTAACATCCTTCAAATTTTATAATCTTAGATTTACCCGTTACGCCGCGTGCTAGTCGTAATGCACTCATCACTGCTTCAGTTCCACTGCTTACAAAGCGTATTTTTTCAATATAGGAATGGTTGTCTATAATTAATGCAGCGAGTTTGTTTTCTAAGGCTGTAGGCGCACCAAAAGAAGTACCGTGTTTTACAGTTTCAATAATAGCATTCTCTATAGCTGCATGGGTATGTCCGAGAATTAATGGCCCCCAGGAACAGCAGAAGTCTATGTATTCATTATTGTCTTCGTCGGTAATCCTAGATCCTTTTCCGGATTTCATAAAAACTGGATTACCACCAACTGAACGAAAGGCGCGGACAGGTGAGTTAACACCGCCGGGCATTAGTGTTTTTGCTTTTTCAAATAGTTTAAAGGATTGCTCTTGTTTCATGATTCCTGTTTTGGCAGCTGAATGTAAAAGATGGTGTATTTATTCTCTTCGGTATCAAACCATATCTTCCCATTCATTCGTTCTATAATGTTTTTACTAATGGCAAGGCCTAAACCTGTGCCGGATGTTTTGGTGGTAAAATTAGGCTCAAAAATATGAGTTCTTTTTTCGTTTGCAATACCCACACCATTATCTTTTATTGAAATAATAAAGGAGTTGTCTTTTTCTTCTATAGAAATATCTACCCGGCCTTGTGTATATTCAGGAATAGCCTGAATTGCATTTTTTATTAGGTTAATAAATACCCGCATGAGCTGCTCTTTATCTCCAAAGACATAACTAGTTTCTTCAGGATAAATTACATAAACACGAGTATCCTCTATTTCCCTGAATAAATCTACGGCGGATTCAAGAATGGGTGCTATAGCAATTTTTTCAAAGTTACCCTGTGGCATTTTAGCAAAATCAGAAAATGCAGAGGCAATATTGGAAAGGTTATCAATTTGTTCAATTAAGCGGTGCGTTATCTTCTCAGTGAGTTCCAGTGCATCTGGTGATTTGTCATTTAAAGCTCTCTGTAAGTGTTGTATGCTTAATTTCATCGGTGTAAGCGGGTTCTTAATTTCATGCGCCACTTGCTTAGCCATCTCTCTCCAGGCTCCTTCGCGTTCAGATTTGGCTAATAGGTCGGCACTCTTTTCTAACTCGGCTAACATTAAGTTGTATTGCTTTACGAGCAGTCCGATTTCATCGTCATTTTTCCAGCTTATGAAAGAATTAGATTTCCCAAGTTGTACGCCTCGAATATTATCTGAAATAATTTTTAATGAGTTTGTAATAGAGCGTGATAAGATTACAGCCAGAATGGCTGCTGCGATAAGAAAAACAACATAGACATTTACTAGCGCCACTAAGAAGTAGGAAATATCTTCTTGAAAACTTTTTTGCTTACCGTAATAAGGGAAATTGAAGTACCCCAATATTTTTCCATTACTTCTAAAAGGCTGGTAGGCGCTTAAATAGGTTAGTTTTCCTATATGCTCATCATGAATGTATTTAGATTTTTCTCTGATGATAAGGTTTAGGTAGGCGTCAGGATCTATTTTGTTAGAAATAAGATTACGTTTGAAAATTTCAGGTTGAGAGGTTTGAACCAATTCACCTCTTGTGTTGTAAATATTAATATCCAAAGCATGTATGCTAGATAGAATTTTCACTTTTTTTTGAACCACCTTTTCAAAGGTAGCTGAACCATAAGTGGGGTATTCTTCAATGTAATATTGGCTAAAATCCTTCATAACCGAATTTACTTTCTTAAGGAGTCGGCTGTTTTGGTAGATATTATACTGGTATTGAAAATATACCATGGTTACTATTCCAATGATGGCAAGTGAAAATAGTACGAGGGCAATCATAGAATTCTGTATCTGTTTCTGCAGTGTATTTCCTTGAATTAAATTCCGAATAGAATTCTCTCCCCAAAATCTATCTGAGAATCCGAGGATATCCATTAAAATAAAAAACAATAAAAAGAACACTACCATATAGGAGAATACAGAAAGTGTATTTAAGGCAGGTTGATTTTTTTCAGATAATACAACCTGTTTCTCCTGGTTGGAGTAAATAATATGATTGTATCCGTTGCTTTTTAAATAACTAAATTCTGAGTTTTTCTTATAGGGGAAATTGAAGCTTACCTGATATTCATAATCTCCTCTTTGTTTCACTAAATATCTCTTATTATATATAGCGTAAGAAAAATTATCAAATTCTTCATCATAGTAGTTTTTTTGCTTTAACAGTAATTCCGGATAGGCGCTGTAAGAGCTGAAAATCTTAGGCACAAACTCTATGCATAAGTAGCCCAGTAAATTAGAGTTTTCATATAAAGGGAAGAATCCAAGATATTTTTCTCCATTCTCTTTTAGCGACAAGTAGTAATAATTTTTAGAAATCTTTTTTGCTTTGCTGTAAAATCGGATATTATTTAGTTTGTAGAATTCCTTCTGAGAGGAGCCCATAAGTGGTTTCCCCTCTTTATTAAAACAATAATAGATGATACTGTATCGTTTTAAAAGTGTTTTGAAATATTTGGCACTAAGTCGATTTTCAACATTTACACTAGATAGGTATGGGTTCTTAAAATAAGATATAATAAAATTATCTGTATTGATTTGTTTTTCACTGCCTGTTATATTGTATTCTTCTCCGGCATCACGTTCGGATACTAATTCCTCCATCCTGTATTTTCGTTTCTCTAAATCTTTTTGTGTGGTATTGTATATAATTACCACGGATGAGATAAAAGAAATTAAAGAGAGCAATATCAGATTAGATAGGAATCGGTATTTTTTATTTTCTTTGAATAAGGTTTTCTCATAGTGAAAGTATAAAAAGAAGGTGCTTATCCATAGCGTTAGGAAGAGGGTGTAAATTGCTCCATTGAAAATACCTGAGAAGTATCCTATACCTCCTCCAAGAATTATAAATAGTAAAACATAAAAAAAGTAATTATCATCAAGGGTTTCTTCAAATATCCATTTAGTTATAAATATCAGAGATGAAAAGCATAAACCGAAAATAATTAGACTGACAATAGTATACTTATCGAGTGTGTTAATCAGGTAGAAATTGAAGCTGATTACAGAGTTTTGTATAACACTCTGGTAGGTATAAATTAATAGAAAGAAAACAAAAACCGGAAGTGCAAATAGCCAGTTTCTGTGTTTGATAGGAATAGCCTTGATAGGCAGGTATCTTATCAGCGAAAATATCCACGTTAGCAAAAATGTTCTGATTAATAAGGCACCAAGTGTCGCACCAAGTGATGTAGAGGCATAGAGATTGGAAGAGAAGAGTAGGGATGCTTTGGTTATAGAGAAGAGTTGTTGGCCGTTAAATAAGATGTCAGTAGCTGCAGCAATAAAAATGATTAACGTAAGTGCATGATAATACTTTCTTTGAATCAGAAGATTACGGCTAATCTGGTAGAATGACCAAAATAGAAGTATTAGTCCGGCTATTTCAACAAATAAAAGATAGGGGTTGTATACAGATGAAATTTGGTCAGATGGTCGAATGGAGAACAGGTAGTCTCCTTCTTTATTTTGAATGGCTATCGTTTTTTTTGCTTCTTTATTGGATATGATGAACCGCTTTAAAAAAGGATGATTCCAGGCAAATCCATTATTTAGAAACTTATTGGTGGTGCTATACTGAAAGTAAACGGGAATTATTGCATAGATATTTGTTCTCTTATCTTGAGATTCTTTATGAAGAACTTCAAAGAAGCCATTGCCTTCTTTTATAAAATGCAGATTACTTTCGGAAATCTTTCTAATGTTGTCAGGGATGTATGCATTTGTTGACCAATATTTGAGTATGTTATCCTTGTAAATAAATATCTCAAAATTGTTTGTTATATCATGTTGCTCAAGAATAGATTTTATTTTTATATAGTTGTCTGACGCTCCAAGCAGCTCTTTGGATTGTATGAGTTTGACTACATTTGTCTCTGTGTTTTGTAAGTTGTATTCAATAATAGATTTGGCTCTGTATATATTTGGTGATAAACTTTGCAGGCTGTCTAACAAAATACTCACACCAAGTAAACAGATACCTAAAATGGCTGTAAGGAGTGTTCTATGTTTTTTTAGATAGGTCAATTTATAGATTTTCTGCTTTCAGGGATTCCTTTGCCATATTCCATAGTTCATCCAATTGGGTTAAATTCATCTCTTGCATATTTAATTCCTTTTCAGTAGCATATTTTTCCATCCATTGAAATCGTTTAATAAACTTTTGATTGGTCTTTTCTAATGCACGCTCTGCATCCACATCTATAAATCTAGAGTAATTAATGAGGGCAAATAATACATCTCCAAATTCTAATTCAATTTCTTCCTGATTATTTGATACGACAGCTTCGTCTAACTCTTTCAATTCTTCCATTACCTTGTCTAAGACTTGCTCCTTATTATCCCAGTCAAAGCCAACATTTTTAACTTTATCTTGTATGCGATGTGATTTGGTAATAGGAGGCAGAGATTTGGGTACACCTTCGAGGATGGATTTTTTACCTTCTTTTAGTTTTAGTTTTTCCCAATTCTTCAATACTTCTTCTTCACTGCTTACTTTTATCGTTTCTCCTGTAGTTGGGTCTGCGTATATATGTGGATGACGGAATATCAGCTTGTCTGCAATTCCGTTCAATACATCTGTCACATCAAATTGTCCTTTTTCTTTTCCAATCTTCGAATAGAAAACAAGATGTAAGAATAAATCTCCAAGCTCTTCTTTGATTGACTTCCAGTCTTCTGTAATAATAGCATCAGAGAGTTCATAGGTTTCCTCTATAGTTAATTTACGCAGGGTTTGTTCAGTTTGCTTTTTATCCCATGGGCATTGCTCCCTAAGCTCGTCCATAATATCTAAAAGACGCCGAAAGGCCTCTAATCTTGGGTCTGTGTTTGATTCAGTATACTTTGTGCTCATCACAGCTATAAAATTACACAAACAAAATAGAAAAATCGGGTAATTCAGCGCTCTAATTTGCTTTTCATCCTTGTGTTATTGTCGAGATTAAACATTTTATATATTTTTTATGTTTCTTAATAGATGAACTCTGGCAACAGTACATATTTTGACATACGATCGATAAATCCTTTGTATCAGGGTTTTTTTACGGTATTACTTGTTTCTTGTTGCGCGTTATATTGTTTTCTTTTCAACCATAGGTCCATGCAGGCATGGAATATGGTTTTATCTCCCATTTTTCTTTTTTGTTCCTACAATCCGATTTTAGGTGTTTTTCATAAAAATTGGTGGAAGTATACATCTTTTTCATTTCTTGTTCTGGTCGGTATTGCTTTTTATATTTACATATCCGGGAATTTTATTTCTGAGTTTTCTTATGGCGATACCGAAGAACTTCAGCGTTTGACAGCTTTAGTATTTATTTTTTATTTTTTACTCAATCTGCTTTGTGTTGTTTTTAAAGCAATACTGTATCTGTTAAAGCATATCGACGATTAATCCTTTTTTTTCATAAATTATTGTTAATACAAGGGGTATATTAGCCAATAGCCTTATATTTAAGTTATGGCTCGTGCAGCAATTAGAAATATTATATTATTAGCATTCATCTCCTTGGCGGGAATTATAGCTACACAGGTTTTCTGGATAAAAAAAGCAATAGACCTCAAGGAGCAGCAGTTTAACCATAGGGCGTATGTAGCTTTGAAAAGTGTAGCAGACCGTCTGATACAGGATTCAAAATACAAAGTTCAGTTGGATGGTATAAACAGGAAGTCTTCCAATTATTACACCATAGATTTTAGTTCTCCCGTTAATGTATCTATGCTGGAGAATTATCTGGTGATTGAATCCAGAAATCAGAATTTAAATGCAGATTTTGAATATGGAATTTTTGAATGCACAACAGATTCGTTCTACTACGGTAGATATGTTGATCTCGATAAGATAGGTAAGATTAAGCGATTACGCGTGAAAGCTAAGCCATCTGAAAATTATTATATCGGTGTTTTATTTCCTAAGCAAAGAACTTATCTGCATGAAGATTTGGAGCTATTAATATTTTTCTCCGTGGTTTTATTGGTTGTTATTGGGTTTTTTACATATACTATCTTGGTGATTCTTCGTCAAAAAAAATTGAGTGAGATTAAGAATGATTTTGTAAATAATATGACCCATGAATTTAAGACTCCAATATCTACTATTGCACTATCCAGTGATGTGCTTATGCGGGATGATATCATTAATAATCCAGAGCGACTAAAGCATTACGCAACGATAATCAGTGAAGAGAATAAACGACTTAAGAGTCAGGTGGAGTCTGTTTTGCAGGTATCGCAAATTGAGTCTAACAAGTTGCAGCTGAATCTTACAGATGTTGATGTGCACGATCTTATTAATAGGGTAATTAAGAATTTCGAACCTCGTATTTCTGAACTCAATGGAACGTTGCAAATTTCTTTAAATGCAAAGAATACGGTTATATCTGCAGATGAAGTTCATCTAACAAATATATTATACAATTTACTTGATAATGCAATTAAGTATTGCGATAAAGTTCCTCTTATTCAGCTAAGTACACAAAATAAACACAAGGGAATTGAAATAGCAGTGAAGGATAACGGTAAGGGGATAGACAGAGATTCGCATAATATGATTTTCCAAAAGTTTTTCAGAGTACCAAGTGGAAATCTGCACGATGTGAAGGGTTTTGGTTTGGGGTTGTTTTATGTGAAGAATATGGTTAAATTACACAAAGGGAGGATTGCGTTGCATAGTATTCCTAAAGTGGGTACTACCTTTTTGATATGGTTTCATAATGTTACAACAGCAGATAAATAAAGTATTCATTTTTTAAATTTTACTTCAATGAGCAAAGTGAAAATTTTATTAGCAGAAGATGATCCGAATCTTGGATTTGTTATCAAAGATAATCTTATAGATAAAGGGTATGATGTTATTCATTGTGTTAATGGCTTAGATGCAGAGCGTGCTATATTTAAAGATAAATTTGATATTTATTTATTGGATGTGATGATGCCTAAAAAAGATGGATTCACGCTTGCTAAAGAGATTAGAGACAAGAAAGATGATACTCCCATCATTTTTATCACTGCCAGGGAGATGCAAGAAGATAAGTTGAAAGGTTTTACCGTGGGGGGGGATGATTATATCACCAAGCCTTTTAATTTTGATGAATTGATTATGCGTATGGAGGCCATCCTTAAGAGGAGTAAGCCATTAGCGCCAGAAATCAAGGAGTTTAATATGGGTGCATTCACTTTAAAAGTAGATGAACTGAAATTACTTCATGGAGATAAGATTACCGCTATCACGAAGAAAGAAGCTGCCTTGCTAGAATATCTCGCAAAACATATCAATCAACCGGTAAGGAGAGAAGATATGCTGGTGAAAATCTGGAAAGATGATAGTTACTTTGCAGGAAGAAGTATGGATGTGTATATCACCAAGTTGCGCAAGTATCTCAAAGATGACCCAAATATTGAAATTCAGAATGTTCATGGCGTTGGCTTTAAATTGGCTGTTAAAGAGGCTTAATAGATATGCATAGGCTACTTGTAGCTTCTCCACGCCCTTCAACTGCCCGAGATTTAATTCATTATTAATAGTGGAATGTTTACTTTTGAACTCAACTTTTTGTTGTAATTCAAAGTATTGTAAATGAACGCCATCCAGAATTCTATAGAATCGTTGTTAAACGATTTAGGTCTCGATAATAAATTGAAAGATATAGCTCAGAAAGTGTTCAGTAATGAGCGTGTTTCATTTGATGAGGGAGTTTATCTGTATCAATATGGCAGCCTTGGGTATCTGGGTACTCTAGCCAATTATATTCGTAATAAAAAACACGGAGACAATACCTACTTTAATCGTAATTTTCATGTTGAGCCTACTAATATTTGTGTTTATACCTGTAAATTTTGTTCCTATTCTAAACTCATTAAACACCGTGAGCAGGGTTGGGAATATAGTATCGAGGATATCCTGAATACTATAAAAAAATATGATGGACAACCGGTCACGGAGGTGCATATTACTGGTGGTGTAATTCCTAAACAAGATTTTAATTTTTATAAGGATTTATTCAAAGCTATAAAGGCACACAGACCTGAATTGCATATTAAGGCATTAACTCCTGTAGAGATTCATTACATTCTAAAAAAAGCTAAACTTACTTATTCGGAAGGACTGAAGGAGCTTAAGCTGGCAGGATTAGATTCTATGCCTGGAGGAGGTGCTGAGATTTTTCATAGCGATATACGAGAGGAGATAGCAGGAGGTAAATGCAGTGCAGAAGAATGGCTAGAAGTCCACAGGTCTGCACATGCATTGAGACTTCCTACCAATGCCACTATGCTTTATGGACATATAGAAAAGTATGAGCACAGGGTAGATCATATGGAACGCTTACGCCAACTCCAAGATGAAACCAGCGGTTTTAATGCTTTTATTCCGCTTAAATTCAGAAACCAGCATAATGAAATGCAGCATCTTCCGGAGGCATCAGTGATAGAAGATCTGCGCAATTATGCCATAGCAAGAATATACCTCGATAATTTTGAGCATATTAAATCCTATTGGGCAATGATAGGCAGAAATACCTCTCAGTTAAGTTTAAACTTTGGGGTAGATGATGTAGATGGCACAATTGATGATAGTACACGTATTTATTCTATGGCAGGCAGTGAAGAGCAGCACCCATCCATGAGTATTCGCGAGTTGGTACAGTTGATAAAGAGTGTAGGGCGAAAGCCTTTAGAGCGCGATACCATATATAACGTAGTTCAGGATTACTCATCTGTAATCTTCGAAGAAGATGAAAAAGAAAAAGCGAGATTATACAATTAGCTATTATGAAAAGTATTTATGTTGTCCGACATGGACAAACAGATTTTAATATCCGGCAGGTAGTGCAAGGTAGAGGTGTAAATTCAGATCTTAATGCAACCGGCTATCAGCAGGCAAAATATCTATTTGAGCATTACGGACATATTTTATTTGATGTTGTTTATACTTCCAAGCTAACAAGGACGCATCAAACGATGGCTGATTTTTTACAGAAGCCTATTCCTCATGAAGTGCGTGATAATTTAGATGAAATTGATTGGGGGATTTTTGAAGGTGTAGAGCATCATCCGGCCTTGCAGGAACGTTATTATGATATCATCACCAGCTGGAAACACGGAGATTTAACTAATAAAATTGAAGGTGGAGAAAGTGCTCAGGATCTTAAAGATAGATTACTACCCGTTGTAGAGGAGTTGAAACAGTCTTCGTATAAGAATATTTTATTGTGTACACATGGAAGAACCCTGCGTGTTTTAGTCTGTTTGTTATTGGGAAAGCCAATTGAAGAGATGGATAGTTTTTCGCATGATAATACGGGTCTCTATAAATTTTATTATGATGGCAATCAGTTTCATCTTGAATTAGAAAATGATTTATCACACCTGGATAGTAAGGAATTCAACTTAAGTAAGTAGAGATGTCTTCGGTTTTAAAAATTTCTGCAGTTTCTTATCTAAATACAAAACCATTTTTATTTGGTCTTGAACACTCCTCAATCCTAGAGAATATAGAATTGTCATTGGATACCCCTGCTTTAGTTGCACAGAAGTTATTGAATAATGAAGCGGATATAGGTCTTGTTCCTGTTGCAGTAATTCCAAAATTGAATCATCCATCAATTATTTCTTCTTTCTGCATTGGTGCGAATGGTACCGTAAAAACAGTTTGTTTGTTTTCTAACGTTCCCATACATGAAATTAAAACAGTTTATCTGGATAATCAGTCCAGAACTTCTGTTTTGCTAGTTCAGCTTTTGTTTAAAGAGTATTGGAAAAAAGAGGTGTCTTTTTTGCCTGCATTTGATGGGTATGAAAAGGCAATCAGAGGGGATACAGCAGCTGTGATTATTGGCGACAGGGCAATTGTAGCCTTAGGTATGCATGTCTATGAATATGATCTTGCAGAGGCCTGGAAGCAGTATACAGGATTGCCATTTGTATTTGCAGCATGGGTATCTAATAAACCGGTTCATGAAGATTTTATAATTGAATTTGATGCTGCATTACGTCTTGGATTATATGCCAGGGAAGAATTGGCAAATGAGTACAATCAATATAATACCCCATCTTTCTCAGTAAAAGAATATTGGAATACTAACATTCAATACCATTTAGATGACGATAAGAAAAAGGCTTTGTCTGTTTTTCTACAGAAATTAAACTATGGTTTAAACTATACCTATCATTAGGTTAAGATAACTAAGAGTAGTTAGTGTAAATTAGTTTTACTAAACTCTTTCCAGAATGTATTTTATCAGTTTGTCTGTAGCCTGATGCGGGTCTTTACTGAAAGTTCCAGTTACTCTATTCGCTAGAATAGCATTACAGGAAAGGGCTTGATGTCCTAATAGTTTACTCATTCCATAGATTCCGGATGTTTCCATTTCCATATTCGTGAATTTCCTCCCCCCGGGTAATTCTATAGCAGATAATTCATCAATATAGTTTTTATCTTTTGGAGAAATTCTTACGGATCTTCCCTGTGGGCCATAGAATCCACAGTTGGTAAGCGTTACTCCTTTTCTAAGATCTTTAGCAATTCCATTTAATAAGATATCAGACCCTTTCGCTATTACTGGATGAATACCTAGATTTTTTACAATAGGAATAATGGGTTCCAGAAATTTTTCATCTTCCGGTGATGTTTCAAAGTTATAGAAACCTAGAAGTCCGTCAAGTCCGATTCCGTATTCACTAACGAGCAGACTGTCAACTTCTATATCTTTCTGTAGTGATCCACAAGTTCCTATACGGATAATATTCAGTGAGGTAAGTTGTGATTTAATATTTCTGCTGCTTAGGTCAATATTTACCAATGCATCCAGTTCTGTTAAAACAATATCAATATTATCTGTACCAATGCCCGTAGAAATACACGTTAATCTTTTGTTGCCAATAAAACCTGTGTGGGTGATAAATTCTCTTTTCTGCTTTCTGCTTTCAATTTTATCAAAATATCGACTTACCTCTTCCACGCGATCTGGATCGCCAACGAGCAAGATTGTGTCAGCAATATCATCCGGTAATAGATTGAGGTGATAGATGCTGCCATCACTATTTAAAATCAGTTCACTTTCTACTAAATTTATCATGGTTTGGGTGTGTGCAGATTTGTAATGTTAATATGGAGTTTGTTATTTAAAACTTACGATTCATCCTTTGGAAATAAAAGTACTATTTTTGGATTAAATGATCACGGCAAATTCTGTTTTAAAAGAATATTTTAGGTATGATGTATTCAGGCCTTTACAGGAAGATATTATCAATTCAGTATTAGAGGGTAGGGATACATTGGCGCTGATGCCAACAGGTGGGGGTAAATCCGTTTGTTTTCAGGTGCCTGCTCTGATGCGCGATGGAATATGTCTTGTAGTATCTCCGCTCGTTGCCTTGATGAAGGATCAGGTAACTCAGCTAAAAAAACACAATATAAAAGCTGCTGCCCTGTTTTCCGGTATGTCTTATCATGAAATGGATATTGCATTGGATAATTGTGTCTACGGATACTATAAGTTTTTATATGTGTCGCCAGAGCGTCTAAAGACAGAGATTTTCATTGAGCGATTCAAAAAAATGAAGGTAAATCTTATTGCAGTTGATGAGGCGCACTGTATCTCTCAGTGGGGATATGATTTTCGTCCATCTTACAGGGAGATTGTTGAGGTAAGAAAATGGCATCCAGAAGTTCCTGTTTTGGCACTAACTGCATCTGCAAATAATCTAGTACAAAAAGATATAATAGAACAGCTTAAATTTAAAAAAAGTAAGACTTTTAAAAAGTCTTTCATTCGGGATAATTTAAGTTTTATTGTTAGACGAGAAGATGCAAAATACCCTAAGCTACTTGAAATTACTCAAAAGCTGAAGGGGAGTGGAATCGTTTATGTTAGGAATAGAAATAAAACAAAAGAAGTAGCAGCTTATCTCATTAAAAATGGAATTAGTGCAGATTTCTACCATGCAGGACTGAAGTTGGCAGACAGGAATCGCAAGCAGGAAGATTGGATGAAGAATACTATAAAAGTGATGGTGTGTACAAATGCTTTTGGAATGGGTATTGATAAATCAGACGTACGTTTTGTAGTACACTTGGATGTGCCGGAGAGTATAGAGGCATATTATCAGGAGGCTGGAAGAGCTGGTCGTGATGGTAAATTGTCCTATGCTGCCCTTTTATATGTGCAGAGTGATCTGGATAATCTTAGGGTGCAGGCAGAGCAGAAATTCCCTGCCATTCCTATGGTTAAAAAAGTCTATAACGCACTGTGTAATCATCTTGGTGTGGCGCTGGAAAGCGGCAAGATGATGACTTATGAGTTTGATATAGTTTATTTTTGTAATCAATTTGGATTAGAGGCGTTGGAAGTACTTAATAGCTTAAAAATATTAGAGCAACACGGTTATCTACAACTTAGTGATGGATTTCTCATTTCTTCCAGGGCGGTATTCAGCATGAATAAGTCAGATTTATACAGGTACGAAGTTGCGCATTCAGATCTTGTTCCAATCCTAAAAATGTTATTACGTTCCTATGGTGGAATCATGGAGCATTACACAAAAATCAGTGAGTCATTATTGGCTAGTCGTCTGAATATAACTGAGGCGGCTGTGAAGAAGCAGCTTCAATTTCTGCAGCGCCATAAGGTGCTGACTTACGTACCTGCCAGTGATAAACCTTCTATTACTTTTCTCATGGAACGCATGCACGAAAACAATCTGTATATAGATGTTAAATTTATGAATCTCAGAAAAAAGACAACTAAAGAACAGGTTGCATCTATGATTCATTTTGTTGAGCAGGATAAAGAGTGTCGCCAAAAGGTTATCTGCAATTACTTCGGAGAAGAAGACGCTGAAGATTGCGGCAAGTGTGATATGTGTTTGGAGAAGAAGAGAAAATTGCAGCAACAGGCTGATTTTAAAGAGGCTAAAATGTATATTGCAGAGAGGACCAAAGATAACTGGGTGCATGCGGATGATCTTTTGCCAAAAAATGCGCATTTTGCCAGGCAGCTCTACAAGGATGTGATTCGATTTATGTTGGATGAGAAAATATTAATCTCGAACGAAAAGAACGAGCTTAAATGCAGTAAGACTAATAAATAGTAAGATGGCAAAAAGGATAATTTTAACGGTAACCAATGATTTAGTGTACGATCAACGTATGCAAAGAATTTGCTCTTCCTTAAAGAAGAATGGTTTTTTTGTAGAATTAGTAGGTCGTATTATGGTTGATTCTAAGCCGGTTAATCATGAACCTTATCTGCAAACCCGATTAAAATGCTTCTTCACTAAAGGGTTTTTGTTTTATGCAGAATTTAATATTCGGCTTTTTCTCTATCTCTTATTGAATGGGTTTGATGTGGTATGCGGTTGTGATCTCGACACTTTGCCTGCTGCATTACTTGCAGCAAAATTGAAAGGCAGGAAAGTAGTTTATGATGCTCATGAATATTTTACGCAGAGCCCTGAGCTCATCGGCAGGCCGGTTAAACAATCTATTTGGTTATTTTTAGAGAATATACTGCTTCCTGGTGTTGATGATTTATATACCGTTACTCATTCCATTGCACGGCTGTTTAATGATAAGTACCATAAGTCTTGTAAAGTGGTACATAATTATCCAAATAAACAGGAAGACTTACTGCCCTCTTCAGATGGTCGCTATCTGTTATACCAGGGTGCTGTAAATATAGGCCGTGGATTAAATGAATTATTATTAGCTATGTTATCAGTAGAGGAGATGTCTCTTTATATTGCTGGAGATGGCGATGATATGCAACGTATCCAAAAATCAGTTATAGATTTAAAATTAGAAGATAAAGTGAAATTGCTTGGAAGGCAAACGCCTAATCAACTCAAGCAAATTACTAAGGATGCTTTAATCGGTATAAACTTATTAGAGAACAGGGGCTTGAGCTATTATTACTCTTTGGGTAATAAAACGTTTGATTATATTCAGGCAGGCGTACCACAGATTTTAATTGGTTTTCCTGAGTATATAGCCCTTAATGAAAAATATAACATAGGCGTTATTGTAGATAGTTTAAGTGTAGATAAAATCGAACAAGCTATTCATCTTCTTTTAAATGATAAGACGCTATATAATCAACTCCGTCAAAACTGTCTTGATGCAAGAGCACAGCTATGTTGGGAGTCTGAAGAAAAACAGTTAATTCAAATCTATAATAATTTAGTCAACTAATATGTCTGAAACCTTTCCTGTTGATTCTATGAAATTGAATATCATTTGTTTTGATGTTCCATTTCCAGCAGATTATGGCGGCGCCATGGAGGAATTTTATAAGCTTAAAGCATTGCATGCATTAGGGGTTAAGATTTATCTGCATTGTTTTATCTATGGCGATAGGTCCCCTCAACTAGAATTAGAAAAATATTGTGAAGAGGTATATTATTATACAAGAAAGCGTCGCCTTAAGGATTTATTTTCAAACTTACCTTTCATTGTTCAGTCAAGAAAACAGACAGCATTACTAAATAATTTATGTGATAATGATTATCCGATTTTATTTGATGCTACGCATACTGCAGGCTTTTTGGATCATCCGGATTTGAAGCATAGAAAAAAGATAGTTCGTCTGCATAATATAGAATGGATATATTATAATACCTTATTGAGCTCATCCTATACTTTAAGAGATAAGTTTTTTTATTTCTTCGAGTATAAAAAGCTTAAGAAGTTTGATAACTGTCTTCAGCACGCAGATATATTGTTGTGCCTTTCTCAATATGATTTTGAGTATTATAAGGAGAAGTTTCCTGATAAGATAGTGGAGCTTATTTATGTATTTCATGAAAATACAGAGCTTAAGGTGCAGCCTGGAAAGGGTGATTATATCTTGTATCATGGTAATCTGTCTGTCTTGGATAATTATACAGCAGTTATAGATTTGCTGAGTAATCATTTGAAGGGCTATCAAAAGCGTATCGTTTTGGCAGGAAAAAATCCAGGCAGTTTACTTGTAGATTTTATAAAAGATAAACCTAATATTGAGCTTATAGCTAATCCTACTCAGCAGGCTTTAACGGAATTGATACGTAATGCGCAGATCTGTTTTGCAATAGCTGCTAATCCATCGGGTATAAAATTAAAGCTAATTAATTCTCTTTATTCGGGTCGATTCATATTTGGTAATAATAGCGCTATTTCCGGAAGTGGATTAGAAGAGGCTGTCATAAATATAGATCAGCAACCTGAAGTAATTACAGATATAGTGAATGAATATATGCTTAAGGAATTTACGGATGCAGATCTTCAGGGAAGAAAAGAATTGCTCGCTGAGAAATACAACAATACAAAAAATGCGGAAAGTTTGACTCGCTTAATTTTTAGTCACTGAGCGAGTTTTTTATATTTTGCATGGAGGCCTGATAGCTTATTTTAGAACTCCATCCTAACTCTTTGCGCGCCTTTTCGGCGGATACAGTTCTGTTAGTGCCTGTTGCCTTAACGGATTTTTTAGCTAATGGTGGATTTTTTCCAAAGATTGGAAAAATGATTTCAGCGGCTGTCGCTAATAAATATGCAATATTGAATGAGAGTGATGTTGTAACCTTTCTGCCTTTTATATTGGCCAGATCATTAAAGTATTGTTTCCAGGAAACTTCCCAATCATCCATAAAAAAATATGTTTGATTTTTTGCTGCTACAGTAGTGATGCATAAAAATATCCCATGAGCTAAATTTTCTGCATCTATCAGGCAGGCAGGATGACGACCATTGTCAATGAGCTTTAACCCCACGGCAGTATCTAATCTCTTGAGTGGTTCACTCACCCAAACGCTTCCCTTTCCAATTACTGCAGAAGGGCGAATAATGGTGTATGTAATTGTATTCCGTTGGCAGAAATCTTTTACTAATTCTTCAGTATCGATTTTTACATCATCATAGTGGATGCCTGTCTTTACTAATGCAGTAGCCTCATCCGGAATTAATTTATTTCGGTCAATTCCGGAGGCAACTCCAATGGAGCTTATATAAATGAAATGTTGAACATTATTCTTTAGACTATCTTCTAAAAGATATAATGTAGCATTATAATGGGCATCATTGAATTCTTTTTTACTGCCAAAGTCAATTACTTTTGCAGCGCTATGAACTACAACGGTGCACTCTTTAGTAATATCATGTAGACTCGCTTTATTGCATATGTCGGCCTGAATCATTTCAATACCTTTTTCGCTATATGCTGAAAGATCCCTCTTGCTAAAAAACTGTCCACGGATATTCTGTTGTCCGTTTTCCAGAAGTGTTTCCATCAGATGATGTCCTATTAATCCTGTAATTCCTGTTATTAGAATCTTCATTGTTGAATTGGGTTAGGAGAATAAATCTTTTTTTAGGATACTGAAATCTTCTACCGGTAGTTGGCAGCTTTTATTCAAGCAAAGATACAGCTGGGTTTTATCGGGAGTAAATCGATTTTTCAATAGGGGTAGTTCACTTTCTTCATGACTTCCTGCAATCAGTACATTGGGAAGGTAATTAGATTGAATTTCTTTTAGTCGTTGGGTAGCCTCTCTGCCGGAGATGATGAGCTCCTTATTTAAATGTAAATGTATATCCAACACAATCGCCCAGTTCGAAAAAAAACAGGGGTTGTTAAGGAGGTCATCCATTACATTATTCAACATGGTTAAGCTCATTTGCTCATAATCCGATTTATTGAAATATTTACTCAGCAGTAGTAGGTTCTTTGCCATTGTAGAGTTGCCTGCCGGAATAACATTATCACTGCTATCCATGCTTCTAGTAATTAACTTTGGGTCTAGGTCTGATGTGATATAAAACATTCCATTACTTCTGTTGTAGAAGTGTTCGAGTGTATATTCTGTAAAAGCTAATGCTTCTCTTAGGTATTTCTCTTCAAAGCTTACTTGGTATAATGCTATCAGTCCTTCAATAAGGAAGGCATAATCCTGAAGAAATCCATTGATGGTAGATTTTCCATTTTTGTAATTTCTATCTAGTCGATAATCTTCTTTTTTACATTCTATCAGAATAAAAGAGGTAATATTTTTTGCCTTATCCAGATATCGTTCCTCGCCAAATGCCTTATAAGCATCTGTAAGGCCTTTAATCATTAATGCATTCCACTCTGTTAAAATTTTATCATCAGTCTGAGGTCTTACTTTGCTCTCCCTGGCTTTAAATAATGCGTTGTTGATTTCAGTAACTATGCTTTGAAATACTTCATTGTTAATTTTATATTTTTCCATGAAGTATTCATGATCTTGAGTTCTGAACAAAACATTCATTCCATGTTCAAAATTGCCTTCATTTGTAATATTATAAAGCTCTCTGCTGAATAATAATGTGCTTTCTATATCTGTTAATGATGCATTTAAAATGTCAGATGTTTGATAGCATTGACTTATAACTACATCATATTCTTGTCCTGTCCAGCAGTAGAATTTACCTTCCACGCCCTCGCTGTCCGCATCCAAAGAGGAATAGAGTCCACCGCATTCATCAGTCATTTCGCATTCAATCCAATCTGCAGTTTTTGCTACTATAGATTTATACATTGGGCGCTGGGATACCTGATAAGCTTCTGCATAAACACTTATAAGCTGAGCATTATCGTATAACATTTTTTCAAAATGAGGAACCTTCCACTGCGTATCAACACTATATCTTGAAAATCCTCCGCCTACTACATCAAATAAACCACCAAAGGCCCATTTTTTCAATGTGGTTTTTAGCGTGTCTGCAATTGTTACATCTTTAGTTTGATGTAAATGCCGCAATAAAAAGCTGTAGTTATTGGGCATCATAAATTTTGGTGCACCTTTTCTGCCGCCCCATTCCCAATCGATTTTAGTTTTCCATTTGTCCCATATAATATCTGTTAATCTATTATCTAGCAATCTGCCTTCTGCTTTTAGAGGTAAGTATTCTATTTGATGTAATCCCTCTGTTATTTGCTCTGCCTGTTCTATTAATTTATCGGGTGCTATTTTATATTGATCATTAAAATAGGTTAGGACTTTCAACCAGTTCTCTTTTGGGAAATAAGTGCCCGCAAATAGTGGTTTTCCATCAGGCAAAGCAATAATATTTAATGGCCATCCGCCTTGTCCGGAGGTAATCATAGCGACATTCATATATATCTGATCAATATCTGGTCGTTCTTCCCGATCAACCTTTACAGAAATAAAATTTGTATTCATTACCTGAGCTACATCTATGTTTTCAAAGCTTTCCTTCTCCATAACATGACACCAATGGCAGGCAGCATATCCTATCGATATAATGACTAGTTTCTGTTCAAGTACTGCTTTCTGGAATGCAAATTCCTTCCAAGGCAACCAGTCCACAGGGTTATTTTGGTGTTGTAGCAGATATGGAGAGCTTTCCTGAGCTAATTGATTCATAGGTAGATATGGTCTAAAGATGCTGATTTATCACATAAAATATTAAGATTTAACTTAATGGTGAAGAGTTTTTCAGTTTTCTTTTTTTTTATTCATCTAAAAGGTATATTTGTTATGTAAACAACACTATTATGAGATTAAAATTACTATCATTATTTGCACTTTTGCTCGTTTTGACGAATGTAAAAGTTTTTTCTGTTGAAAAAAATAAGAACAATGGTTGGTGCGGATCTTCGATTCCAAGTATGGCATGGGAAGACCAGTTGCAAAGAATCATGGCAAACCAAAGGGCAAATGCCAATGGAAGACAGCAACAAATTAATTATACCATTCCAGTAGTAGTACACGTAGTGTATTATACTAACAACGCTACACAAAATATTTCTGCGGCAAGACTGCAGTCTCAGATCAATACCTTGAATGCAGACTATGCTGGAACAGGATTAAACAGTAATACATTACCTTCGGCATTTTCAGCATTGAAGGCCAATACCGGTATCACTTTCTGTTTGGCTAAGCTTACTCCTAACAATGTGGTTATGAATATACCAGGTAAAGACTCTGTAGATGCCAGAGCTAAAGGATGGTCTAATCCGGGAACAACTGGTTGGGATAGAACTTTTATCGATGGTACCATCAAGCCAGCTACAATTTGGGATCCGAATTATTACTTAAACGTATGGGTTGTTCCGGGTATCGCTTCTACAGGCGGTGGAACAATTTTAGGTTATGCAACTTTTCCAGGTTTAACTGGATTGGGGGGTATGCCTACGGATGCCGGAAATCCTTTAAACGATGGTTTTGTTTGCCGTTCTACCTATTTTGGAACGAATGGTACGACCAGCTTAGGCAGAACTGCAACACATGAGATTGGGCACTGGCTTGGATTAAGACATATCTGGGGTGATGCAACATGTGCAACGGATTATGTAGATGATACGCCTACAGCAGAAACATCAAACTATACTTGCTATGGAACTGCCCATGTAACTTGTGGAAATGGTCCAAATGGAGATATGTATCAGAATTTTATGGACTATACAGGGGATAACTGTATGGCTTTATTCACAGTTGGTCAATCTGCACGTATGCAGACTACGATGTTGAATGGAGATTTTAGAAAGAACATAAAGAACTCTCCGGTTTGCGATACCGTAAAACAAAAGCCTGCAGCTAAGTTTACAGCTCTAATGCAAAATGCAGCTTTATGTGCTACCTCCAAAACTTTTGATTTTACAGATAAATCTTTATTTGCTCCTACATCATGGAGCTGGACATTTCAGGGAGGTACACCTTCATCATCTACAATAAAAAATCCTACGGGTATTGTGTTTAATACCTCAGGATTACATGATGTTACTTTAACGGCTACCAATGCCAGAGGTTCCAATTCAATCACTATACAGGTAAATGTGCCAATTGTAGGTACAGGTACACTTCCTTTAGCTGAAGGATTTGAAGGAACTGCATTTCCTCCGCTGGGATGGGATGTGGTAAACAGAAATGGTAATCCTGCTGTCAATTGGGATGTCATCACTGGTTACAGTGCCTATGGTACGGGTAATAAGTGTATGCGATTTGATAATACATCATTAGATGGTAAATTTCAGAAAGATGATATCATGACGCCTAAAATCAATTTTACAGGAGTTACCCAAGCGACATTGAAGTTTGATGTGTCTCATGCTCCTTATTTCGGTCCAGTTACAGGAACTATAGATGAGCACTTATGGGATACTTTAGAAGTTTTAATTACAGACAACTGCCAAACTACAACACAAAGATTATACAGAAAAGGAGATAGTGTACTTGCTACTGTAATGCCAGGTCAGGGCGATGAATTTTATCCTGCAGCTAATCAGTGGAGGACAGATTCTGTGGCTATCCCTGTTGCTTATTTAAACAAGCCTAATGTTCAGATTATTTTCAGAAATTATGGAGATTATGGACATACTATCTATATTGATAACGTAAATATCTCTGCACCAAACCTTACTCCATCGGCTACGGCTAATTTCACGTCGAGTGACAGTACGGTATGTGTAGGAGGCAGTTTAACGTATACGAATACATCTACTGCCACTGCAGGCTCACCGGATTCAGTACGCTGGACGATAGGTGGTGGAACGCCATCTAC
>CANHGL010000017.1 GCA_947460245.1 Sphingobacteriales bacterium
AGTCTACAGAAGTGATAAAAAACATTTTTATCTCATCAAAGAGATATGATTTGCTTGAATTATTTTCTAGTTTATTGGATATATCTGACTATTTATCTGACACTATTTATAATGAATTAAAAATAATAAAAGATAAATACAGATATCTAAACTTCATATCAACTGCATCTAATTCAGAAATAAAAAAGTTTGATTCTCTATTTGTAAATCAGCTCAATAAATACATTAATAACCCGAATAGGGATACAGTACAACAACAAAACCGATTCTATTTTAACTCAGATATAGCAAAAAATATTCTTATTGATATATATAATAGAGCCTTCATAGATGACTCCTTGCTAGTTAAATATTTAGTTTTTCAGGATTTGCAATATAAGATAACAGAAAGGATGAGCGAAGACCATATGGTTTACAATCAAGGAGCTGATAGTTCACTACAAGCTATTAATAAATATGAAAATGATTACTTCTGTATCAATAATTCAGAATTTCTTCTTGACAGAGATAATAATAATACTCTATATTATAAGTTTTTTAAGGATCTCGATGACTTTAACAGGGGTTATATTTTTTTAGACTCAAGTATTAATGGTATTTGGTATTTCATAGCCGAAGATTATCGAATTAATAATAGCAATAATATCAAATGGCCTGATTTTGATAGTACAAAATTAGACCTATATGTTATACATGCTGACTCAAGAAATATAATTATTAGAAAGCTAATTTCTCTAGACTCGTTAAATAAAATAATTAATCTCAATAATCCAAAGTCTAATCAATTCTTTAGTTCAATTTATTTTAATGAGATAAATAATAATTCAAAAATATTATACGATATCCTTATTAAGCCAATAGAAGCAGTTATAGACTCTCAGAAAAATTATAAACTAATTCTTCCAACAAACCTAATTACCCTTCCCCTTGACTATATAATCGCAAAAGAAAGAAATTTTCTGCCCCATTTTTCAGAATTCTCTGACATAACTAGTGTCTTATTTAAAAAAGACACCCTGTTATATGATGAATATGACTCGACAGTAGTCTTCTCTGAATTGATTTACAATAATACCTATTGTAATATCAATAAAGCTTATTCTCCAGCTTTTCGAAGCGGAATTCTTGACCTAAAATATTCTAGAATAGAAAAAGAAGGGATTAACAAAAGTACACCTATAATAAGTTTTACAGGACTGAATGCAACAAAAGAGAACTTTCTTAAGGCACTTTTAGACAAGAGCAAATCTAATATACACATTATTACTCATGGCACATATATTCCCTTTATGTCTTCTGCTTATAGTGACAGCTCTATAGATGAAAATACAGATCGTAGCAATAGCTATACGCCAGAAATTCCGGCAGAAAGGCAGTTGCTGCTTTTTTCATCTGATTCATCAAGATTGCTCTCACAGAATAATTTACTAACATCTTACGAAATAAAATATTTAGACAACCTATCTCATATAAAACTCGTTTTTTTGTATGCTTGCGAAACAGGCTTAATCGATGACAACCGAACAAATGTGAGCGGATACTCAGGTTTTGTGAAGGAGCTTTTAGATAGAGGCGTTAAGTCAGTTATTGCTACTCGTTGGAAAATTCAAGACAAATCTGCAGCTGATTTTGCATCGTTATTTTATAAAAACCTGAAGGATCTTGGTGAGTATTCAGAGGCCTTTTATCAAACCAAGTTACATTATTTCAAGACCAAACAAAATCCCTTTATTTGGACCTCTTACGTATTTGTTCAATAGAATATCCCCACATTATCAAATTATCTTCCCTTAAGGACGTAAAAACCCCAGTAAATATTAAAAAACCCCAGTAAATACTGGGGTTCTGGTCGATTGTGGTGGTGTGGGGCGGGATCGAACCGCCGACACAAGGATTTTCAGTCCTTTGCTCTACCGACTGAGCTACCGCACCATTCTTTTTTCAGTCTTTTACTCGGACTTTACCCCGATCTCTTTCGGGGGACTGACCTACAGCAACAAATCGTTTTAATACAAACGGTCGGCAAAGATAGTGTTTTTTCTATTTTATGCAAAATAATTAGTGCTACTAACCCTATAATCCTCTCTTAAACCGGAAATACTACTCATTTAGCGGATAATCCCTTCTATTTACTGGCCTATGATGCCAACTCAATCTCTGCATTAATATCGAAGGCAAAAGAAGCGATGATAAATATGGGAGCGACGCGCGCAGAAAATTGCCTCCACCTTACTCCTCTAGTTTACGATTTCAAAACTATGCGTGATGATAGCGGTCTTGTTCAGCATATGTGTAACGCTACAATATTTTTCCATCGATAAGTCTATCGCTTTTTGCACATTGGCTTCCTTTAATGGGCCTTCAAATATATAATGTACATGAATTTTTGTAAATACCATAGGATGTTCTGCTGCGCGTTCTGCATCTACGGTTACCTTATAGCTCTTCACCTCTTCTCGCATTTTCTGTAGCATCGACAATACATCCATGCTGGTGCATCCGCCAAGTCCCATCAATATCAATTGCATGGGCCGCGCACCTAACTCCTCTCCGCCAATATCCGGAGAGCCATCCATATCCACAATGATACCTGTTTCATTTTTTGCCTGCAAGTGAACGGCTTGGTTCACTCTTTCTATTTCTATTTTCATACCTATAAAGGTATCAGTTAGGGGGAATAGTTTGACGTAGTAAATATTTTTTTAGTGTTAAAGAAACTACTGCTGTGTTGACTTACGTGTTTCCATAAATGTTTTAACGCGCAAGGCTACATTCTCCCGAATATTAGCATAAAACAAGGCATAATCAAAGAGGTGATAATTTTTATATGCCATCGGGATAAATCCGGATGCCGAGGGTTTCTGGATCTCCAGCACGCCATTGCCACACCTAGCGCCACACAGATTTTTTTTAATCCCCTGCCATTGTTTGCTTATTGCTCCCAAATGATATTCCGCAGCTACAAATGTTTTTTCTGTTGTCCAGCTCAATGGATTTACTACTACTGCATTCGTATATTCTGTAAGAAAAGAAATAGGTGCATCCATCCCAAAAGTACAATAGCTGATATACCCTCCAAATGTATCTGGGTGGTTAGAAACTTGTAAAAACTGAAATTGATTTTCTTGGGTAGGATAACCGATGATATAAGCCTCCACTAATTTTTGCTGTAGCGAAGTGCCATCAAAAAATTCTCTGAGTAAGCGTTGTGCATGCATACTTCCCTGGCTATGACCGGCTATAATAATGGGCCTGCCATGGTTAAAATGCTCCAGATAATATTGAAAGGCTGCTTTAATATCCTGATAGGCTAAATCAAAGGCTTGTTGTGATTTTTCTGTATGACGGGTGAAAAAATTATGGAGTACTGCCTGCCGGTAGCGGGGTGCGTAGACCTTACAACTACCATTAAAAACACTAGCCTGATATTTTATCGGGAACTCGTCTGTACGCCTGTTCAAAGCTTTGTCGTTCAGCGAAGCATTGCCGGAATAACCACTCAGCGCTGTTGTAGGATGGATATAGAATACATCGACTGACGCACTATCCTGTTTGTCGCTCCATCCGGATTGTACAGGAATCCAGTCTGCATTATCCGCTCTATCAGGTAGTGCCGCCCAGTTGGGCAGTTGGGCATAATCCACTGCCTTAACGCTGCTAAAGGCCAAGAACAGATAAACCAGGAAGAGCTGTCGCATAATATGTAAAGCTAAAAATTACTGTGCACTATATCATTAGTTTTTTTCTGCAGGAATAGAGGGACTATCGTATCTTTGCGGCATGGCAACTATAAAACGTACAGAAATTTCTTCTCTTGGAGAGTTTGGATTGATAGACCGATTGACGCAAGGATTATCCTTGCAAAATGCATCCTCCATGCTAGGGCCAGGCGATGATGCCGCCATCCTGCAACCTGCAAACACACAAGTGGTAACGACAGATATACTGGTAGAAGGCATCCATTTCGATTTAGTATATACTCCGCTAAAGCATCTGGGCTACAAAAGTGTCATTGTGAACCTTTCGGATGTATATGCGATGAATGCAATACCTAAACAGATACTTGTCTCTATTGCTATTTCGAATCGCTTCTCCGTGGAAGCAGTAGATGAAATCTATGATGGCATAAAACTAGCCTGCGAAAAATATCAGGTGGATTTAGTGGGTGGGGATACTACTGCCTCTCCTAAAGGACTTATTATTAATGTAGTGGCCATCGGCGAACAACACAAAGATCATATAGTGCGCAGAAGCACAGCGAATGAAGGAGATATCCTTTGCGTTTCAGGAGATTTAGGCGGCGCCTATATGGGCTTACAAATGCTTCAAAGAGAGAAACAGGTATTTCTGAATGCACCAGAGGCCAACGTCGAACTAGAGGGCAATGATTATATAGTAGGTAGACAATTAAAGCCGGAAGCGAGAAAAGATATTATCGAATTCTTTGAAGCCGAAAATATTATTCCGACGTCTATGATAGATATCTCCGATGGACTAAGTTCTGAGATTCTACATCTCTGTAAGCAATCCAATATGGGCTGTCAGCTTAATGAAGCAGGCGTTCCTATTGCCAATGAAACTTATAATAAAGCATTGGAGTTCGGTATCGATCCTATCAACTGTGCATTGAGCGGAGGGGAAGATTATGAATTGTTATTTACTATCGATAAGAAAGATGCAGACAAAATAAATCATCATCCTGATATTTCCGTGATTGGAGAAATGCTGGATGCTAACCTCGGTGTGAAATTATATACTAAGGGTGGCAACTATCATGACATTATTTCGCTGGGATGGGACGGCCTGAAAGATGAATAACAAAAACGTACTCCATAAACTGTAAATCTATAACTTCACTTATATACTCTATTATATGCGTACTTTTCTAAAACTATTCATCAGCGTTGTAGTATGTTTAGCGGTAGGCGGTGTATCCGGTTATTTCACTGCTTCTGCAATTCCAACGTGGTATGTAACACTGAATAAACCCTCTTTTAATCCTCCCAATTATTTATTTGCTCCTGTATGGACAACACTCTATATCATGATGGGTATCGCCTTTGGTTTGGTATGGAAAAGTAATGCCACTCAGTATGTAAAAAATAAAGCCATGTTGTTTTTTATCATACAACTGGTGCTCAATTTTTTCTGGTCGATTATTTTCTTTGGGTGGCACCAAACTGGCTTAGCGCTCGTAGAGATTATCCTGATGTGGATTTTCATCTTATTATCCATTATATCGTTCAAGCCTATTACAAAAGTGGGCGCAGGATTGTTGATTCCTTATCTGGCTTGGGTAAGCTTTGCTACGCTACTCAACTTCAGCATCTGGAGGTTGAATTAATATTCTATCTTATCTGTTTTGTTTTTCCACTCCCGAAAAGCCAATATGGCCTCTTCTCTTCCCAAAGGAATCATCGGTATTTTTCTTTCTTCAGGCTGCACCGCAATTTCTTCATAAATCATCGAGTCGTCGAAGCCTATCGCCGCGGCATCTACTCTTGTGTTAGCATAGTATATTTTGGATGGCCTCGCCCAATACAGCGCCCCTAAACACATAGGACATGGCTCACAAGAAGTATATACTTCACAGCCATCTAACTGAAAACTATTCAAATGCTGACAGGCATTTCTAATGGCTACCACTTCTGCATGTGCAGTAGGGTCGTTGCTGGATGTAACTTGATTATGTCCTTCACCTATAATTTTTCCATCTTTCACAATCACACACCCAAATGGCCCACCTTTGCCGGAGGCCACAGAAAGATTGGATAACTCGATAGCACGTTGCATGAATTCTATTGAACGCATAGGAAATTAGATTTTAGTTTTTAAAAAATTGAATGATTACTCGTTAAGGCGATAGTATTAAACCAGCTCCTTACATATTGCAGCCGTGGTCTTGGCGTCTCCCATGGTATAATAGTGAAGACAAGGAACTCCAAACTGTACAAGCTCCTTGCTCTGTTGTATGCACCATTCTATCCCTACTTGTTTAGCAGCTGCATCATCCGCGCAAGTCCTAACAGACTTCACCAAATCTTCAGGTAAGTCTATATAAAACGAAGAAGGGATGGAATTCAGTTGCGACACACGGGTGATAGGTTTTAAACCTGGTATGATGGGTACATTAATGCCTATACGTCTGCAGTCTTTCACGAAATCAAAATATGCTGCATTATTAAAGAACATCTGTGTAACGATGTAGTCCCCGCCTGCATCTATTTTCTTTTTAAGACACAATAAATCCTCTTCGTAGTTTGCTGCTTCAAAATGTTTTTCAGGATAACCTGCAACGCCTATATTAAAGTCTGTCTTTACCGGATTGATTAAATCCTGATCAAGATATTCACCTTTGTTCATGCGGGCAATCTGCTCTACCAGCTCTAATGCATAAGCATGTCCATCTAGTTCCGGTACAAATTTCTTTTCCATTTTTCTGGCATCCCCGCGCAATGCAAGAATATTCTGAACTCCTAAGAATCCAAGATCTATCAGTGCATTCTCCGTTTCTTCCCTGGAGAATCCTCCACATAGAATATGAGGTACGGCTTCAATATTATATCTGTACTTTATAGCTGCACAAATACCTACGGTACCCGGTCGTTTACGGACGGCTATTTTCTCAAAATAACCTCCCGGAGCTTGCTTATATTCAAATTCCTCCCGGTGATAGGTAACGTCTACAAAGGGCGGCTTGAACTCCATCAAAGGGTCAAGTATCTTCGTAATAGAATCTATACTCCTGCCTTTTAGTGGCGGTAAGATTTCAAACGAAACAAGTGTTTTGTCTTGGTGCTGTGCAAGTATATCGGTTACTTTCATTTTTCTTTGGGCAACAAAAATAGTAAATACTAAAGTAAAATCATAAGATTAACAGTAAGCATAATACGTATGGTATACCTGAATACTTTATGTAACTATTGTTTAATTAGAGACCAAAGCCTATCTTTGAGCTTTAATTATTTTTGTTCTTTACATACCAACTTATTGCGAAAGACGGAGGGAATAGGCCCGTTGATGTCTTGGCAACCAGCAAATAATAAGCGTTTAATGCTCCCATTTGCTACGGTGCCAAATCCTACTTTGTAATTCACTTTACAAAGAATGATAAGTAAGTCTTCCATATCAGCTTTCCTTATCCCCTTCGTAATACTGTCATCAGGTAAATAGAGAACATACCTTTTAATCTATTATTTATGCAGACATTGCTCGATCAAATTGCAAGAGAAAGAATACTAATACTAGATGGTGCTATGGGTACCATGATACAGCGGTATAAGCTGGAAGAAGAAGATTTTAGAGGCGAGCACTTTAAAAACCATGGCTCTCCCCTGAAAGGTAATAACGACCTTTTATCCATCACTCGTCCGGAAATTATTCAGGAAATACATCGTCAGTATTTTGAAGCCGGTGCCGATATCATAGAGACTAATACCTTCAGTGGAACTACTATTGCACAGGCAGATTATCACCTGGAAGATGCTGTATATGCCATCAACTACGAAAGCGCAAAGATTGCAAAAGCAGTGGCAGAAGAGATAACTAAAAATGAACCACATAAGCCTCGATTTGTAGCAGGCGCCATGGGGCCAACCAACAGAACCTGTTCCATTTCTCCGGATGTAAACGATCCTGGATATCGCGCGGTTACTTTTGACGGGCTCGTAAAGGCTTACTATGAGCAGGTGCAAGCATTAACAGATGGCGGGGTGGATATTTTGCTGGTAGAAACCATCTTCGATACCCTCAATGCCAAGGCGGCACTATTTGCCATTCAATCTTTCTTTGAAGATTCTGGCAAGACATATCCTGTTATGATTTCAGGTACTATCACGGATGCCAGTGGAAGAACGCTGAGCGGACAAACAACAGAAGCTTTTTTAATTTCTTTATCTCATGTGCCACTCTTCTCTATTGGATTGAATTGTGCTCTGGGGGCAAAAGAATTAAGGCCGTATTTACAAATACTTGCCAAAGAGGCTCCCTTCCTCGTGAGTGCATATCCAAATGCAGGACTTCCAAATGAATTTGGTGCATATGATGAAACTCCGGATATTATGGGAGAGCAGATTCGCGAATTCTTAGACTTAGGACTTGTCAATATTTTAGGGGGATGTTGTGGTACTACGCCGGATCATATCAAACGTATAGCAGCTATCGCAAAAGAATATAAACCGAGGAAGGTGGAATTATCAATGATGGAACACAGATAAAACGGATTTTACGGATTTACACGGATGAAGGATTTATTACATAAAGAATTGACTGATGCCATAATAAAGGTCTATTATTCCGTATACAATGAATTAGGTTATGGCTTTCTGGAAAAAGTATACCAGAATGCATTCTATCTAGAATTGAAGAGTCATGGATTTGATGTAATTGCACAGCAACAAATAAAAGTATTTTACAAAGAAAGTCTGGTAGGCGAATACTATGCTGACTTAATAGTAAATGACTTGATCATCATAGAACTAAAAGCAAGCGAAGTATTGGTTTTAGAAAATGAATTACAGTTATTGAACTATCTAAGGGCAACGGATAAAGAAATTGGACTGCTGTTTAATTTTGGTAAGAAGCCGGAATTTCGCAGAAAGATATTTACAAACGATAAGAAAGTATTTCAATAATAAAATCCGTGATAATCAGTTTCATCTGCATTATCCGTGTTCAAATAAAAAATATACATGGTTACCAATGATCACATCCTGAAGTTGAGCGGACTTGAACCGCTAATTATCACGCACGAATCTGTTTTCGTAAATATTGGAGAGCGCACCAATGTAACGGGCTCCAAAGTATTTCTAAAGATGATCAAAGAAGAACGCTTTGAAGATGCCCTTTCTGTAGCAATGGATCAAGTGCGTGGTGGTGCGCAGGTGTTGGATGTAAACATGGATGAAGGAATGATTGATGGTGAAAAATCCATGGTGAAGTTTCTAAATCTTATCGCTTCGGAACCGGAGATCTCCCGCATTCCTATCATGATTGATTCCTCTAAGTGGGAAATCATAGAAGCAGGATTAAAATGTATACAGGGAAAAGGCATCGTGAACTCCATCAGTCTTAAAGGAGGAGAGGAAGAATTCATACGACAAGCTAGTTTGATAAAGAAATATGGTGCTGCTACAGTAATCATGGCTTTTGATGAAAAAGGACAAGCAGACAGTTATGAAAGAAGAATTGAAATCTGTCAGCGCTGTTACGATATCTTGGTCAACGTGGTAAAGTTTAATCCAAACGATATCATCTTTGATCCAAATATATTCCCTGTTGCAACGGGAATGGATGAACATAAAAACAATGCCGTTGATTTCTTTCAGGCTACACGATGGATACGAACCCATCTGAAAGGTGCACACGTGAGTGGCGGTGTGAGCAATGTCTCCTTTTCTTTTAGAGGGAATAACCTCGTACGCGAAGCCATGCACTCCGCATTTCTATATCACGGAATAAAAGCAGGAATAGACATGGGTATCGTTAACCCTACCATGATTGGAGTCTACGACGATATAGAGAAAGAATTACTAGAGCGCGTAGAAGATGTATTATTAAATCGCAGAGAAGATGCTACCGAGCGATTGTTGGAATATGCAGAAACGGTAAAAGGTGTGGCAAAAAGGAAAGAAGAAGACTTAAGCTGGCGGAATCAGTCTGTACAGGAAAGGCTGAAATATGCTTTGATAAAAGGCATTGTAGACTATATAGATGCAGACACTGAAGAGTGTCGTCAACTATATGAAAGACCGCTAGAGGTAATTGAAGGGCCGCTAATGGATGGTATGAATGTGGTGGGGGATTTATTTGGTGCAGGAAAAATGTTTTTGCCTCAGGTTGTAAAGAGCGCCCGCGTTATGAAAAAAGCAGTTGCCGTTTTACTGCCTTATATTGAAGCATCGAAAGCTGCAGGCGCCAGCAGTAAGCAGGGAAAAATTTTATTAGCTACTGTTAAAGGCGATGTGCATGACATAGGCAAGAATATCGTTGGTGTAGTGTTGGGTTGTAATAATTTTGAAATCATTGACCTCGGTGTGATGGTGCCGTGTGAAAAAATACTGGATGCTGCAGAAAGAGAGCAGGTTGATATTATAGGATTAAGTGGCTTAATAACTCCTTCCTTAGATGAGATGGTATTCGTAGCTAAAGAAATGAAACGAAGGGGGATGAAACAGCCTCTTCTAATAGGCGGAGCCACTACTTCTAAAATTCATACTGCGGTAAAGATCGAACCGAATTACGACCATCCTACTGTACATGTACTGGATGCCTCCAGGAGCGTTCCGGTAGCAAGCAGTCTGCTGAATAAAGATCAACGAGCAAACTTTGAAAAAAATATTCGCGAAGAATATGAGATGATGCGTAAGCGACATCAGGGCAAACAAATTACTAAAGACTATATCTCTTTAGAGCAGGCCAGAAGCAATAAGCTCCAACTCAACTGGGAAAATTACACCCCTCCGAAACCTGCATTTACAGGTGTGAAGGTGTTTGATCATTATAATCTCTCCGAGTTAAGAACTTATATCGACTGGACGCCTTTTTTCTCTACCTGGGAATTACATGGAAAGTATCCAAATATTTTGGAGGATAGTGTTGTGGGCACAGAAGCGAAAACGCTTTTTGCAGATGCCAATTTATTGCTGGATAAAATCATTGCCGAGCAATGGTTAACCGCAAAAGCAGTAGTTGGTTTCTTCCCGGCAAATAGCAGAGAAGATGATATTCTTATAAAAGATAACCCGCATGTTTTACACCACCTCCGTCAGCAAAACAAAAAAGGGGATGGCTTGGCTAACTATTGCCTGAGCGACTATATAGCTCCATTGGATAGTGGAAAAGAAGATTATATCGGAGGGTTCGCAGTAACAACAGGGATAGGAATAGAGAAATGGCTAAAATATTTTGAAGAGCAGCACGATGATTATAATAAGATTATGCTTGCAGCTTTAGCAGACCGATTAGCAGAGGCCTTTGCAGAACGCATGCACGAACGCGTTAGAAAAGAATTCTGGGGTTATGCCAAGGCAGAAAACCTGAATTCAGAAGACCTCATCAGAGAGCAGTATAATGGCATCCGCCCTGCTCCGGGTTACCCCGCCTGTCCTGACCATACGGAAAAACCAGCCTTATTCCAGCTACTTGACGCAGAAAAAAATACGGACATACGGCTTACAGAAAGCTATGCCATGTACCCGGCATCCAGCGTTAGCGGTTGGTACTTCTCACACCCAGACAGCAAGTATTTTGGGATAGGAAAAATCTCTAAAGATCAGATAGAAGACTATGCACAACGCAAAAATATGCCAGTTACAGATGCTGAACGCTGGCTACAAAGCGTTCTGAACTATGAGTAGCAAGTAATAGAAACCCATCCCCCCAACCCCCTTGATAAGGGGGAGATGTAGGTCCTTTATGTTTATCATTTCTACACCCAGGCCATCTTGATAATGGGCAACGGGTCTACGGTTATGTCTCTTAATGCTGACCAACTCCCCTAATTTGGGGTAGATATAGGTCCACAGTATTTTTTGACTTCCCCCTTATCAAGGGGGTTAGGGGGATGAAGATGAGTGTCTTCAATATACAAAATCCTGATGATACACCGATATATTAATTGATAATCAACTGATTGTGTTTTTTCTGAAAATTTCTGCTAATTTTTTTGCCCAAGAAACTACTTTGGCATGAGAATTGTAAAATATAAGCTGTCCCGCAAAGGACAAAGAAGTTAAAAAAACATTTTCATTTGGTTGGTTTAGAATAATCCCGGACAGCAATGTCCGGGATTTCTATTTGCGTCCTATTCCGGTCTTGCAGGTTCTGTAGCACCTTCCTCCTCGTCATTCTTTACTGTATTCTCTCCATAAAGGATATCCCAGATCTGCTGGATTTTATATACGCTATTGCTGAAGTGATTGCTTAAGATAATTACGGAAGTCTTATCGCTGATTTTTCTATTGAATACACTGTTATAGCTATGCCACCATCCGTTGTGATAAATCAGGCGTGTACCATCCGGCTGGTCCCTAACCCTCCAGCCTAAACCATAATTTTTATCTCCCTGTCGCTCAAAACTCTGAGGCGTAAATGCAAGTCCAAGTAAATCGGATTTAATAAATTTTCCTGCATACAATGCCTGATCCCACTTATACATATCCCTTACGGTGCTGTATATCCCCTTATCTCCCAAAACACCGTCAGTGTATACTATTCTGTCTTCTCTCCAAGAAGAACCGCTATATCCCTTTGTGGCAGATGGTCGAACACTTAATGGATCATAAGTCCAGGTATCTGTCATACCCAGCGGAACAAAAATATTCTGATGCATAAAGTCACAGAAAGGCATATCTGCAACATCTTCTACTATCAATGCCAATAATGCGAAATTGGTATTGTTGTACATAAAATGAGTATCCGGCTTATAGAGTGGTTTGGGCTTATAGCGCAGCATTAGCGACAACACATCCCGGTTGGTCATAAACTTCTGTTTATTCTTCCATAATGTCTCTGAAAAATTCAGGTAGTTAGGCAAGCCGGAACGGTGGTTGAGCAACATCCTAACTGTAATCCCCTCGTATGGAAAATTAGGTATATATTTTTCTACCTTATCCTCTAGTGTAATAAGGTGTTGTTGTAATAAAAGTAAAATTGCTGCGGAAGTAAATGTTTTGGAGGTAGATGCTATTTGATAGGTAGAACCTGCTGTAGGACGCTCCCCTCTTGCATAATCTTTATACCCATAATACCGCTCAAAGATAGGAGTACCCTTAAAGGAAATCAATACAGAGCCACTAAATCCGTTCCTAACCTTAGTATCGAAATAAGCATCCAGTGCATGGATTTTCTGTTGTATAGAAGAATCCTCCAGCTTAATATTTTCTTTTGGATATTGAACGTACACCCCAGGCTTAATCTCTGGTTGTTTAAATGGAGAAGCATCTCTATCGCTTATAGAATGTCTGCAAAACGTGAAACAGAAACTACTTATTAAAACAACTATCGTGAGCAACGCCTTCTTCATCTTGTTTATTTCCTTTTCTTTCTTCAACACCATGTACAACTATCAGTGAGTGTAAAAATAACCTTTTTGAGGTATTATTAAACTGCAACAGGCGAGAGAATAAAAATTACTTTTTATTTTTGAGTGTTCATAAAACAAATATGCAATTCAACAAATCACTATTATCTGAATTTCTGCATGAAGCAGAGAATACGCGAAAACTACTACAGGCCGTGCCCATGCATCAGGCAGACTGGAAGCCACACGAAAAATCTATGAGTATTGGAGAGTTGGCCATACACATAGCTGATCTTCCAAGCTGGCTTCTCATTACACTCGATAAAGAAGAGCTCGATTTTGCCAAAGAAGCACCAGCGCAAAAAAATGCCCGCAACACAGAAGAATTATTAGCGATTCACGATGCCGCAATAGAGCAGGCAAAAATAAGTCTAACGGCTGCTGAAGACAATCAGCGCTTCATGGAGACCTGGACGATGCGGAATGGTGAACAAATCTTTATGACCATAAGAAAGATAGGCGCCATCAGGGGTTGGGTATTTAATCATGTATATCATCATCGAGGACAGCTCACTGTTTATCTGCGCTTACTAAATATTCCCGTTCCGGGAATGTATGGCCCAACGGCAGATGAACGTAGCATGTAAGGCATCCAGCTTCACACAAAACTTAAACTAATTGCTGTATTTATTGTTTCTTTTGAAACAGAACAACTATGCAGCATTACTTAATTGTTGGAGCTTCCAGCGGTATTGGACAGGAATTAGCCCTACAGCTTGCGGAGTCTGGAAAGCAGGTAATCGCCACCTATAATAAAAATGAACCCTTAGATAAAAATCCAAACATCCGTTATCATCATTTGAATGTAATGGAAGAGATTCCTTCCTTGGATTTCTTACCAGATGAACTAGCGGGATTTGTATACTGTCCGGGTAGTATTCTACTAAGGCCATTCGAAAGAATTAAGGCTACTGATTTTGCATCTGATTTTAAACTGCAGGTAGGCGGAGCCATCCAGTTGCTTCAATTGGTTTTACCCAGATTGAAGAAATCGGCAAATGCATCAGTCGTATTATTTTCTACTGTTGCCGTACAAACCGGGCTTGCCTTCCACACGCAGGTTTCCGCTTCTAAAGGCGCCATCGAAGGACTAACGAGAGCATTAGCAGCAGAGTATGCGCCAACTATAAGGGTAAACTGCATTGCACCCTCTTTAACAGATACCCCTTTGGCAAATTCCTTATTAAATAATGAACAGAAAAGAGAAGCTAATGCTCAGAGACATCCATTAAAAAGAATTGGTACTACGAAAGATATCGCCAACATGGCATCATTCCTGCTTTCTGAAAACGCCTCCTGGATTACAGGACAAGTACTGCACGTAGACGGAGGGATGTCTGCTATAAAGAGTTAAATAAAAATCACCTATCTGTAAAACAAAACTGCTTAGTTTTTACATACCTGTTCGACAATAATGATACCAAGTGATGGAGCAAAAATATATTGACAGAATAATTGAAATGGCATGGGAAGACAGAACTCCCTTTGAAGCTATTAAAATACAATTTGATTATGCAGAGGCAGATGTAATCAAACTGATGCGAAGAACACTGAAACGCAGTAGTTTTAATTTATGGAGAAAGAGAGTGAACAGTGGTGTTAGTCAGAAACATCTGAAGAAAAGAAATTCTGAGATATCACGATTTAAGTGCACGCGACAGAAAACTATCTCGATGAATAAAATAAGTAAGCGATAAATGGATCCAGCTTTCCCCACCGATTATACATCGATTCTGAAAAGGATAGACGCTGTTGATCCTCTTCAATATGGAAGAACCCGAAATTATAATAATGGCGCAGTAACCTATTTATCGCCCTATATCTCAAGAGGTGTTATCAGTACTAAACAAGTATTAGAGATTGTATTAGCAAAAGGCTACGCCATTTCTCATATAGAGAAGTTTGTAAAAGAGCTCTGCTGGCGGGATTACTTTCAACGGGTTGCACAGCACAAAGATGTTAACCAAGATATAAAGCAACTACAAGCACCTGTTTTAAACAATGAAACGCCCAAAGCTATATTGAATGCCTCTACAGGAATACAGGGTATTGATCATGCTATAGAGCTGCTGTATAAAACCGGATACATGCACAATCACTGCAGGATGTATACCGCTTCCCTGGTGTGCAATATTGCTAAATCGCACTGGCACAACCCCGCCCAATGGATGTATTATCATTTGCTCGACGGTGACTGGGCCAGTAACGCCTGCAGCTGGCAATGGGTTGCCGGCGCAAACAGTAGTAAAAAATATTATGCCAACCAGGAGAATATAAACAGATATACCTATACAAAACAAGAAAACACATTTCTAGATTCCTCCTACGAAACCATTGAACAAATGGAGAGACCTGCTGCATTATTATTTACTGAAAAATTTACGCCAGAAAACTATTTGCCAGAAAACTCTACGCTTAAAATAAATAACTCCATTCCTACTTACATCTATGATTACTATAATCTCGATCCACTATGGCATGAGCAGGAAAACGGGAATCGGATACTATTAATAGAACCTGATTTTTTTAAGCGCTATCCAGTAAGTAGAAAATGTATAGCCTTTATGCTGAAATTAAGTAAAAATATTCCCGACATTCAAGTATATACTGGTTCATTTAAGTCTTTCAAAGAAAATTACTCTGTAAAAAGTATTTTTTACAAAGAACATCCTCTCCATGAAGGTTATAGTGGAACTGAAGAAGCCAGAGATTGGATTATAGATAACATTACAGAATATTATCCATCCTTTTTTAGTTATTGGAAAAAGATAGAAAAGCAGTTGAGCAAAAAATTATAAACGTATGATCTTAAACAAAAATGATATTGAAGAATTAGAACAGCGCTACCGAACTGCCTTTATAAATTCCTTATCTGGTTTTCGCCAAGCCGTGTTGGTAGGCACAACCTCTCCTCAGCATAATAATAACCTGGCCATCTTTAATTCGCTCATTCACTTGGGTGCACATCCTGCCTTGTTTGGGTTGATAAGCAGGCCATCAAACGTACAGCGAGATACCTTGCAAAACATCCTAGACACTAAGGTATATACCGTAAACTATGTACAAGCTGCAGATTATACAAAGGCACATCAAACTTCTGCACGATACGAAAAAGATATTTCTGAATTTGAAAAAGTAGGCTTTAATACATTTTTTTATCCCGAATGCCAGGCCCCATTTGTGGAAGAGGCTATTGTAAAAATAGCGCTACAATTCGAAGAATGTATTCCTATTCCTTTAAACGGAACGGTGCTTATCATTGGCAGCGTGATGCAGGTGCATATCGCCGATGCTATGGTAGAAGAAGACGGGTTTGTAAACTTAGCGGCATCAGAAGTATTGATTAGTCAGGGCCTTGATGCTTACTTTATCGCTAAAGACCTAGGGCGGCTTCCTTATGCAAAACCTTAAGTTAAATATAAAGCCCTTTAGCAATGAAAACATTAAAGAAAGAATTTTTGCCACAAAAGATTTGCATCGTTTGTGGAAGACCTTTTACATGGCGTAAAAAATGGGAAAAAGTTTGGGAAGAGGTAAAATATTGCAGCGAGCAATGCAGAAGAAATAAACAATAAATATGAGCAGAACCGGTATTATTTTTCCCCATCAATTAATAGAGCAGAATATACTTGCTTCGACATGCGACACGATTTATTTAGTGGAAGAATGGTTGTTCTTCAGACAATATAATTTTCATAAACAGAAAATTGCTTTTCACAGAGCGAGTATGAAATTTTATGAAAGCTATCTTCTATCAAAAAACATAAGCGTAGTATATGTGGATGCTCAACAGGAACTATCGGATATACGCAAACTGCTTCCTTATTTAAAAACAAATGGTATTGATCATATAGAATACATAGACACTACAGATTATTTGCTGGAAAGAAGGATAAACCAAGCCTGCAATAAACACCAGATTAAATTACATCTGCATCCTACATCGTTATTCATGAATACTGCTGAAGAGATAGCTGCCTACTTCTCAGATAAAAAAAGAATGTTTCAAACTGACTTCTATAAACACCAGCGCATACAGAAAAATATACTAGTAGACGAGCATAAGAAACCACTGGGTGGTAAGTGGACCTTCGATGAGGAGAATCGTTTAAAATATCCGAAAGGAAAAAACCCACCGAAAACTAATTTCATAGCTGGAAATAAATTTAATACAGAAGCCATCACATATACAAAAAAACATTTCTCTGATAACTACGGAAAGCTAAATCCTGATTTTATTTATCCTACTACTTATACTGAAAGTAAGGCGTGGTTAAATGATTTTTTTCAATCCAGATTTTCTGAATTTGGTGCTTACGAAGATGCTATCCTATCTTCTGAAAATATACTACACCATAGTGTTTTAACACCTATGATGAATGTGGGCTTGTTAACACCAGACTATATTATAGAGCAAACCCTCCTCTATGCAGGACAGCATGAGATTCCATTAAATTCTTTAGAGGGTTTTATCCGACAAATTATAGGATGGAGAGAGTTTATAAGAGCAGTTTACCAATTAAAAGGTACGGAAGAACGCACCAAAAACTACTGGGGCTTTACCCGAAAAATACCCCCTGCCTTCTGGACCGGAACTACGGGAATAGCTCCGCTGGATGACACTATAAAGAAAGTGTTGGAAACAGGTTATTGTCATCATATTGAACGACTGATGGTGTTGGGTAATTTTATGCTATTATGCGAATTTGATCCAGATGAAGTTTACCGCTGGTTCATGGAATTATTTATTGATGCCTACGACTGGGTAATGGTGCCTAATGTTTATGGTATGAGCCAGTTTTCAGATGGTGGGCTAATGGCCACCAAACCCTATATAAGTGGCAGTAATTACTTAATGAAGATGAGTGATTATAAAAAAGGAGATTGGCAAAAAGTGTGGGATGGATTATTCTGGAGATTTATGCACGTACACCGCGACTACTTCTTACAGAATCCCAGATTAGGCATGCTGGTAAACAGTTTTGATAAAATGCCGGAGGACAAACGCATGGGTCATCTGCAAAATGCTGAAGCGTTTCTTAATAAATGGTAGCGCCTGAAGACCTCAACTATTTGATAAAATCATAAGAACAGTTAATAGAGATAGGAATCACGCCCACTACATATTTCTTCTGTATTGTCCGCCTACCTCAAACAGAGCGTTAGTCACCTGACCTAAGCTACAGTATTTTGCCGTTTCTATTAATATTTCAAACAAATTTTGATTTTGTAGTGCAGCAGCTTTTAATCGCTCCAATTGTTGTTGCGCGACCTCGCTGTTTCTGGTATGCAAATACTTAATGTTAGAAATCTGTAACTGCTTCTCTTCCTCCGTACTGCGTATAACTTCTTTTGGTAAAATAGTGGGAGAGCCCTTGGAAGACAAGAAAGTGTTCACCCCAATAATCGGCATCTCTCCTGTGTGCTTTCTCATTTCATAATACATACTCTCTTCCTGTATCTTGCTGCGTTGGTACATAGTTTCCATAGCACCTAATACGCCTCCACGCTCTGTAATTCTATCGAACTCTGCATACACGGCTTCCTCTACCAGGTCGGTTAATTCTTCAATGATAAACGAACCTTGAATAGGGTTTTCATTCTTTGCCAACCCTAATTCCTTATTAATAATTAGCTGTATCGCCATCGCCCTTCTCACACTTTCTTCCGTTGGTGTAGTAATAGCTTCATCATAGGCGTTAGTGTGCAATGAATTACAGTTATCATAAATAGCATACAAAGCCTGTAGCGTAGTGCGGATGTCATTAAAATCAATTTCCTGTGCATGTAAGCTTCTGCCACTCGTCTGTATATGGTATTTTAATTTCTGACTTCTGTCATTTGCTTTATACAGATGCTTCATGGCTTTCGCCCATATTTTACGGGCTACTCTGCCGATTACTGAATACTCCGGATCGATACCGTTAGAGAAAAAGAAAGACAAATTAGGTGCGAAATCGTCTACCTTCATACCCCTTGATAAATAGTATTCTACAAAAGAGAAACCATTAGACAAGGTAAAAGCCAATTGTGAAATAGGATTGGCACCAGCTTCTGCAATATGGTAGCCGCTGATAGAAACGGAATAGAAATTTCTTATTTGATGTTGTACAAAATATTCCTGTACATCTCCCATTAATTTTAAAGAGAACTCTGTAGAAAAGATACAAGTATTTTGCGCCTGGTCTTCTTTTAGAATATCTGCTTGCACCGTACCCCTTACCTGCGATAATGCATATGCCTTCAACTTATCATAAATTGCTTTGGGCAATACCTGATCGCCTGTTACCCCTAGCAACAGTAAGCCTAAACCATTATTTCCTTCCGGCAAAGCACCATTATATGCGGGTCGTTTTACTTTTTTTTGTTGATAGATCTGCTCTATCTTTTGATTCACTTCTTCTGTAAGATTATGCTCGCGGATATATTTCTCACACTGCTGATCGATGGCAGCATTCATAAAAAAAGCACAGATAGTTGCAGCAGGCCCGTTTATCGTCATAGATACCGACGTAGACGGATCGCATAAATCAAAACCAGAGTATAATTTTTTTGCGTCATCCAGCGAACAGATAGATACTCCTGAATTACCGATCTTTCCATAGATATCCGGACGCAATGCAGGATCTTCCCCATAAAGCGTAACACTGTCGAATGCCGTAGACAAACGTTTAGCTGAAACCCCTAGCGATACATAATGGAATCGCTTGTTGGTGCGCTCCGGACCACCCTCACCGGCAAACATACGTGCTGGATCTTCGTTCTCTCGTTTAAACGGAAAAACTCCTGCAGTGTATGGAAACTCTCCGGGTACATTTTCCTGCAAGTTCCATTTTAGAATATCTCCCCAAGCCTCATACTTCGGAAGCGCTACTTTTGCAATTTGTAAGTGTGATAGCGACTCTGTATGTGTTTTTATTTTTATCTCTTTATCCCTTACTTTAAATACATAAAATTCATTGGAATAGTTGGCTTGCTTTGCCTTCCACGTATCTAATATCTCTTTACAATCCGGATGCAACTTCAACGACTTCATGTGTATGAGTTGATCTACTTCCGGTGTTGTTTTTTCTGCCATTTCCTTTACGCGGTGTAGTGCATAAAGATCTTGCGCAATTTCTTTTTGCTCTTTTACCCAGTTATCATAATTCCGGTTATTAGAAGTAATATCTGAGAGATAACGCACTCTAGAGGGAGGAATGATAAATATTTTTTCTGATGCTCCTGTTCTTAGTTGAATCTTGGAATCCCACTGAACTTGATTCTTTTCAATGATTTTCTGAACAACAGCCTTGTATAATTCATTAGTACCCGGATCATTAAACTGTGCAGCAATACTTCCATATACCGGCATTTCTTCCGGATCTATATCCCACCAGCCTTTATTGCGCTGATATTGTTTCTTCACATCACGCAATGCATCCAGCGCACCTCGTTTATCAAATTTATTAATCGCAACCAGGTCAGCAAAATCAAGCATATCAATTTTTTCTAACTGAGAAGCTGCGCCATACTCCGGCGTCATTACATATAAGTTAGTGCTGGCATAATCTACTATTTCTGTTCCTGATTGACCTATGCCTGAAGTTTCAATAATGATGAGGTCATAGGCGGCAGCACTCAATATATCTATCGTTTGATGTAAGGATTTGGAGGTAGAGGCATTAGTTTGGCGTGTTGCCATAGAACGCATGTACACGCTAGGATTGTTGATAGCATTCATGCGTATTCTGTCACCTAATAAAGCACCACCAGTTTTTCTTCTACTTGGATCTACAGAAACAATGGCTATAGTCTTATCCGGAAAATCGAGTATAAATCTGCGTACCAACTCATCGGTTAATGATGACTTCCCCGCTCCGCCCGTTCCAGTAATCCCCAGGGTGGGAGTGGGTATTTTTAATGCCGACACTTGGGCATGAAATCTTTCAAATTCTTCGGAGTAATTCTCCGCGCTGGAAATCAGCTGCGCGATATGGTGAATATCTTTTGCTTTCAGTTTTTTTTCATCCAAACTTATCCCCTTTCCACACGGAAAATCACAACGCTGCAGTAAATCATTAATCATACCCTGCAAACCCATTGCACGTCCGTCATCCGGACTATATATACGTTCAATCCCGTAGGCGTGTAATTCTTCAATCTCAGAAGGCAATATAGTACCGCCGCCACCGCCTACAATTTTAATATGTCCACATCCCCGCTCCTTCAATAAGTCATACATATACTTCAGAAATTCTGTGTGTCCACCCTGATAGGAAGTGAAAGCAATTGCATTAGCATCTTCCTGTATAGCACACTCCACAATCTCCTGCACAGAGCGGTTATGCCCCAAATGGATAACCTCTGCTCCGGAAGCCTGGATAATTCTGCGCATTACATTAATAGCCGCATCATGCCCATCGAAGAGAGAGGCTGCGGTAACAATTCGTATCTTATTTTTCAGCTGGTATGGAACTGGCTCTTGCATAGGTAATATTGATAGTACAAATTTAAGGTATTACCGGAGTTTTTAAGCAAAAACTCTGCTTAAATAACAAAGTAATCGACTAAAGCTCACTTATCCTGCTTACAATTATTTCCTCTTCATCGAATTTACCGACAGGACAGCGGCAGAAATTTTCATATAGCAGTTGTCATAGATTACAGCAAGAAAATAGATATTCACATTATCTTTTAGAAACGTATAAAATGGTATTTTTGAAAAAATTGTGCCCGGAAGCAATTTTATTTTTTATCCGGTATTAAACTTCTGCTATGCAAATTGACGAACTACAGCAAATCGCCACACAGGTAAGAAGAGATATTGTGCGCATGGTACATCAATGCAAGAGTGGCCACCCAGGTGGTGCGCTGGGTTGTACTGATTTTCTTACTGCATTGTATTTTGAGATAATGAAAGTAGACACCTCATTTAATATGGATGGCGTTGGAGAAGATTTGTTCTTTTTATCCAACGGACATATCTCACCACTGTTCTATAGCGTGCTGGCAAGACGTGGTTTTTTTGAGCCGAAAGAATTGGGATCATTCCGTCACATCAACTCTCGTTTACAGGGCCATCCTACTACGCATGATGGATTGCCGGGCATCCGTATCGCATCAGGTAGTTTAGGACAAGGCATCTCTGTAGCTGTTGGTGCAGCTCTTGCAAAAAAGATGAATAAAGACGACAGATTAGTTTATGTGTTAACAGGCGATGGCGAATTACAAGAGGGTCAAATTTGGGAAGCAGTAATATTCGCTGCAGCTAAAAAAGTAGATAATCTGGTTGTTACTGTTGACTGGAACAATTGCCAGATTGATGGTACCACACAACAGGTTTGTGATCTGGGAGATTTGCGTGCAAAATTTGTCGCTTTCGGATGGGATGTACTGGAGATGAATGGAAATGATATGGAAGAGGTTGTGCGCACCCTTAAAAGTGCTCAGCAACATACCATGAAAGACAAACCGGTATTAATCTTAATGAAAACAGAAATGGGCTTTGGCGTAGATTATATGATGGGTACCCATAAGTGGCATGGCAGCGCACCTAATGACGAACAATTAAAAAACGCATTTGCGCAATTGCCGGAAACACTCGGTGATTATTAAACGACTTCTTCACTATTTAGTATCGGAAAAAATATGTCATTAGCAAATATCACCTATACAGAAAAGAAAGATACAAGATCCGGATTTGGGGTCGGTATATACGAAGCGGGCCTTGCCAATAAGAATGTAGTAGCGCTTTGCGCTGACCTGGTAGGCTCACTTAAGCTGGAAAAATTTATTGAAACATTTCCAGACAGATTTATACAAACGGGAATAGCAGAAGCCAATATGATTGGTATCGCTGCTGGCCTTACCATTGGTGGAAAAATTCCGGTAGCTACTACCTTTGCTAATTTTGGAACAGGAAGGGTATATGATCAGATTCGTCAGTCAGTAGCATACTCCGATAAAAATGTGAAAATCTGTTGCTCGCATGCAGGCCTTACGCTTGGCGAAGATGGTGCTACGCATCAGATACTGGAAGATATAGGTTTGATGAAAATGCTTCCCGGAATGACGGTAATGGTTCCCTGTGATTATAATCAAACCCGATTGGCTACCAAGGCTATTATAGAAAAACATGGTCCTGTTTACCTGCGCTTCGGAAGGCCGGTATGGCCAATATTTACTATTGCTGAAGATCCAGACTTTGAAATTGGAAAAGCACAATTCTTATCGGAAGGCAAGGATGTAACCATTATCGCCTGTGGCCATTTGGTCTGGCATGCAGTGCTTGCAGGTCAAGAGCTGGAAAAGAAAGGAATCAGTGTAGAAGTAATTAATATGCATACCATTAAACCGCTGGATGTAGATGCTATTCTACGTTCTGTACAAAAAACGAAATGTGTAGTAACCGCTGAAGAGCACCAGATGGCGGGCGGACTTGGGGAAAGCGTGGCAAGCGTATTAGCACAGTCGTATTTAGCTCCACTCGAAATGGTAGCTGTAAAAGACAGCTTTGGTGAAAGCGGTACTCCTGATCAGTTACTGGAAAAATATGGCTTAATGCCAAAGAATATTATCGCTGCTGCAGAGAAAGTAATGGCAAGAAAATAATACGTCGGAAACTAACTGCTAACAGTAGATTTCTTTTTCGCCTTTCTTTCTACGTCCTTATCCAATGTAAAAAATTTTTGGGTGTCTTCTAATTCAAAGGCCAACTCTAATAGTTTGCGCTCTTCTCCACACATCGCTGCAAACTGAACCCCTATAGGTAAACCTTCTTTACTAATTCCTAAAGGCAAAGAGATAGCAGGCGCTCCTGTTATATTTTGAGTCGTTGTAAAATTCACATAACTATCCAGTTTTGTAATAATCTCTATGGTATTTATGTGCGGACCAAAATAACCAATCGGTGGTGCTGGGTGCGATAGTGTTGGGCTCATCAAAATATCATAGTTACTGAATAAGGCATTATAGAATCCGGTATGTGCCTTTAAATTTCTGATACTGCTAAATGCTTTTAAGGATAAGAGCGGAAAAAAACCAGCCAGCTCCTTTGTAAATTTGGCGGTCTTTAAATGACTAAAGGATAGTCCATTAGTAGCATATTCTGATAATACGGAAGCAAAGGAAAGAAATGACCAGTACACCATAAAATCAAGGGTGATGCTGTGTTCAAAAGGATTTTTAATATAGACAACCTCATGCCCAAGCTGCTCGCAAAGTTTGCCTGCTTCCAGAACCGCATGGGTTACTTCTGCATGACTCTCCATGCCGGTAGAGGAGGTCGTGAAAAGGGCAATTTTTAATCGTTTTTTCCCGGCATGCTGTACCTGTCCGATTTCAGGAAGTTGGGTATTTTTATAATACTGTTCTAACCCGGCATAATAATTCGCAGTATCTCGCACAGACCTGGAAACAATTCCGTCCTGTGCAATATTAATCGGGACTATCGCAGTGGGCGAAGTAATATTCCTTCCTGCTGAAGGCTTTAAACCCACCAAGCCACAACACGAAGCTGGTATTCGGATAGAACCTCCACCATCTGATGCATGCGCAAATGGGACAACGCCAGCTGCGACCAACGCAGCTGCTCCTGCAGATGAACCTCCGGTAGAGTGTTCGGTATTCCAGGGATTCCTGGTTTCTCCATGCTGCAATGTTTCTCCGCAAGGCAATAAGCCAAACTCTGATGTGCTGCTCTTTCCTAATACGACGCTGCCGGTAACCGCCAAAAGCTGCTCTACTATTTTATCATTCTTTTTAGCCAGTTTAATCTTAAACCCACTAGATCCTTTCAGTGTTGGAAATCCTGCAACATCATTCAAGTCTTTAATAAATGTGGGTACTCCACTAAAAACTCCTGATATGTGATGATTGCTTTCTGCTAATGCAGCTTCATAATTGGCATTCACAATCGCATTCAATACATTGTCTGATTTTTTCGCACGCTCTGACGCACATGCTACTGCTTCCTGTACAGTAAATTGCTTGCTTTGAATTTGTGCTGCTACTGCTGTTGCATCTAAATTTCCGAGAATGCCAATATTATAGGTATTTACTTTTGCCATGTGTAATCAGATTTCTAAAAGTACTTATTTTTAACTCTATAGTTAAACCTTTATGTATTTTTAAAGTCCAACGATATACATGCAATTTAATGATAGCGACATCTTAGCACTTTTCCGCACCGGAAATGCAGCAAACAAAGAGCAGGCTTTCCGGCAGTTGTTGAGCAATTACCAGCAACGACTGTACTACCATGTGAGGCGATATGTTAGCAACCATGATGATGCCAATGATATTTTGCAGAATACCTTTATCAAGATTTGGAAAAATTTGGAAAAATTTAGAAGCGATAGCAGTCTGTATACCTGGCTATACCGAATTGCAGGTAATGAAGCCATTACCTACCTACAAAAAACACGGAAATTGCAAGCGCAGGAACTGACGGAATCTACGATGAATCATCTAATCGCTTCCGACAGTATTGATACCGAAGAAACCTTGAAACGATTTAGGGTAGCAGTAGAAGATTTACCGGCAAAACAAAAACAGGTTTTTATACTCCGCTATTATGATGAGTTGACTTATGAAGAAATTGCGCAGATTACAGATACCAGTATTGGGGCTCTAAAAGCATCCTATCACCATGCCGTTAAAAAAATAGAAGAAAAATTAACTGCCTGATTAAACCTTATTGAAAATAAAACATCTAATTAGAAGTGGATAGAAAAACAGACATAAAAAAAGAATTAGAAAACCTATCATCGGTATTGCTCTCTTTTAAAGAAAAAGATACTACTCCTTTGGCGACAGAAGGATACTTTGATGGATTGGCAGACCAGATTATTGATACCATACAACATCAAGAATTTCAAAAAACAAAGGAAGGTGTTTTGTCTTTTGATATCTTCCATCACCCAAAACTCATTCCTTATTTATCGAGACTTAGTGTCGCGGCTACTTTAGCAGGAATTATCATATTGGGTGTGCTAGGCTATAAGGATACAATACATGAGAACATTTGCCATGATGGTATTGCCTGTCTTACACAAGATGAAATCTATCAATACGTACATGCCAATAGCAATGCATTTGAAGTAGAAGAGATTCAGGAGGGGATGAAAATATTCTTAGAAAACGACAATACATCTATGGGTATTCAAACAATAGAAGTTATTAAATATATAGACCAAAATAAAAATATGCTGGATACAGAAGATGCAGCAACTGATATTTTCTAAATACATTATAAACAATAAAAATCAACACTATGAAGACATTACTTATTTTATGCATGAGCTTATTTTTGCTTACCAACCACATGATTGCACAACCTCCACCACCAAAGGGAGAAGGCGCAACAAATGAAAAAGTGGAAGCCTTAAAAATTGCGTTTATTACTAAACGTCTAAACCTTACCCCTGAAGAATCTCAGAAATTTTGGCCAACCTATAACCAGTATGAGGAAGAAAAAAAACAGGTGCGTAAAGCCTCTATTGGCAGCATAAAAGAGCTTAAGGAAGATGGTGAACTTACTAATACGGAAGCGGAAACTGCCATTTCGAAATACATTGAGTTTAAAGCTAAAGATCTAGACCTCACTAAAAAATATGTAGCCGAATTCAGAAAAATCTTACCTGCCACCAAGGTGGCTAAGTTGGTTACTGCAGAAGATCATTTCAAGAAAATGCTGATGAAGCAGGCGCAGCAAGGTGGGGGGCAACGACCTGGCGAAGGTCAAGGGCAGAAACCCTGGAAAGGTCAGGGGCAATAGTCGCTAAGAATAAAAAAGCCGAACACTTGTTCGGCTTTTTTTATACATACAGCGATAAATACTAATTAGCGATATCGCTTAAAAACTTAAGTCGAACAAGTTGTATCTCCCTAAGCTCTATATCTTCAGGTTTTAATTTTTTATACGCTAACTGAACATCATCTGTGTCTGCCTGCATAAAGTATTCACGTATTTCATCCTGAATATCTTCATCCACAGCATCCTCCAAATAATAATTAATATTTACTTTGGTCCCTGAGTTTACAATGGTTTCGAGCTCTGTAATAAGATCATCCATCTGCAATCCGAAAGAACTGGCAATATGCTCCAGGGGCATCTTCTTGTCTATAGACTTAATAATATTCACTTTGGTGCTAGAGTTTTTATTGGCAGATTTTATATTATCGAAATCTGCAAAACGCTCTAAATTGTTCACTTCTACATACTGGCTAATAGCCTCACAGAAGGCTTGTCCAAAACGCTGTGCCTTGCCACTGCTTACGCCGGTAATATTACTCAGCTCCTCTAATGTAATAGGAAAGAGGGTTGCCATCTCTTCCAATGAGGGATCCTGAAATACTACGTAAGGAGGTACACTCATCTGCTTTGCCACTTCCCTGCGGATATCTTTCAATTGAGCAAATAATAGTGGCTCCAACACATTACCAGATTTTCCATTTACAGAGATATCTTCATCATCCTCACCATCTTCAAATCTGTTGTTTAGAATAATTTTAATTGATGCAGGTTTCTTAATAAACTTCTTTCCTTCTTCCGTAAGCTTAAGTACACCATATTGCTCAATATCTTTTTCCAATAAATTAGACAGGATTGCCTTACGTATTACCGAATTCCAGAAGAGCATATCCTTCGCCGCACCTGTACCGAAGCGTTTAATCTTATCATAATTATTGGTGGTGATATCGGAAGATTTTCTGCCAATGAGAATATTGATAGTATTAATGATATTAATGCGTTCATTCGTCTCTTCTACTACCTGTAAAGCTAATTTGGTTTCGTCTTTCGCCTCGAATTGCTCTTTAGGATGCAGACAGTTATCACAGCTTCCGCAATTCTTCATCTCCTCTCCAAAATAATGAAGCACAATTTTTTTTCTGCACTCTCCGCTTTCAGCATAAGCCTCTACCTCACCCAGTTGCATCACCGCTATTTCTTTTTCTGCTACAGACTTCTCCTTATTAGAGAGTATAAACTTTTCAAACTTATGAATCTCTTTTGGAGAGAAATAAGCAATGCAATTCCCTTCCAATCCATCTCTGCCAGCCCGGCCTGTTTCCTGATAATAATTCTCCAGTGATTTAGGAATATCATAGTGAATAACAAACCGTACATCTGGTTTGTCTATCCCCATTCCGAAAGCTATGGTAGCCACAATAACATCTGTATCTTCCATAAGAAACTGATCCTGACGTTCGCTGCGCACTTGTGGATCCAAACCCGCATGATAGGCAGCTGCATTGATGCCGTTTACCCGTAAGACCTCTGCAAGTTCCTCTGTAGAATTTCTGCTTAAGCAATAAATAATACCAGAGCGCTTACCGTCTTTCTTAATGTATTTGATGATGTCTTTTGCTGCATCCTGCTTGCTGGCCTTTGGACGAATCTCATAATAAAGATTATCCCTTAGGAAAGAAGAAATGAAAATCTTGGGATTCGTCATACCCAGCGTCTTCACAATATCAGACTGCACCTTGGGGGTAGCCGTTGCTGTTAATGCCACCAATGGAATATTCCCTTCAATATCATTCAACATGTTCTTTATCTTCCTGTATTCCGGTCGGAAATCATGGCCCCATTCAGAAATACAATGTGCCTCATCTACCGCTACAAAAGAAATTTTTATGGTCTTAAGAAAATCTATATTTTCCTGCTTCACCAGCGATTCCGGTGCTACATACAACAGTTTACAGCTACCAGATACAATATCACTCTTTACTTGATTGATTTGTGCTTTATTTAACTGTGAATTGATAAAGTGGGCGATATTATCAGTACTGCTATAGCCTCTGATTAGGTCTACCTGATTTTTCATCAGTGCAATTAAGGGGGAAACAATAATTGCCGTCCCCTCAGATATAATCGCCGGCAGCTGATAACAGAGGGATTTACCTCCCCCTGTGGGCATAATCACAAATGTGTCTTTCTTATCCAGTATACTTTCTATAATGGCTTGCTGGGTGCCCTTAAACTTCTCAAAACCAAAATACTCCTTTAATGCCCCTGTTAGGGTGGCTGTCTGAACGCTCATAATAAACCGATTAGCATAAAAAAACCATCCTTATCAGATGGGATCAAATTACCCCTTTAATGTAGAAAGAATTCTATGAAATCAAGCACAAAAGGGTGTTAAAAATACTTACGACCCCCCGATTTAACAAAGTCTTTTATAGGGCATCCCAAAAAACAGTTAGTCGGTAGTTTTGGGTATATGTTTTACTTATCTTTACGGCAGATATGAATAAAAATCTATATGCCGCTATTATGGCAGGAGGAATTGGAAGTCGATTCTGGCCCGCAAGCAGAACCTCCAAGCCTAAACAATTTCTGGATATTCTGGGAACCGGCAGAACGCTCATCCAATCTACTTACGATCGGTTTCTAAAGATTTGCCCAAAGGAAAATATATATATACTTACACATGCAGATTATGTGCAGCTGGTGAAAGAGCAGCTCCCGGATATCACCGATGAGCAAATACTAATGGAGCCCGCGAGAAAAAATACAGCACCTTGTATTGCCTACTGCTCCTTTAAACTGAATAAGATAAACCCAGAAGCCAATATCATTGTAGCACCTTCCGATCACATTATATTAAATGAAGAAGCGTTTATCAGCACAGCTACGCTGGCGGCTGATTTCGTAGCGCAAAATAATGCACTGGCTACCCTTGGAATTCGTCCTACGCGGCCCGATACCGGATATGGCTACATTCAATACCTTGAACAGGAAACCAGCCCGGGTATCCATAAGGTAAAGACCTTTACCGAGAAGCCCCAAAAAGAGGTGGCTGTTCAATTTTTAGAAAGTGGCGATTTCTTATGGAATGGGGGCATCTTTATCTGGAATGTAAAAAGCATCTTGAGTGCTTTAGAGAAAAATCTGATTGAGGTATATGATGCATTCGTGGAAGCAGAACCACATATACTTACCGATATGGAGGAAACAGCTGTTGAAAAAGCATTCGTTACCTGCCCAAGTATCTCTATAGACTACGGCGTAATGGAGAAAGCAGATAATGTATACACGCTGCCTTCCAGCTTTGGATGGAGCGACTTAGGCACCTGGGCATCCCTGTATGCAGAGAAAGAAAAGGATTATTTGCAAAATGCCGTAAATGGAAAAAATGTAGTTGTCTATGACTCCAGTAATAATATTATCAATGTTCCCGAAAAGAAGTTAGTGGTGGTACAAGGCTTGGAAAATTATATTGTGGTGGATACACAGGATGTACTATTGATCTGCAGCAAAGATGAAGAGCAACGCATTAAGGAGTTCACGCATGACATAAAGATGAAAAAGGGCGATAGGTTTCTTTAGTAAATACTACAGAACGCTGATAAATAATAAGTTTTACATATCTTCAGAAATCAATAAAATTATTACCACCCAATAAACCAACACTATGGCTAATTTATTTGCAAAAAAATCACTGGAGCGCATATTAAGTGAATCCGGCGAAACTGGTGAACACACGTTAAAGCGAACACTAGGCTCAACAGCATTGCTGGCTTTAGGCGTCGGAGCTATTATCGGTGCAGGTATTTTTGTTCGTACTGCTGCAGCAGCAGGAAATCATGCCGGTCCGGGCGTAATGATATCATATATTATTGCGGGTATTGGATGTGCGTTTGCTGGGTTGTGTTATGTAGAATTTGCTTCTATGATTCCGGTAGCAGGAAGCGCCTATACGTATTCTTATGCTACCATGGGCGAGCTCATTGCCTGGATTATCGGATGGGATTTAATTTTAGAATATGCATTAGGTGCCGCTTGTGTAGCCATTGCCTGGTCAGAATATCTGAATAAACTTTGTGAACACTATTTTGGATTCACCATTCCTTATGCATTTTGTCACTCTCCATTTCAGGTGGATAATATTACAGGCGTTCACGGAATAATAAATATTCCTGCACTATTTATATTGGGTGTTTTAACGCTGGTATTAATTCGGGGAACGAAAGAGTCTGCCAATCTCAATGGTATCATAGTGCTGCTTAAGGTGATTATTGTTATCATTTTTATTGCTGCAGGATGGCACTTTATCAATCCGATTAACCACGCAATTATTGTTCCTCCTAATACCGGTGAATCTGGTGTGTTTGGGTGGAGTGGCGTTTTGCGCGGTGCAGGTATAGTATTCTTTGCTTATGTTGGATTTGATGCAGTTTCAACTGCTGCACAGGAAGCAAAAAACCCACAGAAGGGCATGCCTATCGGTATCCTCGGATCGCTGGCCTTTTGCACAGTACTCTATATCTTATTTTCTTATGTGCTAACCGGTATTGCTAACTATAAAGATTTCAGCGTAACAGGACCTGGACATGAAGCCGCAGTTGCTTATGCCATCACTACCTACATGAAAGGCTACGAGTGGTTCGCAGGTTTAATTACCATCGCTATTCTCGCAGGATTCTCCTCCGTAATATTAGTAATGTTATTAGGACAATCTCGTGTATTCTTTTCAATGTCTAAAGATGGTTTATTGCCAAAAGCATTTTCAGAAATACATCCGAAGTTCAGAACTCCTGCCAAGGCAAATGCATGGCTATTCTTCCTGGTAGGTATCTTTGCTGCTTTTGTACCAGGTGATATAGTAGGTGATATGACGAGTATCGGAACACTGTTTGCCTTCATCCTCGTTTCTATTGGTGTTATCATTATGCGTAAAACCAATCCGGATACTCCTCGACCTTTTAAAACACCATTAGTGCCATTGGTACCCATCTTAGGAGTGTTGGTTTGTGGGTTTATGATTTTCGGATTAGGAAAAGAAAACTGGATACGCTTAATTATTTGGTTGCTTATGGGATTTGTTATCTACTTTGGATATAGCAGAAGACATAGCAAATTAAATAAGGGTTAGTAAATTATAGACATCCATTTTACCCACGTGATTGGGGATGGAGAATAATTATTCAACTCTAAACTTGAACAGCATGAGATTGCTCATCTTCTTTTTAGCTATTGTATTTTTTACTTCCTGTAAACAAAATACATCCTCCACGGATATTTTAGTTTCCGATTATTTTAATTACCCGGATTCTTTGGAATCAGCTGGTGTAAAAATGATCCCCATTAAAACTCCAGTTGGGGAATTTAAAGTATGGACAAAACGGTTTGGCAATAATCCAAAAATAAAAATATTGTTGCTGCACGGCGGACCTGCCATGACGCATGAGTACATGGAATGCTTTGAAACTTTTTTCCAGCGACAAGGATTCGAGTTTTACGAATACGATCAGTTAGGCTCTTATTACAGTGATCAGCCTAAAGACAGCAGCCTATGGACAACTGCACGTTTTGTGGAGGAAGTAGAACAAATACGACAAGCAATATGCGCAGACAGTAGTAATTTCTATGTGTTAGGAAATTCGTGGGGCGGTATTTTAGCTATGGAATATGCTTTAAAATATCAAAGACATCTAAAGGGATTATTGGTAGCCAATATGGTAGCGAGCGCTCCAGAATATGGCAAATATGCAGAGGAAGTATTGTCCAAACAAATGAAGCCCGAAGTGTTGGCTGAAATCAGAGCACTGGAAACAAAAAAAGACTTTAGCAATCCTCGATATATGGAATTACTCCTTCCTAACTTCTACAAAGAACACCTTTGCCGTTTAAAAGAATGGCCGGATGCCTTCAATCGTTCTATGAAACACGTGAACAGTGAAATCTATACCATGATGCAGGGACCGAGTGAATTTGGTATTAGTGGGAGACTGGCCAGCTGGGATATTAAAAACAGATTAAAAGAAATAACAGTTCCTACTTTAATGATAGGTGCCAAACATGACACCATGGATCCTAATGCCATGGAAGAACAAAGTAAACTGGTAAAAAAAGGCCGCTATCTGTATTGTCCTAATGGAAGTCATTTATCCATGTGGGATGATCAGCAAATATTCATGAACGGCGTAATACAGTTTATTAAAGATGTAGATGGGGGAAAGCTGTAGAAATTATATTCCCTACGCCTCCTGATCTTCACTGAAAGGCAGCGCTGCTTTTAGTTTATTGTGCAACTTCTCGTTATAATCTTCAAGCAGGTAATTGAAATAGTTTTTGGTGGCTTTGCTTAAACAGCTGATGTATACGTTCAGTCTATATTTTATTTCTTCCTGCAAAGCATTAATTAAAGGCAATGCATCTAAATAATTAGTAGCATTTTCCCGAATACGCTGAAAGTGATTTTCTATAGAAATATCCAGAGACTCGAGCGTTCTCTTTCCCTTGTTATACAGCATATAGTATACGCGTTCCATATCAAAATCAAAATCCTGAGTAGCCGGAAATAACTCTTTCACTGTATCGGGCAAATCATAAATCAACCCCTTATCCATCTGTTCCTCTCGTTCGTATAAATGCTCCAGGAATTTTTCAGGATTCACAAATACATCCTTCCAGTCTATAAAATCTTGCCACAACCCCAAACGACGGGCATTGTTACCAAGGTCTATAACCGTAAACTTATCTTTAGTTGGCAGCCTTCTGCTACCTCGCCCTATCATCTGATGATAGAGTGTTAATGATCTCGTAGCCCTATTTAAAATAATACATTCCACTGTGGGTTCATCAAATCCTGTTGTAAGAATACCCACACTGGTAACGATAGCATCTGGCGTTTCTTTCAGCCACTGCAACACATCTTTTCGGTCTTGTTTATTACTCGTACTGTCTAAGTGTCTAATAGCTACACCCTGATCCGATAGAAATTTCTCTACCGATTTTGAAGTAGCCACAGAACTATTAAAAATAAGTGTCTTCTTTCCTTTTGCCTTTTCCTGATATGCCCGAAGTAATCGTTCGTGCATATCAAAATGCATATAGATTCTATCTAATGAGCTGACGGTATAATCACCATCAATACCCACTTTTAATCCACCAAGATGTACATCATAGGTATAGGTGGTTGCATCACTGAGATAGCCCTTAGATACCAGTTCTTTAATAGAGTCTCCAACAATCAGGCGTTTATAGTTTTGTCGTAAAGGTAGGTTCTGATTAGAACTCAGTGGTGTGGCAGTTACCCCAAGTATAATCGCATTCCTGAAATAGTGAAATATTTTTCGGAAAGAGTTGTAATGAGCCTCATCCACAATTACAAGGTCTATATCCTGCAAATACTCCTCATCATCTTTTAATCTGTTGTTCAATGTTTCTACCATTGCTAAAAAACAGAGATATTCCTGCTGATCGGAAATTTCTTCTACCTCACTTGTAATTAATTTGCAATGAATACCCGCCTCTTCGAGCGCATTAGAAGTTTGTTTCAATAACTCAATTCTATGCGTTAGGATAAGAATTTTCTTTTGATGTTGCTCTATGTATTTACGAGTAATCTCTGAAAAAATTACCGTCTTACCTCCACCTGTAGGCAGCTGGAAAACGATATTCTCTCTGCGCTCATTCTCCAATAAGTGTTGAAATATGCGTTGTATATATTCCTCCTGATAGGGGTAGAGGCGTTTTGCTGTTTCTGCTCTTTCTTTTATGCCTGAGATCTTCATGTATCGTTAGTATTAGTGCAATATTTTATATTGCTATTGCCGTTTTTTCGGCAACCGCTCAATATACAAATTTTTATGTGGGTAGAAAAGAAAAGTGAGGTTATAAAATCATTGCGTCATAAGAAATTAACACGGACAATCCTTTTGACTTAAAATATTGATGTACAGCTTCCATACCTGCATCGCTGGCTACCAGTACAAAATCTCCTCCCCATGCCCCAAGCGATTTTATCGCACCCGGAAAGTCGGAGAAATACATTGACTTTACCGATGAAATTTTTAAGACGTCTGATAGTAAAGCTTCGTGTTGCTCTATATATACACTAAATTCATGCAGCGTAGTAGCCTGAATGATGCCGTCAGTGAGTATAGGCAATTGATCGATATATTGTTTTTTATCTGCAACTACCGACTTATAATGTGCTATACCTTCCCGGGAGTTTTGTTTTTTTCCTAAATGCAGGAAATACAAATGCTCTTTAAATACTGGATTAAAATCTACTGAAATAATCGCGCGCTCGTTTCCGAGTATTTGGTAAGTGATAGGGCCTTTTGCAGTAGCACACGCAATATCGTAGCCGCTGCCTCCAAAGGTCTGCGCCAATAAACGATATGGATCTATTCCAAAGTATTGTGCTATCAAACTTAAAAGCGTAGAGCTGCTCCCTAAACCCCAATTATTGGGGAAGTCGAGCTGTGTAGTAAAGCACAGCTGTTGCTCCTCAATGGGGCACAATTGTAGAATGCTTTGCAAACGTTCTGCAACCGCAATATCTGTAGTTTTTTTTATCTGTAGCTGCGCGTCGAACTGTGCCTCAAACCATGTGTGATGGTTGGCGTCAACACCTTTCCATAATATTCCTGTCTCCGAAGATGCTTCTACGGTAAGCGTCTGGCCATATTTTGTGGGAAGGGCGAGTGCCTTTGCTCCATCTAAAATAAAATATTCTCCTGTTAAGAGGAGTTTGCCATTCGCTGAAAAATGTTGAGTGGTCATCATCTGGGAAACCTCCATCTATTCTACTTCTTTACTTGCAGAACGTAGTTGTTCCAGAAGCACTCTGGTGGTAGTAAACGAAACTACCTTGTCTTTGAAATATGCTAAAGCCTGCTCCTTCTCCCGTTCTGTGGCTTCCAGATAGTTTAAAATATTCAATAAATGCATTTTCATGTGCCCTTGTTGAATGCCCACTGTGGTAAGTGCTCTCAATGCTGCAAAGTTCTGCGCCAGACCTGCCACTGCAGCAAATTGCATCAGCTGCTTCGCATCCGGATTTCCTAAAATCTGTAAACTTCGTTTTACCAGCGGATGCAATTGGGTAAGCCCTCCTACCGTTCCTACCGCCAGAGGAAGGTCTATCCAGAATTTAAATGTATCATTTTCCAAAGAGCAATGGGTTAAGCTGGAATATCTTCCATTGCGTGCTGCATAAGTATGTCCGCAAGCCTCTACCGCCCTAAAATCATTTCCTGTAGCAATAATCACAGCATCCACTCCGTTATAAATACCTTTATTGTGTGTTGTAGCACGATGTGGATCTACCTCAGCAATCCTCACGGCCATTCTCACTTTTTCTGCAAACTCCCGCGGCTGTAATCCACCTACTATTCCTAAATCCTCTATCGGACATTCTACCCATGCACGCACCAAACAATCCGGCGTGTAATTGGAAACAATAGACAATATAACCTTTAGCGTCCCCGGAAAATTATTTCTGGTTACATATTCTTTTAATAAAGTAGCATACTCTTCCAGAACAGAATTGATGAAGTTAGCACCCATAGAATCACAGGTTTCAAAACTCACCTTTAGTTGGAAATAATCTGCCTCAAATGCCGTCATATCAATCAGCTCTACATCCAAAACTCCACCACCACGGGCATCCATATTTACGGTAAGGTATTTGGCACCCTCTAATAATTCTTTTTTAAGAACAGGGAACTGCTCGAATAAAATTTGCTTATCTCCCACATAGGTAAAGTGTACCTGACCAATCTTTGTTGTGCCTATTATGGTTGCATGAAATCCGCCACGCTCACCCCAGAATTTTCCTGCATTTGCCATAGCGGCTACCACGGAGCTTTCTTCTATCGCCATTGGCAGGCAATACCATGAGCCGTTAATCAAAAAGTTAGGCGCCACACCATATGGCATGTACATATTAGTAAGTGTGTTTTCACAGAAGTCGTCAAATATTTTTTGTACAGCAACATCTTCATGCCAATAACTCAATAGCTCTTGTTTTACAGATACATCTCCACTAAAGTAATTGCTTACAACCCAGTCTATTTTTTCTTCTTTACTAAGTTTGGAATATCCGTTAATCTGTTTCATCCGAATTTATTTTACACGAAAAAAGGCCTTTGCAAGTTTCAATCCTTCCAGTTGATGATATAAAAATCCTTCCAGCGCTTCATAAGAATGTTCTGCATATTGTAACAATGCAGAAGCCTGCCCATATACAGAAGACGCATGCAGTTGCTCTCTTAGATAATAGCCATCCAGGAAATTCTTTACCCCTCCCGAAACTATGAATTGTTTGCATAATGCATTTGCACCTAACTCCTGCAGTAAATCATTAACAAATCCGGTCATCTCTGCTGCGCTGTGTCCTATCTGTGCGATAGCAGCATATCCATCCTGTTTTTGTTTTTCTCCACGAAGCAGTTCCAGCTTAGAAAAATTAGTACCTCCATGTGCAGCAAACTCTATGGCTTCTATCGGTAGCTGCAATAATGCACGCAAACTTTCCCTGCCCATTCCTTGGCCAACTTCTTTTACAATAATTTTCTTTTTCGTTAGCGCAATAAATTGTTGAATCGTTTGAATAGGCGCTACCGTAATTTTATCTCCTTCTGGTTGTAGCCACTCCTGCAGAGGGTTTACATGTATGATGATTCCATCTGCCTGAAGTCGATCTACCATTTGATCTATTTTGTCCGACTTATTTTCCTTCAATAAATATTCCAACTGCGCAATGCCTATGTTTGCGTAAAAAGGAAGATGGCTGCCAATGATAGCACGAAAATCAAAATCCTTTAAGCGCGTATCGCTCTCTAATAATGCTCTGCAAGAACCTAAGCCCATCCCCATACCAAATTGATTGCAGGCTTTGGCAAGATTTGAGTTAATCTTAAATGCTTTCTCTGTTCCTCCTGTCATACTTGATACCCAGATAGGTGTCTGTATTGACTTGCCTAAGAAAATTGTTTCAGGTAGTTGCTCTTGAGGATGTGCAGATAGCAATGGCTCATAGGAGAACCGCTTATCCAAATGTAAACTTTCTACCTGCGACTGGAAAGCCAGTTGGATATGGTCTTGCTTCCGCTCTGCTGCGGTTGGGTCTGATGGTATATTTTCCAAAGTATTCAATGCTTCTATAAAATTAACTATATCTCTTAAAAAATTCTCCTAAAAAAAGATATTACCTTCTGTTCGTTTATTTTTTTTGCACCTGCAA
>CANHGL010000018.1 GCA_947460245.1 Sphingobacteriales bacterium
CATGATGGCGCAGCTGGTGGAACAGGAGGTAGTGGAAGTACTACAGATACTGGAACTAAATCCGGTGGCGGTGGCGGAAGTGGAAATTCAAATATCTGGGGAGCAAATGGAGGTAATGGAGGCGCTGGAGGTGGAACTTGTGGGAATAGCTGCGGAAATGCAGGCATTGCTGGTTCTACAGGGGGTAACTCCGGTGGAGCGGGTGGTAATTCAGGTGCTGGGACAAGTACAGGATCCAATTGTAGCAGGGGGAACGGAACAAATGGTTCAGCAGGAACTGGTTATACAACTACCACTATAAATACTCCAGGCGTGAATGGAGGAACCTCTACGCTGACTCCATCATATAGCACATATTTTACCCCAGCTGGTCAAGGTGCCCAAGGTGGACATGGCAGAGCTGGCGGCGGCGGTGGCGGCGGCGGTGCAAGTAGGGGTGAGAGTAGAGGTACATTTTCTCTTTGTCTTGCAAATTCAGGTAATGGCGGTGGCGGTGGCGGGCAAGGTGGCGGTGGCGGCCAAGGTGGCTTTGGTGGTAATGGCGGTGGCGGTACATTTGCTATTTATATAAACAATTCTAATACTGGTGCTGTAATTTCAAATACTGCTTTAAGTGCAGGTACTGCAGGAGTTGGAGGTACGGGTGGAAATGGTGGAAACGGTGGAACCGGTGGTGCAGGTGGAAATGGCCCCAATACCAATTCTGGAGATAGAGGAGATGCAGGTGATGGCGGAGCAGGTGGTAATGGTGCAAAAGGTGGTACTGGTGAAAATGGTGCAAATGGGGTGTCTGCCCAAATGGCTAAAGATGGTGTTACCTCTTCCCCAAGCGTAGCAATACCTTCCACACCGGTGGTTGCAATTACCTATAATAACAACATGAAGATTTGTAAAAATTCAGTAGTGCAAATCGATAAAATATCAGGAACAGGAAACTGGACTTTGCCGGGTAATTTCGATTATGTAAAATTTGAAAATTCAGCAATAGCTTCTGAATATAGCTCTACATCTACCAAGGCATTAATTTATGCTACGAACAACAATAATGCATATTATGATTTAGTTTCTGGTGCAGTTACTTATCCTAAATATTTGGAATTAACCGCTGATAGTCGTCCATTGCCTGTTGCTTCTATTACTGCAACAGATGGTTCTGCTTTACCGGATTCCAATAGAATTTGCGTTGGTGCTTCTGTTAAAGGATCAAATAGTGTTTCTTTTGGAACAAAAGTAGAATATAAATGGGAAGTGTATAGCGGCTTATCTGCGCCAACTAATGAAACTTCACCAGGAAGTACAGTGTTTACATCAAGTTTGGCAACTCCAATCTTTGGTGCATTCAATACACCCGGAAGGTATACCGTTCGTTATCAGGAACGAGATTTATGCTGTGGCTGGTCTATTCCTGTATTTAATGTTATAGTGGTAGAGCCTCAGCCGGGAACACCAACAGCAACAAAGAATCCGAATATAGATTCTTTATGTGAGGGAGAAACACTAACGCTGAATTCGCCAACATCACCAAGTGGTGGTGCTGGTACATGTAATGTAGAATATAGATATACTACGAATAATGGTGGCGCATGGACAAGTTGGGGAACGACCGTTCCAAGCTTTACTTCTGCTCCGGGTATTAACGTGATTGAAATGCGTACGAATTGCTCAGGTTTAGGTTGTGATATAAGTCCTAGCTCATCTTATTCTTGGTATGTGGCGCAAGATCCACAAACTCCATCTGCAACAAAATCACCGGATGCGGGTGTGGTTTGTGCCGGAGCAAAACTTGAATTAATTGATTCAACCATTGCACCTGGTGGTGTTGGTGGTTGTAACATCGAATATAGATATACCAAAGACAGTGGTGCAACCTGGTCTGCTTGGAGTATTATCGTTCCAAGATTTGAAGCAATTATTGGTACGAGTATTATTGAGATGCGTACGAATTGTGGAGGCTTTGGTTGTGATATCAGCGGAACTGCTTCATTCTCTTGGCTGGTCGTAGCTGATCCGGTGATTTCTATTGCTTCAAATGAGGTGATATGTTATGGAAATACTGCTACAATAACCGCAACAGTTTCAGGAGGAACTGGAACCAATAGCATTCAATGGCAGTCGAGTCTAACAGGCCTGGCGCCGTGGTCGAATGTTGGTACGGATAGTTCTTTTTATACTACTGATTCTTTAACACAAACTACCTATTATAGAGCTTTATATTCTTCTACCGGAATCGAATGTGGTCTTGCTACTTCTAATACTATCGTAAAAGAGGTAAATGATATTACAGCCGGTATAGTTGCAGGAGATCAAAGTATATGTTCCGGTGGTGATCCTGTAGCCTTTACAGAAGTGGTAACACCTTCTGCCAGTTTAGGTACAGTTAGCTATCAGTGGCAGAGCTCAACGGATTCTGGTTGTACTATAGGATTCACAGATATCGCAGGTGCTACATCCGCTACTTATGATGTGCCGGCAGGTTTAACAACAACAACTTATTTCAGAAGAATAGATACCTCTAACTATAGCGGATCGTCATGTACGTCCACTACTAATTGTATCACGGTTACAGTAGTTCCGGACCCTACCTGGGCAACGGATACGGTATATCCAACTATAGTTTGTTTGGGTGGAAGTATTTCTTTCTCTGCTTCAGTCTCTGGCGGATTAGGAGGCTCGGTGAGCTGGATACGTGCTACTGCCCCTGGTGGGGTTGGTGATACGGTTACTTCGGCAGATACGCCTACTGCTTTGGGAACTTATTATTACAGACCAGTTTATATTCCGTCTGTATCAGGTTGTGATTTGGTAGATGGTTTGGAGACTTCAGTTTTAGTAGGGGATACCCTGGCTCCGGTATTCATTACGGTGGCAGATACTGTTGTAGAATGCTCGGTGACAGTAATCGCGCCAACTACAACAGATAATTGTGCAGGTACTTTAACAGCTACTACAACAGATTCTACAACGTATACAACACAAGGTACACGAACGATTACCTGGGTATTTGATGACAGCAGTGGTAATACAACTTCGGTTACGCAAAATGTAATTGTGAAAGATACCACAGCGCCGGTTAAACCGGTACTTGCTGATGTATATGGTGAGTGTTCTGCAACTGTAACAGCACCGACTACAACAGATAACTGTTCGGGTACATTAACAGGTACAACGTCAGATTCTACTTCCTATACTACACAAGGAACACGGGTAATAACATGGACTTTTGATGATGGAAACGGTAATACAACCACAGCCACACAAAATGTAATTGTAAAAGATACCACATTGCCGACGGTTATATCTGTTCCGGATGTGCTTGCTGCTTGTTCTACAACGGTGATTACTCCGGTAGCTTCAGATAACTGTATAGGTTTAGTAATAGGAACTACCACAAACCCTACAACATATAATACACAAGGTACTTTTGTGATTACATGGACATTCAATGATGGACATGGAAATATCAAAACAGTTAATCAGAATGTAACGATAAAAGATAGTATTGCACCGGTATTGCCTGTTATAACAGATACTATTGGCGGGTGCGTTGTAACGATAACACCTCCAGTTGCACAAGATAATTGTGCAGGACCGGTTACGGCTACTACTACAGATTCAACTACCTATACGGTGGAGGGAACATATACTATTCACTGGACCTTTAATGATGGTAATGGCAATATTGCTATTGATTCACAAACTGTTACAGTAAGATATACGCAGCCTCCAACAGGGTTAGCTAACCAAGTGAGATGCGGTGATGGTAACGTTACCTTCACTGTAAACGATCCAGGTGTTGGATTAACTGTAGAGTGGTCTACAGATGGTATTACCAATAATGACGGTACAGGGATCAGTAAAACTAAATTTGTTGCGGTAGGTGCTCCTATTACAGAGTACGTTAGAATTGTAACTGATGCTACAGGTTGTAAGAGTGATTTCATTTCTGCAACGGGAACAGCCAATGTTATTCCTGTATTGCCAACTGGCTTGACTGATCAGGCAAGATGTGGGGATGGCAATGTTACTTTTACGGTAAATGATCCGGGTGCAGGCTATACAATTGAGTGGTCTACAAATGGCGTAACGAATAATGATGGTACCGGATTGTCAAAAATTAAGCTGGTGAGAGTAGGTTCTCCGGTTACGGTATATGCCAGAGTGAGTGATAACATTACGGGATGTAAGAGTGCATTTGTTTCTGCAAGTGGAACTGCGAATGAGATTCCTGCTACACCTGTGGTGACCAATAATCAGACTACCTGTGGTGCGGGAGATATCACCTTTACGGTGGCTGATCCTGGACCGGGTTATACTGTAGAGTGGTCAACAGATGGAGTAACGAATAATGACGGAACCGGATTAACTAAGGTAAAGACCATTGTTGCTGGTGCTACGATTGTTGAGTATGTGCGGATTAGAAATAATATTACAGGATGTACAACTGCGTTTATTTTGGTAACAGGATCATCCAGGCTTACTCCTCCACTTCCAACGGGTTTAACAGACCAGTTCAGGTGTGGTGATGGTAATGTAAGATTCTTTGTTTATGATACAGTTTCCAGATTCACTATGGAATGGTCTACAGATGGCATCACCAATAATGATGGTACCGGTGCAACTGCCACTAAGTTTGTTGCTGTAGGTTCTCCTATAACAGAATATGTTCGGGTAAGAGATAATAGAACCGGATGTTACAGTGCATTTATTTCAGCTATAGGTACAGCTGTAGGAACACCGGCATTCCCTACAGGACTTACAGATCAGGTGATTTGTAGAAGTGGAAGGGTAACCTTCTCTGTCAATGATCCTGGTCCTGGATTTACCGTGCAGTGGTCTACGGATGGCAGAAGAAATAATGACGGAACCGGATTGCAGAAAATCAAGTGGGTAAACGCTGGTTCACCAATTGTTGAGTATGTAAGAATAGTAAATGATAACGCAGGATGTAATAGTGAGTATGTTTCAGCAATCGGAAGAGTAAAAGATTCCCTTGCTCCTCAAACACCAGTGCTTGCAGATATTTCAGTAGAATGTTCTGCTGTCGTTCCGGTGCCTACAACATCAGATGATTGCATTGCTTCAGTGAGTGGAACTACAATAGATTCTACGGTTTACACCAGTGAAGGTGTTCGTGTTATTCATTGGAATTTCGATGATGGAAGCGGTAATACCACTTCTGCGAATCAAAATGTAAATGTTATTAACTGTACGGTAACAGCTATTATTAACAGCACTACTTTTGAAGATGAATTGTATCAGAATATTCCAAATCCGTTCAATGGAACTTCTAAAATCACCTTTAAACTGAAAAGCAAAGGTGTTATCAAGTTAGCCTTGTATAACAGTACCGGTCAGGTTGTTAAGGTATTAGCAGAGGGTTACTATACTCCGGGTACATACAATGTATTTTTAGATGCATCTGTTTATCCGGCTGGAAGTTATTATTATACCCTTCAGTTATCTTCTAAACTATTGGTTAAGAAGATGCAGATTATTAAGTAAGATTTAATTACTTATTGAAAAAAGCCCCTATGGAACCATAGGGGCTTTTTTATTTATCCTTCATCCACTTTTTAAAATGGCATTCTAGAGGTCAATTTTGCTTAAAAAATACTACAAAAGACAGCTGTCACAAAAATTAAGGTAAAATAATTATAAAATAATGATAATCAATACTTAATGTTTTTAATTATAGGTATAGCATGTCACATAAATACGTCTATAGTTTATATAAGTGACAGATAAAAACTACAAATTTGAATTACCCTATTGAAACATAATTTATGAAACCCGAAAATACACCCTTTGATTTGCTTACATCGTTGCCATCTGGCAACTCAATTGGTATAACTATTACTCTTCCTCCAACAGGCTTAAGTTTAGTATTCATTAAAAACAATTTAAACCCATTTATTATGAGAACAAAACTATTAAAAGCCTTTTTTGCTTTCTTGTTAATCAATTCTTTTGGAAATGTGCATGCGCAAAGTGATCTTATCGCTATGAACACTGTATCCGGTAAAAGCAGTACCGTTGATTTGTACAGTTCCAATGAAAAAATCCTTATCAGTGATTTTAAGAGAGCCATTGGTTCAGAAGAAGTTGCATCGGTGATTTCTGTAAAAGCAGAAGATCCAATTATGATGAATGTCAGGGTCTTTAATACAGCAGGAGATTTGGCTAAAGAAGAAATTCATTCATTGCAGAGCGGACTAACCGATCTTAATGTTGATTTAAGTAATCTTTCTCAAGGAGTGTACATGATCCAGTTTTATACCAAGGATGGTAGCGCATTGAGAAGATTTATAAAGTATAACTAAGAACCCGATAGAACCTAAGCTACAGAAACAAACCCCAAGAAACAAACCCTTTTTAAGTCAACTTTAGAGTTGCAATAACATACATACTTTATAACCTAATCACTTCTTATATTTAAAAGAGAAGCAATAAAAAAAGCCCCGAGTATTCGGGGCTTTTTTTATTAGAGATTATGGCGTTTTACCACATCTTTGCTCTTTCTTCTTCCTTGTTATACATGATATCTCCGGTCTTTACATTAAATGCATTATGGAAATCCGGAAGGTTGCTTAACACACCATTCACTCTATATTTAGCAGGAGAGTGTTCATTAGAAAGGATCTGCATACGCATAGACTCCGGTCTCATATTGGTTCTCCAGATAATAGCATAGTTAATAAAGAAACGCTGTTCAGGGGTTAAACCACTGATTAATTTAGCATCCTTACCAACAGCCTTCTTAAGTGCATTTAAGCTGATAATCATTCCGCCTAAGTCTGCAATGTTCTCACCAAGGGTTAGTTCTCCATTTACGTAGATGCTATCTTCCGGAAAAGGAGAATATTTATTGTACTGCTTTACAAACTTATCTGTATATCCTTCGTAATTCTTTTTGTCTTCTTCTGTCCACCAGTTTTTTAAATTACCTTCTGCATCGTACTGACTGCCCTGGTCGTCAAATCCATGTGTGATTTCATGACCGATAACCATTCCGATTCCTCCGTAATTTACAGCATCATCTCCATTTTCATAGAAGAAAGGTGGCTGTAAGATTGCAGCAGGGAAAACGATTTCATTGATTAAAGGATTATAATACGCATTAACAGTTTGAGGAGCCATTCCCCACTCTGTTCTGTCTATTTTATCTTTACCTAGTCGTGCTAGTGTTCTTAAATTTTCTGCGTAAGAGCAGTTTAATACATTGGAAACATAAGGCTGATTGCTTACATCTGTATTTTCATACGTCCACCATTTATCAGGGTAGCCAATTTTTACATCTATTTTTTCTAATTTTTCTAAAGCCTTTGCTTTAGTAGCATCGCCCATCCAGGTTAAACTCTTTAAGCGTTCTGCTAAAGACGCTCTGATATTTTCCACTAAATCCAGAGCACGTTTTTTTGCAACAGAGGAGAATTTAGTTTTTACATATTCTTGTCCAATCAAGTCTCTAAGTAAGTCTTCAGAAACACCTGATACCCTTTTCCACCTGGCTTCCATGGTCTTTGCACCACTTAGCATTTTACCAAAGAAGTTGAATCTGGTATTTACAATGCTGTTGTTCAAGTATCTTGCATTGCTGTTAATGATATGGAATTGCTGATAAGATACCCATTTGTCGTGTGGGATGGCCGCTAAAAGACTGTCTAGTGCCTTAAAGAATGATGGCTGGCCAACTACCACTTCTTTAGGTGTTGCTTTCATCTCCCCGAAAAATGCATCCCAATCAAAGTTGGTATATTCAGCTTTTAATTTTTCAATAGTGTAGAGATTGTAATTCTTTTCAGGATCTCTTAATTCAACTCTTGAGAACGATGCATTAGCAATAGCCATTTCTACTTCCATTACATTATCTGCTTGTCTTTCTGCAGAAATTCCATTATTAAGAGAGGTGATTTGGAATATATTAGTGATATATTTTTTATACCCTTCTAATGTCTTCTTGGATTTCTCATCTGTACGGAAATAAAAGTCTTTATCAGGTAATCCTAATCCACCTTGCCCAATGTACATAATATAACGGGAGGAGTTTTTAGCATCCACGTCCACATAATAACCAATTGGTGTATTGATATTGCGAAGTTGTAATACAGCCATAGTCTTTGCTATATCTTTTGATGTTGCTGCATCTTGTACGGCATTCAAAAAAGGAAGCAAGGGTTTTATTCCAGCTTTCTCAATCATAACGGTATCCATAGCACTTCTGTAAAAATCTCCCAAAATTTGAAGATTAGAACCTTTTGCCGCTGTTTTTTGGCGGGTAGCATTTTCTAGAATTTTCTTTACAGTGATTTTACTCTGCTCATTCAAAACATCAAACATTCCGTAATTAGATTTATCAGAAGGTATTGGGTTGGCTTTGCTCCACTTTTGATTTACATATTCGTAAAAATCTTCTGAAGCTTTAATGGTACTGCTGAATTCTGCTGTCTTGATGGCAACGTCTTTAGCTGGAGCACTTGACTTTGAATTTGCAACAGAAGTGTTGCTTGCTGCATGACTATTACATACAGCTGCCGATAGTATTACCGGTAAAAAGAAATATTTAAGATGCATATTGATTTTTTATGGCACAAAATTAGCAGAAAGAACGGATTTGACCATATCATTCCGCTATTAATTTGGTCTTTTAACCTTTGTTATCCGTTTTTTCTGGCATAACGCATCCATAAACGTTCATGCAGGTAATACAAGAATACTTTGGTGATAACTTCTGTGAATCCAATTTTCAGTGCCTTGGAATAGTCGCCTGTCCAGAATAGGGCAATTATTATGGTGTCGAGTGTGCCGATGATACGCCAGCTAATCCCTTTGATCACGCTGCGTGCGTGTGATTCTTGCCATAAAATATCCTTCTGCTGATAATCTTCTAATGCGGTGGTTGACACCTCAGCCTGTGTAGATTTTCTGTGCAGGCCCCATTTGATTCTAAACCAAGCTCTTTCATGCAGGTAATAAAGTATAACTTTTGTAAAAACTTCAGTGCCTCCAATTTTCAGTGCGCTTCCAATACTACCCGAAAAGAGATAGGATAGCATCATGGTGTCCAAAGTGCCAATGATCCTCCAGGTAACACCTTTTGTTAGGCTGATAAAGTGTTTATCTTTTTGCATTTGATCAAAGTTCGGATAGAATTAGACTACCCGAAGTTATTAATAAAAACAGAATACTTTAACCAACATTTTTTTATGGAAGAATTCTTACAGGAAACTCTACCTCTATGTCAGTTTCACCTCCGGCATTGGTAATATTTCCGGTTGCAACATTGGGCGCATTTTTATCTAGTAAGTGTCGGAGTATAATACTTAAGTAACCATTGCCTGGAGATGTACTTACCCTAAAAGAGAAATTATTGCCGAGTGGCTGCAGATTGCTGTCGGTATCTAAATAGTTAAAGTCAGACAAAAGCCCTGTGGGTATTCCCTGATAGAAGAACTGATGTTCAGTACTGAGTTCATTAATTTCGAGAGTTGTAGTATCCGCCGGATAATTTCGCTCATCCAGTAGTAGTAAGCTCGCATGATAAACGCTCCCGGATAGGAGGTAGACAGAATCAATAGCGGGTGCTAATCCTCCCACTCCATCAATGTCACTGAAAACATAGGTGTATTGAATCAGTGGTGCAGCTGTATCTGTAAGGGTTAGTTTTAACGTAGTAATCAGCTCTTGTTCAGATATTGGTGTTTTAGGTAGCTTCTGGCATCTTGTAAAAAAAAGAATAGTTATGCAATATAAGAGTCGGAGTGCTATCGAAGGTTTCATGATTAATTATTGAAGGTGTATTTGATTCTTGCTGTTAAATTCCATCCCAATGCATCAGCATAATATCGAAATCGATCGAGATAATCCCGGTAGCTGGAGTTGGTAATATTTTCACCACAAATAGAAAATGTAAACTGATGTTTAGGGGTGATAGCATATTCAAATCCTATTGTCGTATTTAATGTAGTATATGCTTTTGGAACTTCTTTATAATCTGTGATACCTGTAGGTGTGTGGTTTTGACGGAAAATATGATCTAGTTGTACGTTTAAGAATAATTTTTTTATTCTTTTAAAATCATGATGTATATCTGCTGCTGCACTAATTCTATTAGAGGGCATGTAAATTAAATTATCATTCACTGTTGTATTTCTTCCTCGTAGTATACTGCTTTTTAGGAGTAAAGACAGAAACTGAACTGGGTTACTTTTTAGTGTAAGATCCAGTCCAATTAGTCTTGCGTTAGTCTGGTAATATTGAAATGCCGGAAATGCACCTCTTATGGTTAATATAGGTTCTGGTAATGGCGCTAAGTAAATGAAATTATAAATTTTAGACACATAGAATGTGGCCTCTGCCTCAATATATGCTTGATGTTTCAAAGTTATTGTATTTATCCATTTTACTCCTGATTCCGGCTTTAGATTTGCATTACCAAACTCCAAAGCAGCAATACCATGATGCAATCCTTCGCTGAATAATTCACTGGCATTAGGAAAACGTGCGCTAATCGATATGTTACTTTGCGTTTGAATGATATTTTCTTTAGCTGCCCAGTTAAATCCGAAAGAGCCTGCGTAAGTATGGAAATTATATTTTGGTTGAAGCAGATTGTTTTGCCGGTCAAATCGGTATACTTGAAAATGAGTATAGTCATACCGAATTCCTGCTTCGATTAGAAATTCTTTTACGCTAAGTTTTTCCATAGCAAAGATGCCTAATTGGTATTGATGGTAATCCGGTATCAGCGGTCGTATTCCGGTTTGAGGATTATTTGCATTATGTTTACTTAGAAAATTGAATCCAACTTTGGTTTCCAGCGTACTGTTCTTTTTTACAAATGGTTTTAAGTGTTCATAGGTTCCTAATAAGGTATTGGAGCTTAATTGCATATCAAGAGCAGGAATGTTTGATCGTCCGCCACGTCGTATATCATATTCCTTTCTATTGTTGACTTGTATGGAATAGGTGAGATGAAGTTGTTGTTGGTTTTTTAAATACTTACTGATATGGAGCTTACCTAGATGGTGTTCTACTTGTTGTTTAGGATTATCCAGATTATAACTAAATGGATTTACAATTAATGGTCTGTCGCTAGAGATAGCATTTTGCAGATCTGTAAGATTGCCTATGTGAGCACTTCTTAAAATAGCGAGTTCCTGATGGTATAATGCATAGTAAGCACTGATATCCCAACCTTTTAGCATGATTCCTATGCCCGTTGATAGATTACCTTCCTGGATGCCTGTATTGGTTAAATTATATTTCGGCGTTTGTTGATCGCCTATTCGTTTATAAGTACCTTGAATAAAATAGGCTATTGGTTTTTTAAAACCCTGTTCAATTTTTGCTGAGGTAGTTGTGCCTCTGCCGTTGCTTTGTTCTATCAGGCTGATGCCTACATTAAAGTGTTTTGATTTTTGTAATACGGGAGGTTCCATAATTACCATACCTCCCATAGCATCGCTACCATATTCGAGATTGCCTACACCCTTTATCACTTTAATAGTAGCAGATGCGAATGGATCCACTTCAGGGGCATGTTCAGATCCCCAGTCTTGTGTTTCCAGTTTTACGCCACTACTGATGATGGCTATTCTATCTCCATATAATCCATGAATAATCGGTTTATTAATATTACTTCCGGTTTTGAGTTGATTAACACCAGATATTGTAGATAAAATATTTCCAAGGTCTTTCCCTTCCAGGTAGGTCAGTGATTTTTTATTGATTTCACTAATAGTCTGACTGCTTTCTTTGTCTTCTTTTTTAGCAGTTGCGATTACTTCTTCTAATTCCTCAGTATGGTGTTCCAGGTAGAAGTCCCTGTTTATACTTTTGGTGAGCAGTAGTTTTAAGGTATCGGGTGTGCATCCGATGTGTTCAACGATGAAATGATACGTTCCTGGGCAGATATCTGTTAACTCAAAGTATCCATTGGAGTCTGCTGCATTGCCTTTATCTAGTTCCTGAATAAAAACAGTAGCATAATCCAAGATTGATTTATCATGTCTATCCAGTATTCTTCCGGATATTTTAAGGGTACAGTCTTCAGCAATAGAAGTTTTACCAACTAAATTAACAAGTCCAATAAATATCCATTTATGCAACATAATTGCAAATATAAATATTTTAGACTAAATTATCATCTGTTTATTGGTGAAAACAGAATTATTGGAGTGTGGCTTTTATCCTTTTTTAATGTAGCTATTGTTTGATAAGAACTATTTTATATCTTTGCACTTCCTTGTAAAAAGGGCGCATAGCTCAGCTGGTTCAGAGCACCTGCCTTACAAGCAGGGGGTCCGCGGTTCGAACCCGTGTGCGCCCACCAAGTCCCGACAAACGTCGGGACTTTTTTATTTTTATGGAATATACTTGCTACATACTTTTTTCCGAGAGCCTGAATAAGTTCTACATAGGGTATACTTCAGATGAGCTAAGTATTCGTTTAAAAAAGCATCTGGCTAATCATACAGGCTATACAGCTAAGGCTAAAGACTGGAAAGTAGTATATTTTGAATTGTTTGATACAAAAGAACAGGCAATGAGCAGAGAACGCTTTATAAAAAAGCAGAAATCCAGAAAATATATAGAGCAGTTAATAGCTGGTTCAGAGCATCCCGATTTATAATCGGGAGGGTCCGCGGTTCGAACCCGTTCCGCAGTATCGGAACAAGTAGTGCGCCCACCAAGTCCCGACGATAGTCGGGACTTTTTTATTGCTTGCGCGGGTGTTCCGCAGGGTCACCCGTGTGTATTAAATCAGGCGGTCTGTGACCGCAATAACAAATAGCATAAACTGGAAAATTTAGTACTCGCTGTTGTTGGTGACGCATATCTGTTCTGTAACCCACACGATGCTAAACACCAACAAGGGCGAGGGGCGACTATTGTCGGGACTTTTTTATTGCTCGCGCGGGTGTTCCGCAGGGTCACCCGTGTGTATTAAATCAGTCGGTCTGTGACCGGTAGAATAAATATCTGAAACTCTCGCCGTTGTTGGTGTTTAGTTTGCGGAGCTAAAGCGGAGTAAATGTCACCAACAACTATTTTACCAACAAAATAACTTATAAAAATATTTTATTTTAGCCAAGTGAAAAACAGAGTTAATGGAGGAATATCATTCTGATTTTATAACTATAACATGTTATGAATAAATATGGATAGTGGTTTGTTGGTGACGCATTCCTGCGCTTTTAGCCTTGCTAAATTAAACACCAACAAAGGCGCAAGGAGGTATATCTAAATTGATTCTTTCCTCTGCATAATTTCTTCATAAACGCCATCCCATAAAGCAATCCTTCTCTCTAGCGATGCGATAGTTGCAGCTTCAGCTTCCTTCCATAATACTTCATCATCTCCGCAAAGATTGGCTGTCATCTGCAAAGCTAAGTGGCTGTGGTGGTCACCATCGATTTCTATGTGCCGGTCGAGGTAGTATTTAAAAAGAGAAATACTATCCGGCAGCTTTTGATATAGATCATTTATGATAGATAAAAACATTCCTGGTATTAAATCTTCTCTACCGAATGTAAAAATAGCCGCCTGAAGATAATCCTTACGACTATGGATAATTTTAAAGGTGAAGTCAACAAACGCTCTGGCAGCATTGGGTGTATTAGCTGTGCTGTATGCAGTATTGAAATCAGAAGTTTCAGAAAGCGTTTTTGTAAAAGTTTTAATGGACGCTGTATCTGCTCCACATTGCTCCATCGCTGTTAAGTAAAGTTCAAAATGGCTGATTCGGTTGCCATCGGCGTCAACATCTGATTCCTCACCCACTACAATTTCATTAATCAGGTGTCTTGTTGCTGCAGATCCTTTTGGAAACCATGGAACACTTGTACACGTCAGGTTATTTTGTAATGTTTTTAAGATGGACATAAAATCCCAAACGGCATATATATGATATTGCATAAAGCTATTGAGGTCCTCTAAGCTATTAATGTGCTGGTATACTTTATGGTGAATAATTGCATCTCTGTAGGGTGCTATACTTTGTTGTAATTTTTGGATGTGTGGATTCATGTTAAATAGTATTTTGCTGTTTCAAGTAGTAAAATTTGTACAATAGAATATTTAACAAGCTTTTTACCATAAAGTTTGAACGAAATTGAAACAAGCATTCGTATTTAAAATCTTTTTAATTTGTATATTTGTTTTATTAGTCAAGCTTAATTTGATCAGGGTATGAAAAATCTACAATCTGTCTTTTTGTTGAGCATTTCCATAGTATTTTATACTATTTCTTATGCTCAGACAGCAGAAGATTTTTATAAGAGTGGAATAGATAAAGTAAATGCTGGAAACAAAACAGAGGCTTTGTCCGATTTCAATTTCGCTATACTCAAAGATCCTAACCTTACCGATGCCTATGTGCATCGTGCAGAGTTATTATTGGAAGTAGGAGAATATACTGGTATGATCCGTGATTATACTAAAGTGATTGAGTTACAAGATGGAAATAAAACCGCTTTTTTGAAGCGAGGTAAAGCATATCTCATCATTGGAGATAATAAGAATGCCTTTAAAGATTTTAATACGACCATAGAGATAGATTCTATTTATGCTTTAGGCTATACCTACAGGGGGATTTCTCATAATGTATCTAAGGATTATTTTTCTGCGCTCAAAGATTTGGATAGGGCAATTTTGTTGGATTCAACTCTGGCACTGGCTTATACTAGTAGAGGTAACACTAAATATTTTCTGTCTTACGAAGATAATGCCCCCAAGTCCTATGAACAGGAAGCTTTGTTGGATTATAATAAATCAATAGCCTTGGATCCTAATCTCGCAGAGGCTTATTATAACAGAGCAAATTTCTATTTCTATCTTCAGGATAATTTGCCTTTAGCTTGTTCGGATTGGTTAAAAGCTGCCGAATTAGGAAATATAGATGCAAAAGTAATAGGCGAGAAAAATTGTTCTGTAAAATAAGTCTGTCTTAATGCTATTCTATTCTTTTATCTGTAACTTCCGTAGTAAATATGGGTACAATTTCTTTTTTCAGGTTTTTAATACTATTCTTCTTTATTGTAAGCTCTTTTGACATTCAAGCGCAATCCGCTAAGGATTATTTTATCAGCGGAATAAAAAAAGATGCGTCGGGCAATCACGCAGATGCAATAATTGATTTTGATAAGTCCATTGCGCTAGACTCTTCCAGGTCAGGTACTTATATTAATAGAGGGGTTGCAAAGGCTGCCATGGGTAATCATGTTGCAGCAATCAGGGATTACAACAAAGCTATTCAACTCAACCCTAAGATTATGGATGTGTATGTGGATAGGGGCGTTGCCAGAGTGAAGTTAAAAGAGTTCAGATCAGCTGTTGCTGATTTTAATATAGCCATAGCGCTACAGCCAAAAAACACCTATGCCTATTATAATAGGGCGCTGGCCTATCAGAATCTAGGTGATTTTAAGGAGGCTATTAAGGATTACAGCATTTCTATAGCTCTTGATTCAAAAAATGCCCTAGCTTACCTTAATAGAGGGATTTTACAACATGATATGGGTAGTAAAACCGCAGCTTGTTCTGATTGGAAGTCAGCTGCTCAGTTAAATTTGAAGAAAGCCAAGGATCTTTTAAAAAAATATTGCAAATAATTAATATTAATTAATATTAATATTAATTATATTTGTTCTATTCCTTAAGGGTTAGCAGTTTTGTATATGACAATAAGTTGGAGTAATCTTTTAGGTATGCTAAATTTCCGTAAACGTCCATTTACAATTTTATTGGCAGATGACGATGAGGGAGACCGTTTGTTATTTCATGAAGCCGTAGAGGAAAGTAATGATGTAAAGCTCATAGCCGTAAAAAATGGCGATGAGCTCCTCAAAACACTAGATAAAATGATTCCTAACTTACCCCATGCGGTTTTCTTAGATTTGAATATGCCTGTAAAAGATGGGCATGAGTGCCTGAGGACTATCAAAAATAATGAAGCTGTAAAAAGAGTTCCTGTAATTATTTATTCTACATCTAATAGTAGCGACCATTTAGAATCTACCTATGCGGATGGTGCGAATCTGTTTGTTGTAAAACCGGATAGCTATAGCGGATTAAAAACTATCATTGAAAAGGTAGCATTACTTCCATGGAAAGAATATATACCTCAACCCTCCAAAGATAAATTCTTATTGGAATAAAAATTAGAAATGGAAATTAATAGCAGTTTCGAGTCTTCTGAAAAGAAGTATGAAAATTATAATTTTAAGTATTTCCCTGATTATGCTAAGTATATATCAAATGAAAAATTTGAATCTTTTGCGCATAATTTTTTACAGCTTACGGAGAGGACAGAGATTCCACTGCGGTCTTTCATAGGACAATCTATTGTAGATGAATTCCTCAAGTCTTTTTCTCAGGAGTCTAAAAAAATTATTAATTATATAGAAGAAAATAGGGTAGGAGAATTCTTTGACTACATTTCAGAAAAATGTCAGCAAAATCCCTTACTCATTTCTCAGGTTAATAATATCTCTAATAAGGATATTTTATTAATAGGTTTTTTGTCTAAAAATTTATTCTATAGTTTCTTAAAGGAATATACTTCTGATAATGATATTATTTTAAATATTATTGAAGAGATAGATTTTTTTACTTTTAAGCTACAGGAGTTGTGCAATAAAATAATTATTGACTTAGAACAGCGAAGAAGGTATACTACAATGCCTACTGATGTTCTGAAAGATAATTTGCATGGTATCATTTATATATTCAGTCTAAAGGAAAGAAAGGAGCTATATGCTACATCTCAAAGAGAAGATCTATTGGGATATAAAGATATAGATGTTGAAAGAATGGGGAGCAGTTTTTTACAGGAAATAGTGCATCCGGACGACTACGATAAATTAGATACTGCATTAAGTAGATTTGAAACCTTATCAGATAATGAAATTCTTATCAATGAATATCGTTTAAAACATAAAGAAGGATATTATATTCCGATGAGGTCGCATGAGAGTATTCTCAAGAGGGGTATAGATGGAAAACCAACAGAAATTATAGGTATTTCTATTGATGTCAGAAAAGAAAATCAGTTAGAAGATGAATTATTATTTTTAAAGAACCAATTGCTGGAATCACAGGAAGTAGCCATGGTAGGCAGTTTTGATTGGAATTTGATAACTGGAAATTCAACGAATAGTCCTCAATTAATGAAAATATTGGGACTTAAAGATGAAATCCTGGATCCTGACAACTTCTACAAGTACGTGCATGCTTCAGATATAGATAAGTTGAAAAATGCTTTGAACAGTGCAATACATAATGGTACTAATTATGAATGTGAATATAGGTTTTGTAATAATGACTATAAAGTTCTTTGGTCGAGAGGTAAATTAGTTTATAAGGATGGTGAGCCTGTTAGGTTAATTGGAACGGTAACAGATGTCACGCATCGGTATGGTCATAATTCACATTTAGAACGTATTGAAGAAATGTATGATCAGCTGCAATTGCTTGCTAAAATAGGCACATGGAGTTGGTATGTTTCAGATAATATAATTATTTGCAGCGATGAAATGTATCGTATTATTGGTCTATTACCACAATCTGAATTAATGACTTTTGATAGATTCTTAGAATTTATTCATCCGGAAGACAGGGAGAAAAGAATTAAGACTTTAGAGGCTGTAAAATATAATGGTAAGGAGATGGATTCTGTTATTAGGGTTATCGATAATCATGGGGATTTGAAATTTCTTAAAATTACGGATAGTGCCATTCTTGATGAGCACCAAAAAACTATTAAGCTATCTGGTGTCGCTCAGGATATTACATTGCAATATTTATTAGATGAGAAGTTAAAACAAAGCGAAGAAGAATTGCGTATATTATTAAATAATGCTCCGGATGCAGTAGTAGCTATAGATGATGATAGTAAGATTACGTTTTGGAATCCTAAAGCAGAAAAGCTTTTTGGATGGTCTGAGGAAGAAGCTTTGGGTCTCACTTTAATGGAAACGATAATGCCACCTGTGCATAAGGATGCCCATATAAAAGGGATGCATAGAATGCATATTACCGGAGAACATATAATGTTGGGTAAGAATTTGAAAACTACAGCAATTAAAAAGTCTGGTGTTGAATTCGATATTGCCCTTTCTATTTCCATTCATGAAAATGGAAATAAAGGATTTATTGCTTTTATTCGGGATATTTCAGAAGAAAAACAGGCTGGAGCTGAACTAATTAATAGTAAAGAAGAGCTTATTCAAAAAAACAAAGAGCTAGAAGCGAGAAACGAGCAGCTCTCTTCTTTTAGCTATGTAGCTAGTCATGATATGCAGGAACCTCTTCGCAAAATAAGAATTTATACGAGTAGGCTTATAGAGAAGAATTACGATACACTATCTGATGATACGAAAGACTTTGTTTATCGTATTATGAACTCAGCAGAACACATGCAGCTGCTGATTGATGATTTACTGGCTTTCTCCCATACGATGGAGTCTGCTCTGGTTTTTGAAAAAATAAATCTCAGCACACTTTTATTTGATGTCAAACATGCTCTAAAATACTCCCTGGAAGAAAAAAATATTAAACTGGAGATAGGGATAATGCCAACCCTTATGATTATACCTTTCCAGTTTAGTCAGTTGCTTCAGAATATGTTGAGCAATGCTATAAAATATAGCAATACTTCAGTGCAATCTTTTATAAAAATTAGTGCCACTGTGGTAAACGGGAGTGAGATTAGTCATGCATCTGCTAATGCGAATATGCGATATCACGAAATCGTTATTCAGGATAATGGAATAGGATTTGATCAGCAATATGCAGAACGCATATTTATCCTGTTTCAGCGCTTACATGGTAAGGGTGTTTTTAGAGGTACTGGAATCGGACTGAGTATATGTAAGAAAGTAGCAGAGAATCATAAGGGCTTCATCGTTGCCAAAGGCGAGTTGGGCGTTGGAGCAACTTTTCTGATTTATATACCTGTATAATTATTTTAGATTAATGAGTGTAATTTCTTCTATTTTATACCTTCCGGTTTGTACGCAAAAATGCATTTCATCAATATAGGGCAATAAATTTTTTATGTAAAGGTTATTTAAGGAGAATTGCTTAACAGGTAATTTTCCATTACTATATTCTCCCTTTCCTAAATATTCTTTATCAATTGCATAAACGACAATGTCTATCATACTCCCATAGGAGACACTTAGGGCTATCGCCTCGTATCGATTATTTTGATAACCCGATATGTGATTGGCACAGAACTCATCAACCGGACTCGCTTCTGCAAATTTTATACTTCCCGGCGATATCCATTCATTGAAGTTTACAGGTGCTTCATGCATTTTCATAATAACATACTTGTATTACAAATCTGCTTTTTTATTTGTTGATTATCTTAATTCTGCTTCCTATAATGTTTCAACTTCGCCATCTCGAGCTGCCATTTTATAAGGCAGCAGTTGTATTATGGAAATTTTATAATAAATGTAATCAATCTTATAACACAAAGGGGTAACAGATTTAACACCTTTGTAATAATTGAAATTATATGATACAGTTATTCTTGAATCGCATCTATTTTCTAAAGCTATACTTTCAGTGTTTGTTCACGCTTTTGATATTTAGTGTAATATATGGTTTTAGGAAGTGGATGTAATTCGGTTTTAGCAGGGGTGTTTTTTATTAAATCTTAAACTATTTTTATGAGTATCACAATCGACAATACCAATAGCATTGGACAGGTTCAGAAAGCTTTCATGGCTTTATTCCCTTTTTTGAGAATTGAATTCTATTCCAGAGGACATGGTTTTGGTAAGGGGACTTGGAAAAAAGAAATCCTGCCTAAAGACATACACATGGGCGATTTTGTTGTAGATAATAACCTTAAAAGTATTACTATTCATGGGCAAATGAAGGTGTCTGAATTAGAGCGTGCATTTGCAACAAACTTTGGACTCCCCGTGCAGGTTTTTAGAAAAGTCAATGATGGTTGGTTACAAACTATCACTACAGATTACTGGTCTTTGGATGAGCAAAATCAGTCCGCGAAAGGTAGAAGCGCTAAAAATATTTATGTAAGAGAGGAGTTTGATTATCATGAACAATTGTAAGATACATTATAGTAAAAAGTAATGATGAAAGAGGAGCATAGTTCTGGTATTTGGATGGACAGTAAGCAGGCAATTATTGTTCAGTTGGAAAATGGCAGTGTAAAAGAAACTACCATACATTCTGGTATTGAAAGTAGGATTCGTTTTAACGGAGAAACAAGACAATACACGAGGATGGGTAAGCAATATTTTACATTCGAGAAGAAAAAAGATGCGATACATCATCATGAACTGAGTGCGTATTTTAAGAAAATTACAGATGTTTTGAAAGGCTCAGATACATTAATGATTATGGGGCCTGCAGAAGTTAAGTTAGAATTTAATAAGTATCTCCGCAATATAAAAAATGGAGTTCCTAAGGTCGTAGCTGTAGAAACTGAAGATCAGTTGACACATAAGCAGGTGATTGCAAAGGTAAAAGCTTATTATGGCGAAATTGCAAAACCTGGCATATGAAAACAATTCTCGTTCCTGTTGATTTTTCGCCTTCTTCGAATAATGCTTTGAGATACGCTATTCATTTATCAGATCTGACACATTGCAGACTAATTGTTTATCATGCTGCTTTTTTTCCTCGCTTTCCGGCTATTCTTCCTGAAAAGGAATACCAAAAACTATTACGTAAAGACGAACGCAGGAAATTAGAAAAGCTCCAAAAAATGGTGGTGCTTTATTGCGATAAAATAAATAAGAATATACCGGAAGATAGAATAAAATATATAGTCGAAAACCGTTCCATGGTGGTACAGGATATCGTAGATGCTGCCAAAACACATAAGGCAGATTTAATTGTTATGGGTACACATATTGCAAAAGGAATTCGTAAGGTTTTGCTCGGTAGTATCACTGTTGAGACGATATTTAATACATCGGTTCCTGTACTTGCTATTCCGCCACGTTTTAAGTTTAGAAAGATAAATACCTTGTTATACGCTTCAGATTTTAAGCAGCTTCATTCTGAATTAAAAATTGTTTTACCTATTGCAAAGGCATTGGATACAGAAATAAAGGTGCTTTATCTTGATTATGCCATAGATAAAGATCTTGAAATTGAAAAGATGTTCAAGAAGGTAGTTGGCAGAATTACTTTTAATAAATTATATTTAGTACAAAAAAAGGTTTGGATAGGAGAGTCTATTCCTGATTTCCTGAGGAAGTTTAGTGTAGGGAACAAAGATGCTGTATGTATCATGTTTCCGGAAGAGAAGAGTTGGCTGGATAAGTTATTTATGGCCAGTAAAACAGAAGATCTTGCTTATGATTTAAAAATACCACTGATTGCCATAAGAAAGGAGTTGGTCACATGAAGTGACATAAGAAATATAAAATACGTAAAGACCGAATGAGTACACTAATCATAAAAGCATCCGGTGAAAAAGTACCCTTTTCCGCAGAAAAACTTAGACAATCTCTGAAACGATCCGGTGCCGATGAGGCATACATAGATAAAGTAGTTCAGGAAATACAGGACAATCTTTATGAAGGGATTTCAACGCACGAAATTTTTAAGAATGCCTTCGCGCATTTGGGAAAGTATTCAAAACATTTTGCCTCTCGCTATAAACTTAAACAAGCTATTATGGAATTGGGGCCAACCGGTTTCCCTTTCGAAGTATTTGTAAGTGAATTGCTAAAGGCTCAGGGATTTAAAACTACAGTAGGTAGTATTCTGCAAGGGCATTGTGTTACTCATGAAGTTGATATCATCGCAGAGGAAGCCGATAAGCTTTTTATGGTTGAGTGTAAATTTCATAACCTGAGAGGGGTGAAGTGTGATGTAAAGGTTCCCTTGTATATCAAATCTCGTTTCGATGATATCGTAAAACGATGGATTACCCATCCTGAGCATGGGGCAAAGTTTCATCAGGGATGGGTGGTGACCAATACACATTTCTCAGATGATGCTATACAGTACGGTACTTGTGCAGGCTTAAACTTATTAGGCTGGGATTATCCCAAAGGCAAGGGTGTTAAAGATTGGATTGATAGCCTTACTCTCTATCCTATAACCTGTTTAACCTCATTAACAAAAGGAGAAAGAGAGTTGTTACTTAGTAAGAAGATAATACTGTGCACGGATTTGCTTCATAATAAATCGATACTCACATCTATGGGTATTAGCCCCGATAGGGTAGATATTATTATAAAGGATTGTACTTCTATTCTAAAAAGATAAATTGTCAATAATGAAGTTTTCTGAATGGAGTCAGCTTTTTGCAGGTATAGCACTTTTTATCTTTGCTATGTCCTTACTGGAGGATGCATTAAAGCAACTTTCAGGACGTCCGTTTAAGAAATTTTTGCAGCAGCAAACTAATCATAAATTTCGTGCATTATTGGGTGGTACTATTGTTACTGCTGTTCTTCAAAGCAGCTCCGTAGTATTGCTGATGGTGTTATCATTTGTGGGTGCCGGGGTGATGTCTATGCGCAACGCATTAGCCGTAACGTTAGGAGCCAACCTCGGTACAACGCTGGATAGTTGGCTATTGGCTACGCTGGGGTTTAAAGTCGAGTTAGAGCTGTTGGCTTATCCGATGCTGATTCTCTCTTTAGTATTGAGATTGCTATTCTCCAGGAATTACAAATTCAGGCAGTTGTGTAATTTTCTTTTGGGTTTTTCATTACTGTTTGTGGCATTAGAATGGATGAAGCTTAGTGTTCATGGATTGGTAGCTTCAGTAGATATGAGTCGATATGCATCGCTCTCACCTTATTTGCTTATTTTATTCGGTATAGTATTTACTGCGATTATACAGTCGAGTTATGCCACATTTGCCATCACACTTACGGCATTATATAATGGGGTTATTACATTCCCGGGTGCTGCCGGTATAGTTATTGGTGCCGAGATAGGTACTACATTGAAGATTCTCTTAGGCTCTTTGGATAGTTCTGCAGATAAAAAAAGAGTAGCGTTGGGAAATTTTATGTTTAATATTTTTCTTTCTGTAGGTGCTACAATTTTACTTTATCCTATCATCTATTGTATACAGCACATTTTACAGGTGAAAGATCCTTTAATCGGACTGGTAATATTTCAGTCGGGGATAAATTTATTATCTATTATTGTGGTATATCCATTTATCGGAAAATTTGCAGATGTTTTAGAGCATTTATACAAGGGTGACGAGGAGTATAAAATCACCCGATATATCCATGAGGGTGAAAAACAGTTTTCCGACGATGCACTTAAAACAGTAGAAAAAGAGGTTGCTCGGTTGGTGATGCACACCATAAGATTTAATAAAATATTATTTGAAATCAAATATGCTACGAGAGATAAAACCTGGATAGAGAGTCTGAAAGAATTGCCATTTTTTAATCTTCCTACGGTAGATCACTACAAATCATTGAAGCAGTTGCAAGGGAAAATTTTAGAGTATATATTGGATATTAGAAAAGAAGAGATGGCTCCCGAAGAATTAGAGCAAGCCGGCAAACTGATTACAGTATCGAGGAATACTATACATGCTGCCAAAAAAATTAAAGATATAGAACATAACCTTCAGGAGTTGAAGGTTACTGTTAACGATGCACTGCATGGTCTTTTTAAAAGTATGCAGCAATCAGAAATGCATTTTTATGATCAGTTACAGGAGGTGTTATTCGGAAATAAAACGGAGCAACCCTTTGAGTTATGGAAGCAGCAAGATGGTTCATATTTTGAAAAGTCTGAAGAAGAAGTACTGCGCTTGTTAAATCAGGATAAGATTGAGGAGTTGGATGCTTCTACTATGTTAAATGTTTTCAGAGAAATACAATCCTCACATAAATCACTCTTTGCAGTACTTGAAGATTTGAAGTTGTTGTAAAAAATTAATCTCTATATATTGTCATTTTTTAAAAATTAAATTAATCATATGAAGTATTCTCTTTCGTTGGGTAAATTTTTTGGAATTAAAGTGCAGATACATTGGACTTTTCTGATTTTACTCATTTGGATTGTAATCAGCAATATGCTTTCCGCAGTTGGCGTAGTTCAGACATTATGGGTATTACTATTTGTATTATCTGTTTTTCTCTGTGTGGTGTTACATGAGTTTGGACATGCGCTAGTAGCCAAACGATTTGGAATCAAAACCATCGATATTACGCTCCTGCCTATTGGTGGTGTAGCGCGACTGGAAACTATTCCTGAAAAACCCAAAGAAGAATTGTTGGTGGCGCTGGCGGGTCCACTGGTAAATGTATTGATAGCACTTTTATTATTTGCATTAATGCATGCTCCATTGGATATAAATACAATCAAACAATTGTCTTCTATAACATCTATTAATTTTGTAGCTAATTTATTCTATGTAAACCTTACGCTGACGCTGTTTAACCTTATCCCTGCATTTCCTATGGATGGTGGTAGAATATTAAGGGCACTACTGAGTTTTAAGATGGATAGAACTTTTGCTACGCGAGTAGCCGCAACTATCGGACAAGTACTTGCTATTGGCTTTGCTATTTTGGGTTTCTTTGGCAATCCATTTCTGATATTCATTGGCTTTTTTGTGTTTCTCGGCGCACAGGCAGAAGTAGAATATACGCAGGCTAAGTCTATGCTGAAGGGGTTTACGGTAAATGATGTATTGATGAAGAAATATCAGGTTATTGATGTAGAAGATTCCATAAAATCAGCGGTGGAATTGCTGCTCGATGGACAAGCTAATAATTTCCTTGTCATGAAAAATAGTCATCCATTTGGAACACTTAACCGAGATGAAATTATCAAAGCACTAACAGAGAGGGGAGAGAGTGCGCTGGTACTCTATGCGATGAATACAGAAATGATGACACTGCATCCGGATATGCCTTTAGAGGAAGCGTGGGGCCTGATTCAACGCAAGAAATCACTAATGCCTGTGTTAAAGAATGACGTGCTTTTAGGGGTAGTTGATACAGAAAATATACTGGAGTTTATTTTAGTTCAATCGGCACTCAAAGCATGAGAGCAATGTGCGGTCCTTTTTGGTATCTAACTATTTAGACGTATTTTGTGCTTAAATCAGTACTATGTCGGCGCAAAATTGTTCTCCTGTGGCACAACGTAAGCAACTGGGTTTTCTGGATAGATTTCTTACGCTATGGATTTTTCTTGCTATGGCTATTGGAGTTGCCATAGGATATTTCTTTCCCAATTCGGCTTCATTAGTTAATACTTTTTCTTACGGCACTACGAATATTCCTATCGCTGTAGGCTTAATCTTAATGATGTATCCGCCATTTACAAAAGTGCGCTATGAGCAATTGCATACTGTTTTTCGAAATATTAAAATTCTGGTCATATCATTACTGCTAAATTGGGTGATTGGTCCTGTATTGATGTTTTCTTTAGCACTACTTTTTTTACATAATCATCCAGATTATATGGTGGGCTTAATTTTAATCGGATTGGCCCGCTGTATCGCTATGGTAATTGTTTGGAATGAACTTGCAGATGGCAGCCGGGAATATGCAGCCGGACTTGTGGCGCTCAATAGTATCTTTCAGGTATTTCTATATAGTATTTATGCCTATGTATTCATTACGCTCCTGCCTCCGTTTTTTGGAGTAGCTTCCGTTGGGGTTCATATTTCAATAGCACAGATTGCAGAAAGTGTAGCCATATATCTAGGTATCCCCTTCCTTGCTGGTTTTGTTTCGCGGTATATTTTATTGAAGCGCAAAGGGGAGGATTGGTATGAGCATACTTTTATTCCCTTCGTATCGCCGCTTACGCTTATTGCCTTACTTTTTACCATAGTAGTTATGTTTAGCCTGAAAGGAGCGATGATTGTTCAGATTCCTTTGGATGTATTGCGTATAGCCCTGCCTTTGGTGCTGTACTTTGGTATTATGTTCTGTTGTAGCTTCCTGATAGGCAAACGTATGGGCGCAGATTATGCTACTACTACCTCCATCGCATTTACGGCAGCGGGTAATAATTTTGAATTGGCTATAGCTGTAGCGATCGGTGTTTTTGGTATTAACAGCGGAGCAGCCTTTGTGGGAGTTATCGGTCCTCTGGTAGAGGTGCCCGCGCTAATTGCATTAGTGAATGTAGCCTTTTGGCTCAGAAAACGGTATTATGCTGTTTAGACCGTTAAAATCTTTGCCGCAGTGAATTAAACTCGGAATTCTTTTTCTAATTTTACTGCCGTTAAACTAAACGTTATGAAGTATAAATTTTTATCAATATGCTCCTTCTTGTTGTGCATCAGTACAGCGTTAGCACAGCCTCAGCCAACAGGTGCTCTTACTATTTTTTCGGAAGATGGAGATAAATTTTTTCTGATTCTCAACGGCGAACGCCAGAATGATATTGCACAAACTAATATGCGTGTGGAAGATTTGAATCAGCCATACTATTCTGCTAAAATTATTTTTGAGAATAAGGTGCTTCCTGAAATCTCCAAGAAGAATCTGATGATTGCAGATGTTGACGGACAGTTCATGGATGTTACGTATAAAATAAAGCACGATAAGTCGGGTATGCCAAAAATGGGATCTATGCCTTTTTCCTTTATTCCAATGCAACAGGGCTTCAGAGCGCCTGCCAATGTGTACGTTACGCATTACGGAGTAGCGCCTGCGCCCGCACCTGTAAATACAGTAACCACCACCACTACCACTACCAATGTGGGCGGTGGTGCCAGCATGAATGTAAATGCAATGGGGATTAATATGAATGTCAATATTTCTGATCCATTCATGAATGGAACGGTACAGACGACCACTACTGAAACCACTACTGTTTCTGTACCGCCTACACATACACCGCCGCCGCCAGCGCCAAGAGGTTGCAGCAATAATTTTGCAATGTCTTCCGGTAATTTTGCCTCCGCATTGTCTACCGTAAAGAACCAGTCGTTTGAATCTTCTAAATTGAGTACAGCAAAACAAATCGCGGGGTCCAATTGTCTTAGCGCCAATCAAATCAGCGATATTTGCAAAGTCTTCGGGTATGAAGAGTCTAAGCTGGATTTTGCTAAGTTCGCTTTTGAACGCTGTACAGAACCCAATAATTATTTTAAACTCAATAATGTATTCAACTTCAGTACGAGCGTAGATGAGTTGAATGAATATATTCAGGGAAGATAAATAAGCTAACTTCAAATTTATATCCCGCATTTATTGCGGGATTTTTTATTTTATATCCGATTATTTATGCAGGAATAGTGAATTAATATAGGTTTTAAACTACAAAAAATAGTATTAGAATCTATAAAAAAACACAGGACGGGTTAAGCGGGCCAGGTATGACTTTGTCTTTTGGTTTATCTGAAAATATTATGTAGGTCTGCTCAATTAAATTCAATAAATTTATAAGGATGAAAAAAATAGGGATACTCCATTTATTACTTCTGCTTAATGGGTTTAGTTTATTTGCTCAGGAAATAAAGGTAATGACCTGGAATATTTTCATGGTTCCACCAGTTGTTTTTAAATCCTGTCAGTTAGAGAGGGCATATTTAATTGCTGATTATGTAAAAAATATCAATCCGGATATTATCGCATTTAATGAAACGTTTATGTCTAGTACCAGAAGTGTCATATATGAGAAATTGAAATCGAATTATCCATATCAATCTGATATTACGAAGTCGGGTATTTTAAAGTCAAACAGTGGCGTGTGGATTTTTAGTAAATTCCCAATAGAAAAGCAGGACTTTATCATCTATAAAAAGAAAAAAGGCTCTGATATATTTGCCAACAAAGGTGCTACGTTTATAGAAGTTAAAATAAACAATAAAAAAATGCAGCTGATAAGTACACATATGCAGAGTTTGATAAAATTTAAACCTACCAGGGCAGTGCAATATCGTCAGTTAAAAAGTGAACTGGTTGATAAGCATTTTGACGATGCTGTTCCTCAGTTTATTGTTGGGGATTTGAATTGTAATTATTATGATACTGTTGAATATAAGTTGATGCATCAGTTACTGGATGTTGCACCATTTTATTATACTGGCGAAAAATACAGCTGGAATGGAATGCAAAATGATTTAGCTTACAAATTCTCTGAACATAGCTTAGAAACGCTAGATTATATCTTACTGCGTAATTCATCCAGTAAAATTGCTAACATTACTTCTACTCAGATTTTAAAACCTTTTAGCGATTCCTGTGTCTGCAATAAAAATTTCCATAATTTATCAGATCATCATCCAGTCATTTCTACTATAGAATTGAAGTAATTCTATTTTTCTATAAAAATGCGCAATTTGCTTAACTGTGTCCGATAGTTATTTAGGAAACTAATTCTTTTCACGTTGTATCTTAAATTGTATTTCCAGTGATTCTGGTAGAAATAAAAAAAGAGGAATTTTCATATTTTATGAAAATTCCTCTTTCGTAGCCCGTACGGGAATCGAACCCGTGTTTGAAGAATGAAAATCTCCTGTCCTAACCCCTAGACGAACGGGCCATGTTTGGCTATCCGCAAAAGCGAGTGCAAATATAGGAACTTTTATCTTTTTAACAATACCACGCCAAACATTTCTTTTGCCAAATCATTAATTCTGATGTACTTTTAGGTACTCTAAAGCGTAAAACTATGTCAAAACCAAGAATTGCTATTAACGGATTGGGTCGAATTGGTCGATTAGTTTTTCAGATATTGTTTGATAAGGCTAATGTGGATATAATAGCTATAAACGATCTTGCGCCTGCTGAGGCATTGGTTTATTTGCTTAAACACGATACTGCACAGGGAAAGTGGAATCATATAATTTCCGTACAAAACGACCGTTTGCTGATAGATGACCGGCAAATCATTTGTACTGCGCACGCCGAAACCAAAGATCTATCCTGGAAGGAATTGAACATAGATATCGTTATTGAATGTACAGGTAGATATAGAAGCAAGGAAAAGCTGCAAGAGCATATTTCCGCGGGTGCCAAAAAAGTGATTCTTTCAGCTCCTGCAGGTAAAGATATTAAAACCATTGTGTTAGGTATTAATGAGGAGCTTTTATTAAATGAGGATGTTATCCTTTCTAATGCTTCTTGCACTACGAACTGCCTGGCACCGATGGTTAAGGTTATGCTGGATAATTTTGGAATAGAGCAGGCTATTATGAGCACCATACATGCCTATACCAGCGATCAAAAACTCCATGATAGCATTCACGCCACAGATTTCAGAAGAGCACGCGCAGCAGCGCAGAATATAGTACCTACCTCTACCAATGCGAATAAGGCACTAGAATGGGTGCTGCCAGAGATAAAGGGTAAGATTCAAGGGGGAGCAGTTAGGGTTCCGGTTATTGCCGGCTCTTTAACAGAGTTGTATTGCACCGTAGAAAAGGAGACTACCATAGAGGATGTCAATAAGGCTTTCAAAAAAGCCGCTTCCGAGCAGTTTACAGGTATTCTGGATTATACAGAGGATCCAATCGTTTCTTCGGATATCATCCACTCTCCATATTCCTGCACTTTTGATGCAGGACTCACTATACAAGTGGGAAAACTCGTTAAAATTGTAGGTTGGTACGACAATGAGTATGGCTATGCCAACCGTCTCGCAGAGTTGGTGGAAAAAGTAGCTTGGATGTAGAAAATACGCCACACCTTACTCTTACTTTATCCTTATTTTTGTTTTGAACGCTTTAAATCAATTAATTTATGCAAACCGTTAATTCGATAGATTTCAAAAATAAACGCGCCCTGGTGCGCGTCGATTTTAATGTTCCCTTCGATAAAGAATTTCGTATCACCGACGATACCCGCATCAAAGCGGCACTTCCAACTATAGAAAAAATATTGAGCGATGGCGGTAGCGTTGTTTTGATGTCGCACCTCGGCAGACCGCTAAAGAAATTAAAGGAAGATGGTTCTATAGATAAGGAAAAGTTTTCACTAAAGCATGTTGTTGGCCATCTTGCTGAACTTCTAAATAGGGAAGTAGCGTTTGCAGAAGATTGTATAGGCGGACAAACAGAAAAGCTAACGAACGCTCTACAACCTGGTCAGGTTTTATTATTGGAGAACACACGTTTTCACAAGGAAGAGGAAAAGGGTGAGGAAGGATTTGCTTTGAAGTTAGCACAGCATGGCGATGTGTATGTTAATGATGCTTTCGGCTCCGCACACCGTGCCCATGCGAGCACTACAATAGTAGCTAAATTCTTCGCCGCGGATAGTCGTTGTGCAGGATTTTTGATGGCTGGTGAAGTAGAAAATGCAGAGCGTGTTTTACATAATGCGGAGCATCCATTCACTGCAATTTTAGGAGGCGCAAAGGTTTCCGATAAAATTCTGATTATAGAAAATCTGCTTAATATAGCTAATACTATTATTATTGGAGGAGGAATGGCTTATACCTTTTTTAAAGCGCAGGGTGGAAATGTGGGTACTTCATTAGTAGAAGAAGACAAGCTGGAACTTGCCAATGAGATCTTGAAACGTGCCAAAGAAAAAGGTGTCCATTTGTTATTGCCTATTGACTCTGTTATTGCCGATAAGTTTGATAAAGATGCTCATACGCAATTGGCAGAAAATAAAAATATACCGGATGGCTGGATGGGACTGGATATCGGACATGATGCGATAAAAGCCTTCGAAGATGTTATCAAAGATTCCAAAACGATTTTATGGAATGGTCCTATGGGTGTTTTTGAAATGGAAAAGTTTCAAAACGGTACCAAAAGTATAGCTGTAGCTGTAGCTCACGCTACAAAAAATGGGGCCTTCTCACTGGTTGGAGGAGGTGATAGCGTTGCTGCTATAAACCAATTCCAACTCGCAGATCAGGTGAGTTTTGTTTCCACCGGTGGCGGAGCATTATTGGAATTCTTTGAAGGCAAAGAGTTGCCGGGTGTCGCTGCGCTGAAATAATTAGATACGCTTCCCTGCATTCCGGGTAGAGTCATACACTACCATGGTATTATCCTTCTTCTTATCCTTTGTTTGCGGTACAGAATCTGCACGCTCAATTCTGCTGACGACCACTTCGTCTCTTTGTCTAAACCAGTTGCATCCGGCAAACAATATTACTGCGCCAACGCTCACTACCACTACTACTCTTTTCATATCCTCTATTTTTTCTAACGTCATCCTCTCATCCACTTGTCATCCTGTCCCGTCCCGATAATTATCGGGATCGGGATCTATCTAAATCATTGTCATCCCAAATCTATATCATCATCCTGCCCCGATAGTGTTTGGGGGCATTTAAGGGTTCAAAAAAACTTGGGGAATGGAGCACTAAGCCGGATACTCTACGATATTCTTTTCTGTCTCGAAGAGTTTGATGAACAAATCATACTTACTGTCGAGCTTCGCACGAATCAGATTATAAATTACTACCGCAATATTTTCTGCCGTAGGATTGAGGTCCTTAAACTCAGCAGTGTCTAAGTTTAAGTTTCGGTGGTCGAAACGCTCTTCCACCTCATCGCGGATAATATCCTTTACAATTTTTAAGTCGATAACATAGCCTGTTTCAGGATTAATATCGCCAATTACTTTTACTTCAAGGGTATAATTATGTCCATGGAAATTTTCATTGGCACATAATCCAAACACCTCTTTATTTTTTTCTGCGCTCCAATCCTTATTCCATAGCTTATGGGCAGAGTTAAATTGCGCTTTACGAATAACAGCTACTCTTGGCATGCCGTAAAGTTATAGTTTATTTATTAAACGTGCCGGCAAAATATAAGCTTGGGTGTTTATAAATTTCAGCGTTGTAAATCCATATTCCATTATATCTTCTTTATTTTCGGGCATGCTTTTTAAGGAGGTCATCGGACAAACATCGGTTAAGCAGCATCTGCTGGATATAGTGCAGCAGGGAAAGATTCCGCATGCGCAACTATTCCTGGCAAAGCCGGGATCCGGAGGGTTGGCCGTGGCGCTGGCATTTGCGCAATATGTAGTTTGTGAAAACAGACAAGAGGAAGATAGCTGTGGGGTTTGTCCGGCGTGTATAAAAGCGCATAAGATGATTCATCCCGATATTCATTACACCTATCCTGTTATCGCTAAAAAGCCCTCTCCGCATCCCAGCTTAAGTACAGATTATATTCAGGAGTGGCGTACGGCTATCACACAGAACCCATATATCAATGAACTGGAGTGGCTGCAAAGTATTGGTGCAGAAAATAAACAAGGTAATATTACCGCAGATGAGGCCAGAAATATTTTAAATGGCTTGAAACTCACCACGTTTGAATCTCCTTATAAGATTCAGATTATCTGGATGGCAGAGGCCTTAGCCAAAGTGGGCAATATTTTACTAAAGCTCATCGAAGAGCCACCTGCCAATACTTTATTGATTTTAATTGCAGAAAACCAGGAAGAAATTCTGCCCACTATTTTATCGCGCTGTCAGCTCATTAAAATCAATAAACTGGACGACGAATCGGTAGCGAAAGCTTTACTCAAAAAAGGAGTGCCGCAAGGTGATATACAGCCGATTGCCTACCTCGCCGACGGAAATTTTAATGAGGCCCTGAGGCTGAAGGACAGTGAAACACAGGAAAATATTCGTGTACTCACGCAATGGCTGGAGTATGCCATTAATATGAAGGCCGGACAGCTATTACGGTGGACAGAAGAAACCGGGAAAATAGGTCGTGAAAACCTGAAATCGTTTCTGGAATATACCACGCACATCTTCAGAGAGTCGCTGATGCTACTTTATGTAAAGAACTACAGTCCAAGACTGGCGCAGGAGGAAATAAAACTGGCTATGCGTATCAATAAGTTTATGACGTATGAGAAGCTGTCTTTACTGCTGGAGCTCATCAGTAAAAAACATTATGAGATAGAACGCAACGTAAGTCCAAAGATGGTGCTGATGGATATGTCGCTCCAGATGCACAAGGTAATTCGCGGTAAAGGGTAGGCGTATTTAAACTATATTTTCTCAGAGTAATAAATAAAAAAAGGCGGAAGTGATTCACTTCCGCCTTGCTATTTATTAGCTTTTTAATTTGACTTTTTATTAGTCTTCGCTTCTGCTTAGAGAATAGATAACTAAACCAAATCCAATTTTATTGATTGCATCTGCAATATTATAAACGATATCCATAGCCTTAGATGCAGCAGCAGGATCAGCAACTAACTGAATGCCTGCAAATCCACCAGGAGTACCTAATACATATCCTAAAGGATAGATTGCCCAGCCTACTAACACAAACCAAGCCAATATTCTTGTAGCCTTAGCTACTTGAGGACCTGCATTTTGAGCTAATTTAGCTACTTCACCGAACCAGATTAGGTATGCGATGTAGAAATAAGCAACACCTGAGATTGCTCCCCAGATTGCGCTACTTCCAACGTAAATAGTTTCTCCAAGATAACCGGTTACTAACATTACTAATGAAGCTAAAATCAACTTGTACAATAAGCCAATTTTTGCACCAGCTTTCTTAGTAATGAGGTAGAATTCTACACACATTAAAGGTACAGTAAGAATCCAGTCAACATATCTAAAGAATGTTGGAGATTCACCTGTTTCTAGATTGTAACCTCTCATGTAGTAGTAGTGTACTGCTGCGATGAAGGTGATTAATCCAGATACTAAAACAGATGTTCTCCATTTTTGAGGTGTATTGTTTAACTCAAAGAAGAAGAACACAGATGCGGCCATCATAGCCATTGTTCCGATAAAAAACGTGAACGCCACGTAATTATCACTTGCAATTTTTAAATGTTCCATTATGGTTTGTTTTTATTTACCCTACTCTTATGGATTTTCAGTTACTCCCCGTTTTTAGTTAATTGGTTTCGGCTCCAATACATAGTTAACACTAATACTGTTAAAAATGTTTTAATTATTATGATTTTTTTCAAAGTGTTGATTTTTAGCATGTTTTCTGTAGAAAACATGCATGGAAAGCACGTGTGGGAAGCTGATACAGGAGATAAATACGAAAAATAAGGCCATTTTTTGTTGATTGAAGGCGTCTAACCATCCTCTTTCCATGCAAATCAGGGTTATTGTAAAGAGTAAAAATGCTCCAAAAGTAAAGGGAAGTGCCTTTTTAAATAAAGTTAGGTTATCCGTTTTGAACCCTTTTTTGAGATGCGACCAGCCGTTTAAGCTGTGCTGACCAATAAAGTATAAGCCAAATGCGGTAAGAAGGGGCAGTTCAATGCCTATGGCGAGCATTAAAGCACTCAGTACCATTGCAGGGCGCCGCTCTGCTATTCCCCATACCAATGCTGATAAGGAGAGGAGTATGGCCAGTAGCTTACCCTGCGCGCTATTTAAGGGTAGTGTATGTGTACCCATATTACTGATAAGCTCATTAGTAGCGGCTATATGTCCATGTAGAATAATTCCAAAGAGTAAAATCCCCCAAGCCCAATTTTTATAAGGACGTTTTTGCTCGGGTTGCCATTGCTGCATATCGCATTGTCCGAAATGCCAGATGGAGTACAAAAGAAAAAAGAGTAAAGCTGCACTCGGTAGTGCCAGCCAGACAAAGAGATAAGCTACGCCCATACCGAGGTAACGCAGTATAAAACGGATATCGCCCCGCCATTCCAGATGGCCACTTTCCAAAAGATGGTCTATCGCACCATGAGGTATTCCTATGCTAAACAGTCCAAGTGTAAAGAGTATTCCTTGAGTCCAGTTGAATATATTTTCAGAGCTATTCTGCACTACACAAAGTATGGTGGCTAACAGCAATAAGGCAACGGGTGCCAGCAGTTGCTGATACCTCACTTTCGTATCGTACCACCAGGTGCGAATAAACGGCAGTATTGGTAAGCTGAATAATATGCTTAAATCCTGATATAAGGATGTCTTTTCATCCAGGAAGCGCAGCACATCAATGGTTTTATTTTTCTGA
>CANHGL010000019.1 GCA_947460245.1 Sphingobacteriales bacterium
ACTCCGACTAGTTTAAAATCGGCATCTATTACTACTACAGGTGCAACACTAAGCTGGGCAGCGGTAACGGGAGCAACTAGTTATACATTGCAGTATAAAACTGCATCAGCAACTACCTGGACAACAGTAACAGGAATCACTACTGCATCAAGATCCTTAACGGGATTAACGGCCAGTACGACATACTCTTATCAGGTAATGGCTACCTGTACTGCAGGTGCGTCGGCTTATTCAACGGTATCTTCTTTTACTACTTTAACACCATGCGGAGTTCCTGCTGGTTTAGGAGCCGCATCTATTACTACTACAGGAGCAACAGTAAGCTGGGGAGCGGTAACAGGAGCAATAAATTACACTTTACAATATAAAGCATCCACAGCAACTGCCTGGATAATTATAAGAGGTATTACTACAACATCCAGGGCATTAACCGGATTGTTATCCGGAACTACTTACAGTTTCCAGGTATTGGATAGCTGTTCTTCCGGTTTATCTGCTTATTCTACAGCCTCTACATTTACTACCCTTACTGCTTGTGGCGTACCTGCAAGTTTAACAGCTGCATCTATTACATCGTCTAGTGCTACATTGAGTTGGGCTGCAATAACTGGGGCAACCAGTTATACTTTACAATATAAAGTATCAACAGCAACTACCTGGACGACAGTATCCGGTATAACTACAACATCCAGTGCATTAACAGGCTTAACGGCAAGTACAATTTATAACTATCAGGTATCTGCAACATGTGCATCTGGTGCTTCTGCATATTCTACTGTAGCCTCTTTTACAACTATTGCGGCAAGTGTTACATATTGTGCTTCTAATGGAACTTCTCAGGCTTACGAGTGGATAGATCTAGTAAAATTAAAATCTATTAACAGAACATCTGGCTTGGAGTCAGGGGGTTATTTAAATACGAGATTATCTACGGATCTGCCTATTGGTTCTGTGAATGATACCATCTATTTCAGTCCTGGCTTAAAGCAAACTACTTCAACAGTATATTGGAAGGTGTATATTGATTATAATATGAATGGCCTCTTTACAGATACAGGAGAATTAGTTTATTCTGCAACTACTACCGGAAGTATAACTTATTCCGGCGTATTTAATGTGCCTTCGGGTTTAGCTTCAGGATTAACCAGAATGCGTGTCATATTAAGCAATGCTGCAATAACATCTCCTTGTGGCACTTTCTCACGAGGTGAAGTGGAGGATTATACCATTAACCTGGTAGCATCCCTTGGAATAAAAGGAGGTGAGGCAATACCATCAACAACTGCATTTAGATCAGCTGATGATTTTATTTTAGCAAGCCCAGTGGCAGAACAAAAAGAAGTTGTAAGTATAGTTAATGATGAAATTCTTTCTCTGTATCCAAATCCGGTAATTGCAGATGATGTTCAGGTGAAATTTTCCATCAGCCATGCTGGTAATGTAGGAATAAAGCTATTGGATATATTAGGTCGTATTGTCTTGGAAGATGATAGCGCAGGTTATCTGAATGAAGGTGAGCATCTTCATACGCTCAGCCGTCTGGAAAATCTTACAAAGGGTACTTATGTATTGATTATAGTTGAGGATGGCCAGATGATTATGAGTAGCCGTTTGTCCAAAGTCAGATAATTATTCTCTATAAATATAGAGATACTAAGCTTCAAATAATTTAGCTATTCCATAAGCTGCTGCTGCTGCCACTGCACCAATAGCTGTAACTTTTAGTGCGCCCTTAAGTAAAGGCTGTCCTGTTAATTTAGATTTGAAATATCCAAAGACAAAAAGACTTATAAGTGTAACTATGGCTGAGTAAATAAGCCCACTATGGGGTTCTGCTGTAAAGAAATAAGGAGATAGCGGTATGATGCCACCCGCAATATAAGAGACTCCAATTGTAAAGGCAGAATTACGGGCACGCTTTGGATCCGGCTCTTCCAGATCCAATTCATACTTCATCATAAATTTTACCCACTTATTTTTATCCTTAGCCAATTCGTCTACAGCTACATTTACAGTGGCTTCACTTAAGCCCATGTGCATAAAGATTTCTCTGGTTTCTGCTACTTCTTTTTCGCGTAAATTATCCACCTCATAATATTCTCTCTTTTGTTCAGAATCATAGTGGTCTATTTCTGCCCTGCCGGCTAAGTAGCCGCCCAGTCCCATGGCAATAGAGCCAGCAGCAATCTCTGCAATACCGGCAGTAATAACCAGTGACGACTGATCTACAGCACCACTTAAACCAGCAGCAAGTGCAAAAGGTACAGTAAGTCCATCAGACATACCAATAACTATATCTTTAATAAGATCGGAGCTTTTTACATGTTCTTCATTATGATCAATAAGGTGTCTGGTAGTTTCAGGATGTAAATGCATGGTACATATTTTATGATAAACAAATTACGATTTTTTTTACGGAACTGAAGTTGGCCTTTTAAACTTATTAGAGTTTACTATCCTTAGGATGGAGGGTTATTGTGCAAGTATTTTATTTTATACAGCATTATGTCTGCCATAGATTGTGCTCTTGTCTTAGCTATTTCTGCTTTTTCTCCCTCAAAAAGTTCATTTATGCTTTCTTTCCAAAGTTCCAGCCATCTATTGAAAAGATCTTCTGAAAGCGGAAATTTTCTATCTAATGCAATATGTTTCTCTGTAACATTACCTCTGTAGTTATTTGCATCAAGTAGAATACTATCCCAGAAGTCTGCCACAGTATGTAGGTGTATTTGTAAATGTTCCAGTACTGTTTCTCGGAAAATATATTGCAGCATTGTGTCTTCTAATAATTTTTTATAGAAGAGTGCAATAAGTTGGTCTATATCGTGTCGGGTGCTAATATCTTTTTGCATATAATTCTTAAATAGTAATTCTAAATTAAATTACTCCCATATATCTGCACTGGGCACTTGTAGTTGTCGTAAACAAAGCCTAAGCTGTCCTGCATGATAGGCTTCATGATAGCTTATCTCGGATAGAAATCTACGTAAGGGTGTCAAGCCTTTTTTGCGTCGAATGATTAGGCTGTCGAGTTCTTCTTCACTTAAGGAATATATAAGCTGTAGAAAGGCATCTCTGTGTATGTTATTGTTTTCCAGCTCCTGAGATACAGCATTCAGAGGTCGATTACCAAATATTAAATTATAGTCCAGATGAGTACTATCTCGTTGCAGAATAGTCTGTCTGTACCACTCATCACAGTCGAGAATATGCCGGACCATTTCGAGTAACGACATTGCATTGTCATAAGGTCTCCAGTGGAGAAAAGTTTCAGGTATGGTATCCCAAACGAGTATGCTTCTTCTTCGGCTCTCCTCCAGCTGTAACAGAATGATGTCTTTAGATAGCATTACTCTGAGATCTTAATATTGAGCTCTTTTAGCTGAGCCTCTGCAATGGTAGAAGGAGAATCCAGCATCACATCACGTCCGGAATTATTTTTCGGGAAAGCGATATAATCGCGGATGGTATCCACTCCATTCATCACCGCGCATAGTCTGTCAAAGCCAAATGCTAATCCACCGTGAGGAGGGGCGCCATATTCAAATGCATTCATTAAGAATCCAAATTGTTTCTGTGCTTCTTCATCAGTAAATCCAAGTCGCTTGAACATTTCTGCTTGTAAGCCCTTGTCATAAATACGTATGGATCCTCCGCCCAATTCCACACCGTTCATGGCGAGGTCATATGCGTCTGCCCGCACTCTGCCCGGTTCTGTGTATAAGAATCCGATATCGTCTTTTTTAGGGGATGTGAATGGGTGGTGCATTGCGAACCATCTGTTTTCTTCTTCTACGTATTCTAATAAGGGGAAGTCGAGTACCCAAAGCGGTTTGAAGTCATCCTTCCTGCGCAGTCCCAAGCGATTTCCCATCTCGAGGCGTAGTTCATTCATTTGTTTGCGTACTTTATCCGTATTACCGCATAACACCAGCAGTAAATCACCAGGCTTCATAGAGGCTTTCTCTGCCCATTTTTTTAGTTCTTCTTCGCTGTAGAACTTATCTACAGAAGATTTTAGCGTGCCATCTGTATTGTAGCGTAAGTAAATTAACCCTGTTGCGCCTATCTGCGGACGTTTAACGAAATCTGTCAATTCGTCTAACTGCTTGCGGGTAAATTCTGCACAATTTTCGGCATTGATACCAATTACTAGTTCAGCATTATCAAATATGCTGAACCCTTTACTTTTTACTGTGTCATTCATCTCAACGAAAGTCATACCGAAGCGAATGTCCGGCTTGTCGCTCCCATACGTTTTCATCGCATCATCATATTGCATGCGCGGAAAATCTCCCAATTCAATTCCTTTTACCGCTTTAAATACATGCTTGATAAGTCCTTCAAACATATTCAGAATATCTTCCTGTTCTACAAACGACATTTCGCAATCTATTTGCGTGAACTCTGGTTGACGGTCTGCACGCAAGTCTTCATCTCTGAAACATTTAGTGATTTGATAGTATTTATCAAATCCGGATACCATGAGTAGTTGTTTAAATGTTTGTGGTGATTGAGGTAGTGCATAAAATTCACCAGGGTTCATTCTGGAGGGTACTATAAAATCGCGGGCACCTTCCGGAGTAGATTTAATAAGGAAAGGTGTTTCAATATCTAAAAATCCATTCGCATTCATATAGCTACGTACTTCATGTCCAACTTTATGTCGGAACATAATTTTTTCTTGTACTTCATTTCTGCGTAAATCCAGATAGCGGTATTGCATTCGGATATCATCGCCTCCGTCGGTATCATTTTCTATGGTAAATGGAGGTGTTTTAGATTCGCTGAGTATACGGAAGTCACTTACGATGATTTCAATATCTCCTGTATGAATTTTTGGATTTTTATTACTCCTTTCTACCACTTTTCCTTCAGCCTGGATAACAAATTCTCTTCCTAGTCTTTTTGCTCTGTCGAATAGTAAATTATTAGCCTCGTTATTAAAGACAATTTGCGTAATGCCATATCGGTCTCTTACGTCTACGAATAATAATTCACCAAAATTACGGGTGGTTTGTACCCATCCTGAAAGTTGTACGGATTGATTTATATTCTGTAATGTTAATTCTCCGCAGGTATGACTTCTGTACATCTTTTGGTATTTAGTAGTGAGTATTAAGTATCAAGATTCACAAGGATACGCATGCAAAAATACGAAGATAAATATTAAAAAGAGGTTACTATTGAGGATGTAGGTCTATGCTTTATACGTACTCACAATTGCTTCATAATTCTCTGCAAACTCTTTATAGACTGCGGTAATACCTTCGCGAAGCTCTGTGGAATGTTTCCATCCAAGTTCGTGGAGCTTAGTTACATCGGTTAACTTTCGTGGAGTTCCATCCGGTTTAGTGGTGTCATGAACGATCTGACCTTCAAATCCAACAATTTCTTTAATTAAGAGGGCTAAATCTTTAATAGTGATTTCCTCCCCACTCCCGCAGTTTACGAACTCTTCCCCATTATAATGTTGCATCAAAAAGAATAATGCATCTGCGAGGTCGTCAGCATGTAGAAATTCTCTGAAGGGAGATCCAGAGCCCCACATCACAACTTCTGTTGCATTATTTATTTTCGCTTCATGGAATTTTCTTATCAGCGCGGGAAGTACGTGCGAATTATTTAAATCATAATTATCATTAGGGCCGTATAAATTCGTGGGCATTGCGGAAATAAAATTACATCCGTACTGTCGTTTGTAGCTTTCACAAAGTTTTATACCTGCAATTTTTGCAATGGCATAAGGCTCATTGGTTTCTTCCAGGTAGCCACTCAAGAGATAAGATTCCTTCAAGGGTTGAGGAGCCATCTTAGGGTAAATACAGGTGCTGCCCAGGAAGAGCAGTTTTTTTACATGATATTTGAAAGCAGCATGAATGGTGTTGCTTTCAATCATGAGATTTTCATATAGGAAGTCTGCCCGGTAAATATTGTTAGCTTGAATGCCACCAACTTTTGCTGCTGCTACAAAGACGTAGTCGGGCTGGTTGGTTTCAAACCAAGCATTAGTTTCAGCTTGGTTGACAAGATTTAATGCTTTTGAAGCAGCAGTGAGGATATTTGTAAAACCTTCTTGTTTTAATTTCCGTACGATAGCAGATCCTACCATACCGTTATGTCCTGCTACATATATTTTTGAATGTTTATCCATAGGAGTCAATGGTCGTTAGTAATAGTATATCAAGCCATTGTCTGTCGGCTATTTATTATTCGTGATAGTTGAAAATCTTATGCCCGCCTTCTAGTAAATATTTATCTCTCTGAAATAACTGAATATCTGCCTGCATCATGTCTTTTACTAATGAGGCAAGGTCATGCTTTGGTATCCAGCCTAATTTGGTATTTGACTTTGTTGGATCTCCAATTAGTAAATCTACTTCTGTAGGTCGGAAATAGCGAGGATCTATGGCAATCACTTCTTTGCCGATTTCTACCTGATATGCAGGATTGCTACAGCTTACGATATAGCCTTTTTCTTCAATGCCTGTTCCTTTAAACTCCACTTCAATGCCTGCTTCCTGAAAAGCCATACGAACAAACTCGCGTACTTCAGTTGTTTTGCCAGTTGCGATTACATAATCGTCCGGTTCTGATTGCTGTAGGATAAGATACATCGCTTCTACATAGTCTTTTGCATGCCCCCAGTCTCTTTTTGCATTTAAGTTTCCAAGGAATAATTTATCCTGTAATCCAAGGGCAATCTTAGATACAGCTCGTGTGATTTTTCTGGTTACAAAGGTTTCTCCCCGAAGTGGAGATTCGTGGTTGAATAAGATGCCATTACAGGCAAATATACCATAGGCTTCTCTGTAGTTTACTGTGATCCAATAGGCGTACATTTTAGCTACAGCGTAAGGTGAACGCGGATAAAATGGTGTCTTTTCTGATTGAGGTATTTCTTGTACTTTACCGTATAATTCAGAGGTAGATGCCTGGTATAATTTGGTTTTATTTTCCAACTTTAAGATACGTATTGCCTCAAGCAGTCGGAGCGAACCCACTGCATCTACATTGGCAGTATATTCTGGCGTATCAAAACTTACCTTCACATGGCTCATAGCGCCAAGGTTGTAAATTTCATCTGGCTGCACATCCTGGATAATGCGGATAAGGTTAGTAGAATCTGAAAGATCTCCGAAATGCAATACAAAGTTTCGATTATCAATATGGGGATCTTGATACAAGTGATCGATACGGTCTGTATTGAAAAGAGAACTTCTCCTCTTAATACCGTGCACTTCATAGCCCTTCTTTAGCAAAAGTTCTGCTAGATATGCGCCATCTTGTCCCGTAATTCCTGTTATAAGTGCTTTTTTCATCTTTTAGATTTTGTTGAGCAGTAGCCTTTGATTGGTGGTAGCCCGTACTTACTGCCTTGTAAATTAAATAAGTTCACAAAAATACGTCAATTTTTCGTTTTTTTACGCTGAAGATGAAGCAAAAATTGGCCATATTCTTATCTGGAACAGGTTCAAATGCCCGTAATATATGTCATTATTTTAAGGGCCATTCCAAAATAGAAGTAGTATTGCTGTTGAGCAATAACGAGTATTCAGGTGCTCTGGCAATTGGTAAAGAGTTCGGTATACCCCATCTTATTTTTTCGCGGGATGAGTTTTCCAATTCCGATTTCGTTTTACAGCAGTTAATGCTGCACGATGTAAATACTATAGTGCTCGCAGGATTTTTGTGGCTGATACCTCAGAATTTATTGAAGCATTATAAAGATCAAATCATAAATATTCATCCTTCTCTATTGCCAAAGTATGGTGGAAGAGGCATGCATGGGCATCATGTACATCAGGCAGTATTTGAACATAAAGAAGCCTATTCAGGAATTACCATTCATTTGTGCAACGAGGAATATGATAAGGGGAAAATTTTGTTTCAGCAAATAATGGCATTAAACGATAGTGATACGCCGGATACTATTGCTGCTAAAGTGCTGCAACTAGAGCATGAGTATTATCCCCGGGTGATTGAAGATTTTATCTTGGGAAAGTTGTAAATACTATAAGGTGCTTTTCCTTTTAAAGCTGCAGAAGATAAAATTTTGTAGTGTGTCAAAAGGAGTTTTATGGTCTACATAAATACACTTGATCTTCTCAAAATATTTTTCCATTCTGTGGGTTAAGGATTCTTCTGAGTATTGCTGAATCTCAATGCCGCTACATTTTTTAGGTCCACTTTCTGAGAAAGTTCCAATGATTACTTTACCATCGGGTGTTATGCTCTGTTGTACTATTTCTATATACTTTGCGATGTCTTTTTCTGTTGTCAGAAAGTGAAAAGCAGCTCTGTCGTGCCAGCAATCGTATTGTTCGGTGGGTTTAAAATTTGTGATGTCGGAAGTGATCCACGTCACTTTGTCAGCCCTTTCTCCTAGTCTGACTTTTGCTCTTTCAATGGCGGTTTCAGATATATCCAGTAAGGAAATATCCTCATAACCCATCTTTAATAAGTAATCCGCCAAAAAGCTGTCTCCGCCGCCAATATCAATAATTTTTGCAGAAGCGGGGATATCTAATTCCTTTATAAAATCTAAAGAAGTGACCGGGTTGGGCTGGAACCAGCTTACTTCATTTAGCAATTTTGTTTGGTAGATATTTTCCCAATGCTGTTGTCTGTCGGATGATTCCATTTTTTAGATTGATAGTTTAATTTAATCTAAACTAATTTATTGATTTCTGCTTCAGCAGAATTACTATTTTTCTTGTTCTGTTTCTAGTTTTGCATATAAGTCTAAGCTTATGAATTTTCCATTTTTTATTTCACAGTCTTTCATCGTTCCTTCATGTTTGAAGTCAAGTTTCTGCATGGCTCTCTTGCAGTTAAAATTATCTGTTTCTACAAATCCTTCTATTCTGTGTAGGTTTAACTTATCAAAACCATAGCTGCAAATAATAGGCATTGTTTCAGTCATAATTCCTTGTCCCCAGAAATCCTTTAGCAGCCAAAGTCCAATTTCTGCTTTCTTGTGTTCCATGTTAAGGCCGTTAAGTCCTCCTGCTCCATAAAATATTTTATTATCTAATGAGCAAATAGCCCACCATATTCCCGTATAATTTTCTTCCAAATCTTTAAAAAATGTCATTTGTGCTTTTGTTTCTTCTAACGTTTTATAGCTAACTCCGTAATATTTTATAATATCTGGGTCAGAGAGTCCCTTAAATACATTTTCTAAGTCACTCTCAATAAATTGCCTTAGCAATAACCTGTCTGTAGTAATTATTGGAAAATTATCTGTTGTCATTGAATTATTTTTACATGCATTAGCCGTTAAGGTTTTCTGGTTTTTGTATTTTATTATAGAGCTAACTGAAAGATTTTGCTTTTTTAAAAATTAAAGAATTAATACTGTGTGTAATACATTTTGTAGAATCTTCTTTTTCGCAACAGTTTATTTTATAAACCATTGTACAGTCACGACATCCTGAAAAACAAGATCAGCAGGTGTAAAGTTATAAGATGGCATTCGATTATCTCCTGCCATTACTACTGTATATTTTTGAGTTCTATCCAAGAGGGGTAGATTATTACCTGCGGAGCAGGAGCCATAAGATATGGATGAGATGTTCAATAGTTTTAATGAAGATGCATTGGCCATTACCGTAGCTTTTTCACGGGCATCCTTTATAGCTGTTTCTATAATTTCTAATTGAACCTTCTGTTTGAATGTTTCGGATAACTCAAAGTCGAAGCTAAAGTCAATAGACTTTTCCTGTTTTGAAAATTCAGTAATTATCTTTTGCAGTAGTTGTTGTTTGTAGTTGAATTCAAGTCGGATGTTTTGAGCGGCTATATAGCCACTATCGATGTATCCATTGTCGCGGTACACTCTATTTTTGGAAACTGTAAAGTTGCTTGTTTTTATCTCTTTATCAGCAAATCCCAGTTGTTTTAGCAGATCGCTATAATCGTCAGATTTTTCTCCGAGTGCTTTGATAGCCTCTGACATAGTAGACCTTAATTCAGAAGCGGCTAATTGAAGTATGCAGAGGTCTGGCTGCACACTTATCCTTGCCGATCCGGTTACATTTAATTTTGGCTTTTCTGTTTTTTGAGTTTGTCCGAATGACAATAGATATAATGAAAGCAGAAGTATGATACTTGTTTTTTTCATATTAGGATATTTATTTTTTAAATGTAGAATATATTTTCTTTACAAATTAGAAGTGGATATGATTTTTTAGACTATTTAACCTAAAGGTAGGTATCCCAAATCCTTAACATAGCATTCAAATTTAATTTGTCATAATTTGTAAATAACCCTGTATTTTTATAGAGTAAATTCTTCTCCCGTGAAAACTATCAAATCTGCGCTTATCTCCGTCTACTATAAGGATGGACTGGATGTGCTTATCCATGCCCTGGCAAAGCAAAATGTAACGTTCTACTCTACCGGCGGAACGCAGACATTCATAGAAGGCTTAGGGTATAGTGTTACTCCGGTAGAAGAACTGACGGCTTATCCAAGTATTCTGAGTGGCCGGGTAAAAACACTGCATCCTAAGGTATTTGGCGGTATTCTGGCCAGAAGAGAAAATCAGGAGGATCTGACTCAGTTAAAACAGTATCAGATTCCGGAAATTGATTTGGTGGTGGTGGATTTATATCCGTTTGAAGAAACCGTCAAAAATTACACCTCCCTGTTTGAAGGGGAAATTACCTCAGAAATTATAGAAAAGATTGATATCGGAGGGATTTCCTTAATCCGTGCAGCAGCCAAGAATTTCAATGACACGGTGATTATTGCACAGAAAAGCCAATATGCGGATCTGGCAGAATTTCTCGAAACTAACCAAGGTCAAACATCACTGGAGCTGCGTCAGCAGCTTGCTATGCAGGCGTTTGCAGTTACTTCGCACTACGATACCCTTATTCACCATTATTTTTCAAGGCAAACACCCTTTGCTACTTTCAAACAAAGTTACCTCTCAGGAGAGATGCTTAGGTACGGAGAAAATCCGCACCAGCAGGGTTTCTTCTATGGGAATATTGGTGAGGTTTTCGATATCCTAAACGGCAAGCAATTGTCTTACAATAACCTGGTAGATGTGGATGCTGCTGTGCACCTTATGGCTGAGTTCAAAGCGCCTTCTTTTGCTGTATTAAAGCATACCAATGCCTGTGGCGTGGCAACAAGAAAAACAGGGCTTGAGGCCTGGAATGCTGCTTTGGCAGCAGATCCGGTTTCGGCATTTGGCGGGGTATTGATTACCAATGTCACGCTCGATGTAGCTACGGCTCAGGAGATAGATAAGTTGTTTTTTGAGGTGTTGATTGCTCCGGATTTCGATCCACAAGCACTGGAAATACTGACTAAGAAGAAAAATAGAATCTTATTGAAGCAAAAGCTGTTCAGTTTTCCCGGATATCAGTTTAAATCATTGCTGAATGGGGTGATAGTACAGGATTTTGATGTTAAATCTGAGGCAGCTGCAGCGTTGAAAACAGTAACGAATCTTGCTCCTACGGAGTTACAGACAGCAGATTTATTGTTTGCCAACAAGATAGCCAAGCACCTCAAATCAAACACTATTGTACTCGTAAAAGGCCAGCAATTACTGGCTATGGGCTGCGGACAAACCTCCCGTGTGGATGCCCTCCAGCAGGCGATACATAAGGCATCGGCATTTGGGTTTGATCTAAAAGGTGCGGTGATGGCGAGTGATGCTTTCTTTCCTTTCCCGGATTGCGTAGAAATAGCAGGTAAAGCAGGTATTTCTGCAGTTATCCAGCCTGGCGGAAGCATAAGGGATCAGGATTCCATAGATTATTGCAATGCTCATGCCATGGCGATGGTGATAACTGGTATCAGGCACTTTAAGCATTAAAGAGGAGTGAGTAAAATCAGTTAGTTAGCCTAGAAAATAAAATTTTCTTTATCGTTTAAGTTGTCGTATTTAAACTGTATTTTTATAGCATTATTTACGTATTAGAGGTATAAAAAATGGGATTATTTAGCTTCCTGAACAAAGAAATTGCAATTGACCTTGGAACAGCCAATACACTGATTATTTATAAAGATCAGGTGGTTGTGGATGAGCCATCTATAGTGGCCATAGATAAAAAAACCAATCAGGTAATTGCGGTTGGTAAAAAGGCAATGATGATGCATGAAAAAACGCATGCTAATATTGAAACTATTCGTCCATTAAAGGATGGTGTAATCGCAGATTTTACTGCTGCAGAAGCTATGATTCGTGGGTTTATTTCCATGATTAGTGATGGTAATCGCTGGTTTCGTCCATCGCTTACTATGGTAATTTGTATACCATCAGGTATCACAGAAGTAGAGAAACGTGCAGTAATAGAAGGCGCTGAGCATGCTAATGCAAGAGAGCGTTACCTGATTCACGAGCCTATGGCAGGTGCATTAGGTATCGGATTAGATGTAGAGTTGCCGGAAGGGAATATGATTATAGATATAGGCGGAGGTACAACAGATGTTGCGGTGATTGCATTATCTGGTATCGTTACAGATCAGTCTATACGTGTAGCAGGAGATGATTTTACAATGGATATAGTGGAGTATGTAAAACGTCAGCATAATATTTTAATTGGAGAGCGTACTGCGGAGCAGGTTAAAATACATGTTGGATCTGCTTTACAAGATTTGGAATATCCGCCGGAAGATTATGCGGTGCATGGAAGAGATTTATTGACTGGTATACCTAAGCAAGTAACCGTTGCATATACAGAGATTGCTGGCTGTTTGGATAAATCTATTTCTAAAATTGAAGAAGCAATAATGAAAGCATTAGAGGCTACTCCACCGGAGTTGGCTTCAGATATTTTTAGAAAAGGTATCTACCTTACGGGTGGAGGTGCGCTTCTGCGCGGATTGGATAAGCGTATTGCTTTGAAGACAAAGTTAAATGTTACTGTTGCTGATGATCCACTTAGAGCGGTGGTGCGCGGTACCGGTATTGCTTTAAAGAACAGACACCGTTACACTTTTCTTATGAGTTAAAAGAATGGGAAGTTTATATTATTTATTAACCCGTTTTTATGTACTCATCTTGTTTGTGTTTTTAGAATTTTTTTCGATTTCCATCGTTTTTAGATCTCATAAATATCAGGAAGTAAAATTTTTAAACACTACTGGCACTATTACCGGAGCTGTGGTTGGTTTTGTAAATGAATTTAACACGTTTATACACTTAGGCAGTACTAATAAGCAATTAGCAGAAGAGAATGTACGCCTAAAAAAACTGATACAATACCAGGATCAATACCCTTTAGACAGTTCACTTCCCGGCAGGTCTTCACTCTATCATTTTGAATATATTCCTGCAAAGATTGTCAACAATACCATTAGCAGGAGTATCAATTATATTACTTTAAATAAAGGTTCTAAAGATGGCATTATAAAGGGACAGGGTATTGTTAGTAGTTCAGGTGTAGTAGGTATTATTGTCAATGTAGCGGAAGATTTTTCATTGGCGATGTCTGTGATAAGTGTGAAATCGCTAATCAGTGTTCGACATAAAAACTCTAATGTATTAGGGAATCTGAGATGGAATGGGGAGGATGCCTTTACGCTCCAGGTGGATGGATTTAGCAAGACGATTCCTATGAAAAAAAATGACACTATTGTAACGGCTGGTTTTTCATCTATTTTTCCACCAGATATTATAGTAGCAACGATTCAGAAGGTGAAGCCGGATGAGAAATCCAGTTTCTATACTACAGATGTAAAACTTACCAATGACATCAATCAATTGAGTTATGTCTACATAGTAAGAAATGAGAAAATGAAGCAATTGGATACATTACAATCACAAGGGATTAATGAATAGTAAATTTCTCATAGCTAATAGTATTCGTTTTGTATTGCTTATGGCACTACAAATTTTATTACTGAATGAGTTACCCTTGAGTAGGGCATACATAATGGTATATCCTTTATTCATCTTATTGCTTCCTGTTTTTACTCCGCGTATAGTGGTATTATTATTGGCATTCTTTACAGGTTTGATGATGGATGCCTTTAGTAATGGAGGAGGTTTACACATGGCTACACTTACAGCAATAGGATTTCTGAGAAGTTATATTTTAGATACCTTTCAGCCACGTTCAGGATGGGATAAGCTCGATGTGCCAAATGTTGCCCGACAGGGGGTTACATGGTTTTTTTATTATTCAATCATCCTCTTTTTTATACATCATTTACTCTATTTTTTCTTAGAAGTATTTTCCTTCTCTAATTTCTTCTCTACTATTCTCAAAACATTGATCAGTCTTCTTGGGTCTCTATTCTTAGTTTGGATACTTACCTTATTTTTTATGCGTAATTCAAGAGAGTAATCAGTATAATGAAGCGTGGAAATGAAAATGGAATCTTAGAGAAAGCAATTTATATTGTTGCATTAATCCTTATTGTCAGGTTGTTTTTTCTACAGGTGCTTTCTCCTGCTTATAAGTTGAAAGCGCATGATAATGTAGTAAAGAAAGAAACTGTTTATCCTTCCCGGGGCTTATTTATAGATCGTAAAGGAAAGGTAATGGTGTATAACGATGCCGTATATGATATCTTGATTCAATGGAATATCACAAAGAATCTGGATACACTTAAGTTGTGTGAATTACTCAATACGAATATTGAGTTTGTAAGAGAAAAGTTAGATGAAATAAAAAGAACCTCTCCTAATAAGCCCACACCATTTGTTAAATTACTAGACCCCGAAACATTTGCTCGTTTTCAGGAGCATTTATTTGAGTTTCCTTCCATTTCGTTTATAACAAGGACGGTTAGGCGTTATCCTTATAGCAGTGGCGCTGCTGTATTCGGCTACCTCAGTGAGGTAACGGAAAACAATATAGCCAAATCAGGGGGGTATTATGAGTTAGGAGATTATATGGGTACTACTGGCTTGGAACAGTATTATGACAGCTTATTACGTGGTGTGAAAGGGTATAATTTCCAGGTGGTGGATGTAAAGAATACGTATAAGGGAAAGTACAAAGAGGGTAGAGATGATATTATACCAGTTGCCGGATGGGATATGGTCACCGGCCTAGATGCAGAATTACAGGCATACGGAGAAAAATTGATGCAAGGTAAGGTTGGTGGTATTGTGGCGATAGATCCATCTACAGGAGAAATTTTAGCTTATGTGAGTAGTCCTACATATGACCCAAATGTGTTGACAGGTCGTTATCGTCGTCATAACTTTAATGAGTTGTTTACGGATTATAATAAGCCCTTGCTCAATAGGCCAATTCAAGCGATGTATCCCCCGGGTTCAACATTTAAACCTGCTGCAGCAATGGTAATGCTTCAGCATGGTGTGCACGGAGAGAAATGGTCTTGGTTTTGTCCTGGTGGGTATCGTGTGGGCAATCACGTTGTGAAATGTCATGCTTCGCATGCCATTCCTGATGTGGAGACGGCACTGCAGTATTCCTGTAATTCTTACTTCTGTAAGATATATAATGATTTCATTATGGATTCTACCATCGCTTCTCCATCTGCTGGGTACCAGAAATGGAGGGACATGATGAGTGTATTTGGATATGGAAAGGTGCTCGGGATAGATCTCAAGGGAGAGAAGCGAGGAAATTTGCCTACTGTAAAATATTATAATAAAATATTTGGCTTGGGTAGCTGGAGGGCTGCAACTGTTATCTCTAATTCGATAGGGCAGGGGGAAGTATTAGCAACACCTTTGCAAATTGCCAATGCCATGGCTATTATTGCTAACAGGGGCTATTATATCACGCCTAAAGTGTGTAGATATTTGGTGAAGGATAAGAAATATCGGGCGCCTAAAAAGACACGAACATATACAGGCTATGATTCCGTTTATTATAGATACGTTGTAGATGGCCTGGAAAAAGTGGTATTGGCAGGAACGGCTCAGGCGGCACAGATACCAAATATTTCCTTCTGTGGAAAAACAGGAACGGCGCAGAATCCTCATGGTAAGGATCATTCTATATTTGCAGGCTTTGCGCCAAAAAATAATCCTAAAATTGCAATTGCTGTCTTTGTAGAGAATGCAGGATTCGGTGCTACTTATGCAGCTCCCATTGCTTCTCTTATGGTGGAAAAATATATACAAGACACTATTTCTTCCAAACGCAAAGCACTGGAGGAGAGAATGTTTAAGGCGCATCTAATAAAGTCTAAGGAAGAAGTAGAGCTTATCCGTAAGGAACAACAGCGTCGTATAGATTCAATCGCCACCAGATTAAAGTCTGTAACAGATACTTTAAGGAGGAATGATAAAAGTAAAATGAATAATAAGACTTCAGTAACCAATCCAACAAAAAAGAAACCTTAATGGTGCCTAATAAAAGAGCATATGATCCAATAGACAGTACAGTTTTATATTGTTATCTGTTTCTCGTAGTGCTGGGTATTATGTCCATATTTGCTACGGAATATAATGGAGATATTTCTGCTTCCTTCTTCAGCCTTAAGCACAGCTACATGAAACAGTCTTTATGGGCTTTCATCTCCGGATTAATGTTTTTTTCTATTCTCGGTTTTGACCGAAGAATATTACAGCTAATTTCTTACCCGGTTTATGTGTTTGTTTTAGGATTGCTGATGCTGGTATTGTTGGTAGGTCAGAAAACCAAAGGTCAACAGAACTGGATAAACCTGGGAGCCTTTAAACTGCAGCCGTCTGAATTTGCAAAATTTGGAACGGCAATGGCACTGGCAAAATATTTTGACACTCCCAGTATGCGCTTCGTAACGCGTAAAGAGCACTTCATTGCCTATGCTATTTTAGGAATTCCATTAGTTTTAGTAGCAGGACAAGGTGATGCTGGTTCTTGTTTAGTTTTTGCTGCTTTCATTTTTGTCCTGAACAGAGAAGGGTTATCAGATTTGGTCATCTTTTTGGGGCTATATATCATCCTGGTTTCTGTATTGTCCTTGCTGGTTAGTCAGTTTATAATAATCAGTATTACCATAGTCATATTCTTATTAATGGTGTATTGGAATTGGGGGAATAAGATACTGGTAAGGGTACTGTCAGTTATCTTGATAGGAACTTGTTTGTATACTTATTCTGTAAGTTACATTTTTGATCAGGTATTGGAAAAGCATCAGCGCGATAGAATTAATGTGATTTTGGGAAAAGAATTATCTAAAGAGGCAAAACGCGGTGTTGCTTATAATCTGAATCAATCTAAAATAGCCATAGGTTCAGGGGGTATAATCGGTAAAGGATATCTTCAAGGAACCCAAACAAGGTATAATTACGTGCCGGAAACCAGTACGGATTTTATCTTCTCTGCCATAGGAGAAGAGTGGGGTTTTGCAGGTTCCTTAGTGCTTATCATGGTTTATGTGTTAATGTTGCAGCGTCTACTTCTGCTCGCAGATAGACAAAGGAATTCTTATGGGAGGGTATATATATATTCTGTCGTAGCTATTATATTTACGCATGTGGCTATTAATATCAGTATGACTATAGGGTTATTGCCTGTTATTGGGATTCCTTTACCTTTATTGAGTTATGGCGGATCATCTTTAATTTCTTTTACTTTTATGATTGCCACAGCATTAAAATTAGATAGTGAAAGAAGGATGACGATGCGTTAGCATTACTTTTTTAATAAAAAAATAAATTATGCCTAACAAAGAACTTCAGGATATGAGAGCAAACTATGAGGCTTCTTTTTTACTGGAAGAGCATTGTGATAAGGATCCTGTAGTGCAGTTCGGCAGATGGTTCCGTGAAGCAGTAGAGGCTGCTGTTCATGAGCCCAATGCGATGGCAATTTCTACAGTCAGTGCAGTTGGGCAGCCTTCTGTTCGTATGGTATTATTAAAGAGCTATGATCAGTTTGGATTTACATTCTATACTAACTATGATAGTAAGAAAGGATTGCACATTGCAGAGAATCAGCATGTGGCATTATTATTCTGGTGGGGTACATTAGAACGCCAAATAAGGATCGAGGGGGTAGCACAGAAGATTACAAAAGAAGCAACAGCATCCTATTTTCATACCAGACCCAGAGGCAGCCAGATTGCTGCAACAATTTCTGAGCAAAGTGCAGTGATAAAGAGCCGGGAGGCTTTAGAGGAGTTGTATGCTTCAAGGGAAAAAGAATATACGGGTAAGGAAATTCCTTTAACAGAAAATTGGGGAGGATATGTGGTAAAGCCTGTATTGTTTGAGTTTTGGCAGGGGCGAACTAGTCGTCTCCACGATAGAATACAATATTCTTTGGCGGCTGATGGATTATGGAAAATAGAAAGACTTGCGCCTTAGATAAAATAAAAAAAACCTCAACATCGTTGAGGTTTTTTTATAGGTATAGTTGAATTATCTGCTTTTGTTCACAGTATCTGTCAACTCTTTACCTGCCTTGAATTTTACCAATGTCTTAGCAGGGATAGTGATTTTAGCGCCTGTAGCCGGGTTTCTTCCAGCTCTTTTAGCTCTCTTTGCAGTGCTGAAAGTTCCGAAACCGATTAGGGTTACTTTGTCACTTTTCTTTAAAGCTTTACGGATGCTGTCTAATACAGCATTTAAAGTTTCTGTAGCTGATGCATTCGTTAATCCTGCTGCATCCGCGATTACTTTTACTAAGTCTCCTTTGTTCATTTTGTTTAGTTTATAAGTTAAAAAAACATTGTAACACAAAGTTATATGCTTTCCTTGATTATACAAGTATATCGATGAAAATGTTAGTAAAAACGGGGGTCTGTGTAAAAAAAAAGTCCGGAGGGCTTGTATTTGTTGGTGTTTACGCTGAAAACGAGGTGCCACAACCACAGGTTTCTGCGGCATTCGGATTATCAAAAATAAATCCCCTGTTATCCAATCCTTTTTTGAAATCCAGTGTGCATCCGTGTAAATAAATCTCCTGCGACTTATCAATAAAAATACTTATACCCTGATGGTTGTAGTGGTGGTCGTTTTCTTTGGCGACATCAAAATCAATAATATAACTAAAGCCTGCGCAGCCACCACCCTTTACCCCTAAGCGGAGTCCGTGCAAAGCATCATAGTTCCCCTTCAAGAGCAGTGCTCTTATTTCTTCAACAGCGTTTTCTGTGAATGTTACCGGTATAGATGGCTTTATTAAAGTTGTCATATTTACTTAACAGATTGTATGCAAATTTAGTTCAAAATAATAGGATTTCAATCCATCATGTTTTATTAATATAAATACTGATTTTCACAAAAAAATACTATAATTTTAGTCTCCGTCTTTATTAAGTGGGAGATTTTAAAAATCAAAAAATATAGTACATGGAATTTTCAGATATATTAGAGATGCTTAAGTATGTTGTCCCTTCTTTAGTTACGCTTGGAGGGGTTTATCTCATTGTCACCACTTTTATAGGGGATGAGAATGAAAGAAGGAAAATGGAGTTAAACAAAACTTTGGTTTTTGAACAGCGTAAAGTGGCATTGCCACTGCGTCTTCAGGCTTATGAGCGGATTATTGTCTTTTTAGAAAGAATTCACCCATTCAGTTTGCTTTCCAGGGTATATCAGCCCAATATGCTGGTTACGGAATTTCAGTTAGAGCTCATCAAAACTATCCGTATAGAATTTGAGTATAATCTTTCCCAGCAGATTTATATCAATAGTGATTCGTGGCAAATGATTGCTACGGCAAAAGAAGAAACGATAAAGGTGATTAACCTTTTTGCTTCTAAGATGCCAGACGATGCGGATGGATCTGAGCTGAGTAAAGCTATTTTTAGTTATTACATGGAAACCCGTCAGGAGATTCCTGTACAGGTCGCTATAAACTTTGTAAAAGATGATGTTAAGAGTCTATTCTAACTTCTTCTTTTTACTGCTGTGTGTATTGATTTCCTCTTGTAAGTCTTTCTATCCCACTCAGTTTAGTTCTGCTGTTGTGAAAGTAAATAAAACTTACACACCTGATAGTTCTATTCTGGCTTTCTATCATCCGTACAAGGATTCTATTGATAAAATTGTCAGTATACCGATAGTTGTCCTGGAAACCGATCTTACCAAGCAATTGCCCGAAAGTAGTTTAGGGAATTTTATGGTAGATATATTACGAGTAAAGGCTACAGAATATACTGGCGATACAATAGATGTGGCTATTCTAAATTATGGTGGCATACGCATACCTTCTTTAAGTAAAGGAATGCTCACCATCCAGGATGCTTATTTGTTGATGCCCTTTGAGAATTATATAGTAGAACAGGTTTTAACAGGACAGCAGATTAGTGATTTCTGTGATTCTATCGCAATGAAAAAAGGATGGCCGATATCCGGAATGTCTTTCCGTATAAAGAATGGAGAGGCTATCGATATTAAAATAAATAACGAGCCCTTGGAAATATCACGGAAGTATAAAGTGGCATTGAATGATTATATAGCCAATGGTGGCGACGGGATGACATTCCTGAAGGCCATCCCGCAAAAACAAACCGGAGTTCTGTTTCGGGAGGCAATAATACAATACTGGAAAGATCAGGCATTACTCCATCTCGGGGTAACTGCAAAAACGGAAAACAGGATAAGTTATGCAGAATAGAAGGGAGTTCTTAAAGTCAGGGGTAGCCGGAGGTGTGCTACTGAGTGCACTTGGAGGTCCTTTTGATCTTCTTGCAGGTAGCGCAAGGGAGGAGCTGACGGTATTGCATACCAATGACATGCACAGCCATATTGAACCCTTTGCGGATAACGATAAGAAATACCCAGGTATGGGTGGTGCGGAATATCGTTCTGCAATTATTAAGAATATTCGAAGTAAGGCGCAGAATATTTTATTATTGGATGCCGGAGATATCTTTCAGGGTACTCCATATTTCAATTTCTTTCATGGGGATCTGGATATTGCATTAATGAACAGCATGGGATATGACGCCGCTACCATTGGAAATCACGATTTTGATGGTGGGATAGATAATCTTTCCAGGCAGATTTCAAATGCTTCCTTTCCTTTTATTAATAGTAATTATGATTTTTCAGGCACCTCTGTAGAAAGTAAGGTGCATAAACATGTTGTTATTCGCAAAGGGGGGATAAAGATAGGAATAACAGGCTGTGGTGTAGAATTAGCCGGGCTTGTACCGGATAAGTTATATGCCGGAACAAAGTATTTGGATCCCATTAAGGAGGTTCAGCAACAGGTAAATATCTTGCGCAGCCAAAAAGATTGTGATTTCATTATCTGTCTGTCTCACCTGGGGTATAAATACGAGGATAATAAGGTTTCCGATATTGTCTTGGCTCAACAAACGAGCGGTATAGATTTGATTATTGGAGGGCATACGCATACCTTCCTGGAAACCCCAGAAAAACAGCAGAATAAGGAGGGTAAATTGGTGTGGATTAACCAAGTAGGCTGGGCTGGGCTGCAGATTGGACAGTTTGATTTTATTTTTGAAAAAAAATCAAGAAAAAATGTTGCAAACTATCAAACTGTAATTGTTGATAAAAAATCAATAGAAAAATAATTTTTTTATTAACAAAAAATATATGAAATTAGAACCCTCGGTTACTGACCAATCTTATAATTCTAAATAAAACGATTAGAGCGTATGAAAAACAAGCATGAACTTGTGTGGGAAAATTGTCTGAAGATAATAAAAGATAACATTAACGTACAAAGCTTCAAAACATGGTTTGAGCCTATTAAACCGGTGAAATTAGATGCAAAAATCCTTACGATACAGGTTCCCAGTCAATTTTTCTATGAGTGGCTGGAAGAACACTATGTAACCCTGTTGAGAAAGACCATAAAGAGAGAATTGGGAGATGATGCTAAGTTGGAATACAGAATCCTGGTAGATGCCTCTAGTGGTGCTAAGGCAGATGGAAGAACAATTGATGTTCCAAATTACCGAGAAGGTGTTTATGGTACGAATGAAGTTTCTATGCCTGCAGTTTTTACCAGTCCTATGGTGAAGAATCCATTTGTGATTCCAGGTTTAAAGAAGATTCATGTGGATTCTCAATTGAATCCTAACTACACATTTGATTCCTTTATAGAAGGAGATTGTAATAAATTTGCAAGAAGTGCAGGTATGGCGGTTGCGAAGACTCCCGGAGGTACTGCTTTCAATCCATTAGTAATATATGGTGGAGTGGGCTTAGGTAAAACACATCTTGCGCAGGCCATCGGAAATTTTATAAAAGTAAATAACTCCATAAAAACTGTTTTATATGTAAGCTCTGAGAAGTTTACGAATCAGTTTTTGACCGCAATAAAAGATAACAGCACCAATGATTTTATTCATTTCTATCAGCAGATAGATGTATTGCTGATTGATGATATCCAGTTCTTTGCTAACAAAACAAAAACGCAGGATATTTTCTTCCATATTTTTAATCACTTACACCAAAATGGCAAGCAGCTGATTTTAACATCAGATCGTGCGCCAAAGGATTTGGAGAATATGGAAGAGCGTTTATTATCCCGCTTTAAATGGGGTTTAACGACAGATTTGCAGTGTCCGGATTATGAAACTCGTATTACAATTCTGGAAAAGAAATTGCATGCAGATGGTATAGAAATGCATGAAGATGTTACCCGTTTTATTGCTACCAATATTAAAACGAATGTGCGCGAGTTAGAAGGTGTATTGACTTCAATATTGGCTCAGGCTACCTTAAACAGACAGGAAATTACCCTTGATTTAGCTAAGAAAACGGTAATTAACTTTGTGAAACACGCTACTAAGGAGATTTCATTGGATATGATTCAGAAAACAGTGTGTGATTTCTTTGAAGTACCAGTAGAAAAATTAAAAGAATCAACACGTAAGCGCCAATTTGTTCAGGCTCGCCAGTTATCTATGTTCTTTGCAAAAGAGTATACAAAATCTTCTTTGAAGGCTATAGGGCAGCAGTTTGGCGGTCGCGACCACAGTACAGTAATTCACTCTTGTCAGGCGGTAAGAAATCTTATCGATACAGATGAAGAATTCAGAGATTCTGTGGAGGAGTTGAAGAAGCGTATAGAATTAAGTTTATAAAACTATTTTGATAGTTGTATAGTTCTTTTTTAAATCCTATCTTTGCCGTCCCAAAGTTCTTCTACTATTGAAAAATAAAGGGAGGTGAGATGGGTGAGTTGGCTTAAACCACCAGTTTGCTAAACTGACGTACGGGTAACTGTACCGAGGGTTCGAATCCCTCTCTCACCGCATCGGGATGTAGTTCAGCCCGGTTAGAATGCCTGGTTTGGGACCAGGAGGTCGTTGGTTCGAATCCAGCTATCCCGACACTAACCAAGAAAAAGCCTCACAGTAATGTGGGGCTTTTTTACTTTCATAAAAGAAAGAATGCAAGCTGTATCCTACATAGTTGGTTGGTAGAAAAATGAAAATGGATTTTAAAATACCACTAAAAAGCACAGTAATAATTAATTGCTCATGCCTGGGTAAAGAAAATTATTGACGAGTTTAAAGAGCTATATTCTCTTGTAACTCATTCAAGATGATATAAATTCTAAAAAAAATGTGAATTAAAAGTATTAATTTGAGTGAATTACAATAAAAAATATGTTCAAAAAATTTACAACATCAGACAAGCTTTTATTTGTTGCAGCTCTATTATCATTGGTATTTTCTGAATTGCTTTATTTTAAAGGCAATAAAGAAGATGGATCTTTTATCGGATTATGGGTTCCTTCAATTTTAGCATTCGGCATCTATTTAAAATTAATTAATAATTCAAAGAATGATTGAGATTATACCATATTTTGCAGGGTTTATAACTTTGCTTTTTGGATTTGGTTTTGCTTTGGCGATTTACGAGCCGGAGAAAAAAAACAAACAGGATTAGTTTTTTCTTAAAATGTATTCCTTTTCCAGTTTACAGTTACTGTTGATCCTTCTGCAAGCAGTATAGAATCTGGCCTTGTATTACTTAGATTTGCAAACGCATTTCCGTACATCATTTTAAAGTCACAATTAATCGTTGATTCAGATATTTTATTTACCATCCATTTGGGATGATGAATCTGATACTCCTGAGTTTTATTGCCGTCTAATTTAGTGTAGCCAAAATAGCGTTCAAAAATAAACGCTTCAATACTGTCTCGTTCAATTTTTTCTTTCATTGTACCTGCACATACAGAGATAGAGTTCCATCTGTTTTGCATTTCCCATTCATAATTTATTTCTTTTTCTGCACCAAATACCAGCTTATTCTTAGTTGGGATAGAGATATAATGCTCTTTGTAAAGTTTGTTAGCCAATAATGCAACAACTTTAAAGGGTACCGTTTCATTAATAAACACCACTCCTCTTTTTACTTTATTGCCATCAATCCTTTTTACATAAAATCGGAGATTAATTTCTTCAAATGAACCAAAAAAAGGAATTGGAATACCAAATAGACTTGTTTTTTTAAACATGAATCCAACTAAACTAACATAGGTCTTGTCTTTAAAGAAGTCTAGCTCAACACCATTTGGCAGGTATGGTGCCAGTGCTGTGGGGTCTACTTCATAATTAGCCATTACCAAATTTTCCCAGTTAGCTTTTAAAAATGTAGTACTCATGATAAGGCTTATAATACTACTTCGAACAATAATAGTTAATCATTGTTCATATTAGAGCGTAATTATACGCTTAGTGTGGTTAATCTTATTGTATGAATATTGTATTATTTGATGGTGTATGTAATCTGTGTAACACTACAGTTGCCTTTTTGATAAAGCATGATAAGCAGGATCAATTGCGCTTTGCAGCTCAGCAATCAGATGCTGGAAAAAATCTCCTGTTGAAATACAAGATTGATTCCAATTTTAAATCAGTAATACTTATTAAAGAGGGGGAGGTTTTTTATAAATCTGATGCAGTTATTGAGATTTCTAAATTAATTACAGGTTGGCCTAAGATGTTTCAACACCTCTCTTTTGTAAAACCTAACTATAGAAATTGGGCCTACAACTGGATAGCAGAAAACAGATATAAGGTGTTTGGAAAAAAAGAGTTTTGTGCGTTGCCAAATCAAGAGTGGATTGGTAAATTCATCACATAAATTTCAATGTTTTAAAACGACTGATCAAGATAATAAGTAGGGCTGATTTTAAGATATAAGAAAATGTATAATTAATACATCAAATGTCTTTTGGAGTTATTGCGCCAGCCGGCCTGGCTCTCATAGTCTACAAAATAAATTTTAATATCAGCCTGGCTTTCGTAGTCTACAAAGTAAACTTTCTTCTTTGCCTGAGAAGCGTAATCTGTAAAATACCATTTGCCATTATTATCGCCTGCCTGACTCTCATATTTCACTTTGTATACTTTCAAATCGGCTTGGCTCTCGTACTTTACTACATATACTTTTACATCAGCCTGGCTGGAGTAATCTACAGTGTATACTTTTTGGGCGCTAACCGAAATAAATGTAATTACTGCTAAGAGAAGGAATATATTCTTCATGTTATTTTTTTTAAAAATACTAAAAATATAGAAATATCTCTCTTTTAAAAGCAAACAGCAGGTTTCATTTTGCGATGGAAATGTTGTAAGGTTTTATAAAAATTTTATAAACGAGGAGATTAGCGAGCGTCGCATATTTGTAAAGTATTTGATGGGTTTATGGCGTAAGGCGTTTATAGAATCAATGGAATACAGCAGTTCTTAAAATGAAAACATAAAAACTCATCTTCCGACAGTAGCAGTTTGTAAAGCCGCTCGGCTTTCTAGAAAAAGGTTCGCAATCTCCGTGAACCTTTTCTAATTTTTAGTCATCAGGAGAAGTCGTCCTGATCCACATCTTTTATATTGCCAAAGCCGATAACATCGTCTATTGCATCTTCATCCCTTAATTCAGAGGCCCGTTTTATTTTTTTAAGGCCATATTTATTTTTAATGTCGTAAACGGTTTTACGCAGCTTATTATTCTTCACGTGACTGTTATCGAATATATTCAGTTGTACCGCATCTTCGTGTATAAAATCTCCAATAATAATTCCGATACGGGTAAGGTTGTTATTAAATACACCTTCCTGTAGTTGATTTCGCTTTTCAAATTTTTCCGCCCGCTCTAACAATACGTTAAAAATCTCCATGCCATCCTGCATGGGTTGTGTAGTAGTAAATCCATCTTCATAGTTGCTGCCATCTTCATATCGGGTAAAAAACGTAACTCGTTTGCAGAAAAGTTGTTTGCTCATTAATCGCTTCTCCAGCGTAAGACAAAGCATTGTTAAAATATCCTTTAGGGTTTGCACCTCTCTGCGTTGCGTTTTGGATACTTGTCGCATAGCAGACATATTTTTATATTCCGGTTGTTGAAGCAGGTCTACTTCCTGAAAGTGTAGCCGATAATACCAGTGTAATCCTATGATACTTTTACAAGCTGCTTTCAGTTTTTCCGGAGTGGAATGTCTAAGCTGTAGTGGCGTGTAAATGCCAGCTTTTTGTAGTCTTGCGGCCATTCCTCGTCCAATACCCGGCAGATCTGTTATCTCTAACTTATTTAATACAGCATCGATATTTTCCGGGTTGATTATGGTTAAGCCATCCGGTTTCTGAATGTCAGATGCTAACTTGGCAAGAAAGGCATTAGGGGCAATGCCAATCGAGCATTTTAGCCAATCGCCCACTTCTTCTTGTATATCTTTTTTAATTTTTTTAGCAACCTCTACCACATCCGGATAGATATTTTTGTAGCTGCTCAGGTCTACCACAGCCTCGTCAATACTTCTTGGTATTACATCATCAGCGTATCTCTTCAGTATATTAATAATGCGGGTGTGGAAGGTGCGGTACTTATCGGGGTTGGTTTCGAGCGGTACGAGTTCCGGACAGATTTTCATGGCTTCATTTAACCGAAGTCCTAATTTTATGCCGCGCTTCTTTGCCTCTATGGATGGGGCTATTACACAACCGTATTTACCGGTGTATACACATACTGCTACAGGCCTTCCTCTTAACCAGTAATTAGTTTGCTGTTCACAGCTGGCAAAGAAGCTATTCATATCCACGAACAGCACCCGTGCTTCTGTTTTAACGGCAAGAGAGTTTGAATTCATGTGTTTAAGGTACATTTTTATGAGGTAAAATCGTAAATCATAAATCGTAAATTGTAAATTTGAAATATGATATTTCCAGATAAAATAGCTATTGGTTCCGATCATGCAGGATTTGAATACAAGGAGGCCATCAAGTTGTATTTGAAAAGAAACAATACAATAATAACGGATGTGGGAACGCATGGTCTGGATAGCTGTGACTACCCGGATTATGCCCATGCCGTGGCAGCCAATATAGAGAATGGTGCCGTATCCTTTGGAATACTGATTTGTGGCACCGCTAATGGAGTGGCTATAGCGGCCAATAAGCACGCAGCAATAAGAGCGGCAATATGCTGGAAAAAAGAAATCGCAGAGCTGTCAAGAATGCATAATGATGCTAATATCCTTTGTATTCCGGCCCGTTTTGTAACAGTAGATGAAGCCTTAGAGCTCGTGCAGGCTTTCCTGACCACTGATTTTGAGGGTGGTAGACATACCAATAGGGTCCAAAAAATCACAATTTAGGGGGTATTTAGCCTCAAAATCACAAAAAATTAATACAATTTGCCAATTATATCCCTTAAGAATGGACTCATTCGGCATTTAATTGCTATCTTCGCAGTCCATTTTTAAACAAAATTTTTAACAATTATGAGCAATTACGAAACGGTTTTTATTACAACGCCCGTACTCTCTAATGATGAGTACACAAGAACCGTAAAAAAGTACACTGATCTCGTAGAGAAAAACGGTGGTACTATGGTTCAAAAAGAGGATTGGGGAATTCGCCAGCTGGCTTATCCTATCCAAAAGAAAACAACAGGCTTTTACACGCTGTTGCAGTTTGAGGCTGATCCTCAGTTCATCCGCAAATTTGAAGTGGAATTTAAACGTGATGAGGGTATCATGCGTTTTTTGACGACCAAATTGGATAAGCACGCACTGGCTTATGCACAACAGCGCAGAGATAAACTAAATGGTAAACCAAGAAAAGCGGAGGCATAACATGGCAACACGTGAAGAAATAAAGTTTTTGAACTCCCCTAAGATTGGGTTTCAAAAGAAAAAATACTGCAGATTTAAGAAAAGTGGTATCAAGTATTTAGACTATAAGGATCCGCAGTTCCTTTTTAAGTTTATTAATGATCAGGGCAAATTATTGCCACGTCGCCTTACCGGAAACTCCTTGAAGTTTCAGCGTAAAATTTCACAGGCTGTGAAAAAGGCGCGTCACTTAGCAATATTGCCATATGTTACTGACCTTTTAAAATAAATCACCATGGAAGTAATCTTATTAAAAGACGTAGATAATTTAGGGATGAAGTACGATGTAGTGGCGGTAAAGCCGGGCTATGGTCGTAACTACCTTATACCACAAGGATTTGCACAAGTTGCTAATACCTCCAATAAAAAACATATCCAAGAAGTTAAGAAACAACAATCAGCTAAGATTGCTAAGTTAATCGAAGACTACAGACAGTTGGCTGAGAAATTGAAGGCTTCTAAGATACAGGTAGGTGCTAAGGCAGGTGCAAACGGAAAACTATTTGGAAGTGTTACCAATATCCAGGTTGCTGAAGCGCTTAAAAAACAATTTGACCTTACCGTAGATAGAAAGAGAATTCAGATTCAGGGAGAAGTGAAAGAGTTAGGCATGTATAAGGCTACAGTTAATTTGTACAAAGAGGTGATGACGGATATCGAGTTTGAAGTGGTTGCAGAATAAGCATACCCTCATTGAAAGTAAAAGCGCCGAATTTTTATTCGGCGCTTTTTTATTATAGTTGTATATACTTATTCGTATCTCAAAGCCTCTATAGGATCCAGCTTTGAGGCTTTTATGGCTGGGTAAATTCCCGAAATCAGACCAACGGCAAGGCAGAATGAAATACCTACTAGCATCCACATCCATGGAACAATAAATGCTCCACCAATAGAAAGAGATACTGCGTTGCCAGCAGCAATACCTAATATAATTCCGAGCGCTCCACCTATTTGGCAGATTACAATAGCTTCTAATAAGAATTGCAGTCGTATAGATTTATTGTCTGCGCCAATCGCTTTTAATGTTCCAATTTCCCGGGTACGCTCCGTAACACTTACCAGCATGATATTCATTAAGCCTATAGCAGCCCCAATCAAAGTAATAATTCCTATAATAAAGCCGGCCATTGTTGCATATTGCATCTTTTCCAGAAACATGCCGGAGATGCTATCACTCTTTAATAAATCAAAGTTTATCGGTTCGCCGGGATGTAGCTTTCGAATACTACGAAAGAGCAGGGTGGCTGCTTCCTCTACCGGCTGCATGTTTTCCGGGTCGTTCCCTTTTATACTGATAACATAAGATGGATTGGCATATGTGTACAGCTGTCGTGCCTTTGTAATGGGAATCAGCACCATATTGTCTGTTGTAATAAAGCTTGATCCCTTTTCTCCTAATACTCCGACAACCTTGAATTTTACATCATCAATTCGTATTACTCTGTCTTCAGGTGTATAGCTATCTCCAAATAGTTTTTTTGCTACAGCAGAACCAATCATGGCAACATTGGTGCCTAACTTTAATTCTGAGGGAGTGAAATTACGACCCTGTTGCAAGGTATAGCTCTCATTATTAATATAATTCTCGTCGGAGCCTACCACGAGTATATTAGGATTGGTTTTTTTATTTCCAAACTTAGTAGTTGCGCCTTGTGTACCGATGTATTGAACAGAGGTAAGATAACGGTCATTAAATTTATCTTTGAATTCTGTGGCTTCTAAATAGCTGATATTCCTGAACACCTTCATTCCTTCATCGTTGTCTGCATCCAGGTTAAATCCAAGGCTTCGGTTGCGAATCTTAAAGGTGCCTGCACCCATACTGCTGAAGCTTTTAGAGAGGTAGCTTTTAAGGCCATCTACAGCAGTTAGAATACCAACGAGTGCCATAATTCCAAAACCTATGATGCAACAAGTAATTACTGTTCGTCCGATATTGGTGCGCACAGATCGGTAGGAGAGTTGAAGTACTTCCAAAAAATTCATAATGTAAATATACTTTTTTTAACGACAGCGGTATGGTAAACATAGGGTTTGTACGTATAGTTTTACACCAGGTTGTTGAAATAAATTGATAGCCTTAAAACATTTATTTTCAAAAAGTAGTACCTTTGCACACGTTATTCCACAGGTAAGTGGAAGCAATATTGAAAATAATTATTGATAACCTGTAAATATACCTTTCATGATTTTTGATTTAGATATGATAAAGAAATTCTATGCAGAATTTCCTTCTAAAGTAGATAAGGCTAAAGCATTATTAAATAGACCGCTTACGCTTTCCGAAAAAATATTATTTGCTCACTTACACAGTAACGAGCAATTGCAGGGATTTGAGCGTGGTAAGTCTTATGTAGATTTTGCTCCAGATAGAGTTGCTATGCAGGATGCTACAGCACAGATGGCTTTGTTACAGTTTATGCAGGCGGGCAGAAAGAAAGTAGCAGTGCCCTCAACAGTACATGCCGATCACTTGATACAGGCTAAGATTGGAGCGGATAAAGATTTGCAGGAAGCTATTAATAAGAATAATGAGGTCTATAATTTCTTGGCATCGGTATGTAATAAATACGGATTAGGCTTTTGGAAGCCTGGCGCAGGAATTATTCATCAGGTGGTACTCGAAAATTATGCATTTCCAGGGGGTATGATGATTGGTACAGACTCTCACACTGTAAATGCAGGAGGTTTAGGTATGATTGCTATCGGTGTTGGTGGTGCAGATGCCGTGGATGTGATGGCAGGAATGGCATGGGAATTAAAATGGCCAAAATTGATTGGGATAAAGCTTACAGGGAAACTTAGCGGTTGGACAACCCCTAAAGATGTTATCCTTAAAGTTGCCGGTATATTGACTGTAAAAGGAGGAACCGGTGCTATCGTAGAATACTTTGGTGAAGGGGCATTGGCTATGTCTTGTACGGGAAAGGGAACGATATGTAATATGGGTGCTGAAATCGGTGCTACTACCTCTACTTTCGGATATGATGATTCTATGTCGAGATATCTTAAAGGAACTGGTAGGGCTGAAGTTGCAGCGCTTGCAGATGGTATACGTGAATATCTTACAGCAGATGCTGGTGTTTACGAACAGCCTGAGAAATATTTTGATCAGGTAATAGAAATTGATCTGAATACACTAGAGCCTCATTTGAATGGTCCATTCACACCGGATTTGGCTACGCCTATTTCAAAGATGAAAGAAGAAGCTGTAAAAAATGGCTGGCCTTTAGAAGTAAAATTTGGTTTGATAGGTTCTTGTACCAATTCATCCTATGAAGATATTTCCCGATCAGCATCTTTAGCTAAACAGGCTCTGGATAAGCATATCCAACCCAAAGCTCATTTTACGGTAACACCGGGTTCTGAACAAGTGCGCTATACTATTGAAAGAGACGGATTCATAGATTTGTTTGAAAAGATGGGAGCCAGTGTATTTGCTAATGCCTGTGGACCATGTATTGGACAGTGGAGCAGAGAGGGGGCAGAGAAAGGAGAAAAAAATACAATTGTACATTCCTTCAATAGAAACTTTGCGAAGAGAGCAGATGGCAATCCGAATACCTACGCATTTGTAGGCTCTCCGGAGTTGGTTACTGCAATAGCTATCGCGGGAAGGCTTGATTTTAATCCGCTTACAGATACCTTAACTAATGCTAATGGAGAGCAAGTGAAACTGGATGAGCCAACGGGTTATGAGTTACCGCCTAATGGATTCGCAGTGGAGGATGCAGGCTATCAGGAACCTGCTGCTGATGGTTCATCAGTAGAGGTGAGTGTAAAATCAGATTCTGAACGATTACAATTGCTGGAAGGATTTAAGCCTTGGGAAGGAACTAATCTTTCAGGATTAAAATTACTGATTAAGGCAAAGGGTAAGTGTACAACAGATCATATCTCGATGGCTGGTCCTTGGTTGCGTTACCGTGGTCACCTCGATAACATTTCTAATAACATGTTGATTGGAGCTGTAAATGCATTTAATGAAAAGACCGATAATGTATTGAACCAGTTGACAGGGGAGTATGGTGCTGTTCCTGCTACGGCAAGAGCATACAAAGCGGCAGGATTGGGTACTGTTGTAGTAGGAGATGAGAACTATGGTGAAGGATCTTCAAGAGAGCATGCGGCAATGGAGCCACGTCATTTGGGTGTAAGAGCAGTATTGGTAAAGTCTTTTGCCCGTATCCATGAAACCAATCTGAAAAAGCAAGGTATGTTAGCGCTTACTTTTGTGAATAAGGATGACTATGAAAAAATTCAAGAGAAGGATGCAGTAGATATCATTGGCCTTACAGCGTTTTCTGCAGGTAAAAATCTTACTATTGTTTTACATCATGAAGACGGAACAACAGATAGTTTTGAAGTAGCACACTCTTATAATGAGCAACAGATTGGATGGTTTAAGGCAGGTAGTGCATTAAACCTGATTAAGCAAAATATAGCAGTATAATATTTTTTGTTTTGATAGTTAAAGGCTGCCATTTGGCAGCCTTTTTTATTTAATAAATAAATAGTAGTTTAGTATTAGTTACAATACTTATGAGGAAAACACTTCTATTGTTAATGATTTTTAGTTTGTTTTTTTCTTGTAAAAAAGAGAAGACAAATACTGAATATCCGGAGCTGTTGCATGCCGTCAGAGGTAGTAACCCTGGCATTTACGATAAAGCGGGTAGGTATATTTTATTAAAGGGTGTAAACTACAATGTACTGGGTGATTACTGGCAGGCTAATCCTGCTGTTCCTGCTACCAAGCATTATGAGCCGGAAGATATTCGTTTAATGGCGGAGTATGGGGTTAATTGTATCCGGTTGCTTTTTAGCTGGAGTGCCTTGGAGCCGCAGAGAGGCGTATACGACCAGGATTATATCAAGAAACTGATAAGAGTTATTGAGGAGGCGAAGAAGTATGACATCTATATTTTATTAGATATGCATCAGGACGCCTGGGGTAAATATATTGCTTCCCCCGTTCCCGAATTCTGTTCTAATCCCAATAAAGGCTGGGATGGAGCACCTAATTGGGCTACTTACACGGAAGGGCAGTCAACTTGTATTAGCAGTGGTAGAGAGTCTGCACCTGCAGTAATCTATGCCTTTCAGAATTTTTGGGACAATACCGATGGGATTAATGATGCTTGTATTAAAGCCTGGCAGGAGTTGGTAAAAGTTGCTGCAAAATATCCGAACGTAGTTGGGTATGATTTAATAAATGAACCGGGTTTAGGATATAAACCTTTGAATGAGGATGCGCGAAAGTTATCTGATTACTATGGTAAGTTGATTAATGCTATAAGGGCTTCTGAAAAACAGTATAATGGATTGGAGCATATTGTGTTTTTTGAAATGAGTGTAACTTCAGGAGGTAATGGTGCTCCGTTTGTTCCATACCCGGATTTTACGGCAGATAAAAATATTATCTTTTCTCCGCATCTCTATTTTGAGGCTATTTCCAATCAGCTAACTATAGAACAGGGATTTGATTTAGTTTATGGGGTATCTAATCTTTTCTCTACTTCTATATTTATTGGTGAATGGGGTTTCTTTGGTAATCCCAATACAGATGTATCTAAAGTAAAACGTTTTGCCGCTAAGGAAGACGAGTTGATGGTGGGCTCTACCTGGTGGCAGTGGTCGCAGGCACCAGGCGATCCCCATGGTATCAGTTGGGATGGCATGAATTATGGAAATACATCTATGCATCTCATTGAATTGGATAAAGATGGCAAGTTTACAGGGAATGTAAATGATATTTATCTGAAAGTACTGAGTAGAACGCGGCCCAATTCGATTTTTGGTAAGCCTAAGAAAATAATATCTAATCCGGATAATGGAGAAATGCGTTTGGAGGCAATCTCTGATGCATCTGGAATAACTACCTTATGGATTCCTGATCGTTTTGGTATGCCTAATATTACAGGAGTTAATGTTCAGTCGTTTAACTTATTTAAAAAATCAGGAGGCTATATCGCAACAGTTAATGTAGAGGGTAATTATATCATACAAGTAACTTTCTAAGCCCTCATAGGAATTGATTGTAAATTAATCAGGATTTAAAATCAATAATAGGTAAACTTGCGTTGCTTTCCTTAATTTTATGAATGGTGAGAATATTCCTTTTAATTTATTTATTGAGTGCTTCTTGTTTGCTTCAGGCAAAGGGAATAGACAGTATTCCTTCTTTCAATCAGCAAATAGCTAATCCTGAATTTACTGCACCATCGGTTTCGGCAATACAGCCTGAGGTAATACCAAAGCGTTCTAAGATAAAATTCAATCCACAAAGTGTACACCTGCTTTTAGGTATGGAATACTCTTTATATAGTCCTTTGGTAATAGAAAAAGATCAGTATAGCGGACCATACTATCCGGTCCAGGACTCCCTCCCTGATTGGACAGTAAGAAACAGCAATCGTAATTTGTCAAAAAGCTATCCGGTGGGTAATTTTCAGTTTAATCTACAGGCTAATTTTTGGAAAGGATTGTATATAGGTATGAATTATCAGTTCTTTTCGATCAAGAAATATAAGAACGATCTCAATACAGGTAATCTTTTGTCAAAGGTGAATACCATGTTTTTTTTAGTGTCCGCTAATGTGGGTTATGTATTCGAATTTTTAAAGAATAAATCACTTCAGTTACATCCTTCTATAAGATTAGGAGGGTACTCAGCTGATGATTATTATGATAAGGGTACCGG
>CANHGL010000020.1 GCA_947460245.1 Sphingobacteriales bacterium
TCAAAAGGCAAGAACCAACCTTGCGGATAGCAATAACCAGGGTGTAGTTTTTTGGGTACTACTAGAGAAAAATATTTATTGATATGCGACTCATCATGCCATTTTGCAATAATTTTCTTCGATAAATCTTTATCTATATTTGATTTTAACTGAAGACACATCTTGAGGAATTCAGGAGACCTTCCTCCTATTAATCCGCCTGCATAGTAATAGACACCTTCACCTGAAGGAATATATGCTGTTGAATTTGCATTCGATTCATAATCGAAATCTTTTCTCTTTTTATGATAGGCTACAGGATGTAACTGACCAACCAAAAAATTATCTACCGAGTCAGGTAGTAGCTCTTTTTCAGATATATTCTTAATAAATGTATAATTGGCATTAAAAAAATACAGATAATCCATTTTTTTTAGCTGCTCCGCAATGGATAGAAAAATATGAAATCGCATAAGCGTATCCTTTGGCCATCCTAGTTTTTCCTGAAAAATAACATGAATATTTTCCGAGGCTCTCACTTCTTTACTATCCGTAAATACAAAATAATGCTTCTCTATGCCTCTCAATAAATGAAGCTCTGCACTTTTATGAAAACCCTCCCAGAAGGCATCATATTTACCTGTACATATATAGAGTATTCCGACCTTCATTATTAATAATGATTTTTACGTGGATAAAAGATGCGAGCTACTATATTCCGCCACAGATACAAGAGTATAGAACAAAAAACAAATAATTTAAGTGCTATTTGCAACCATACAGATAAGATCCAAGTATTAATTAAATAGTTTATAATAAGTGCAACTAAAATAATAAGAATAAAATCCAAGAATCTTATTACAGCCGGCACTTTAACGGTAAGAAAATATTTGCATATTATGTAAGTAGATATAAGCATGAATCCGTAAGAAATGAGCGTAGTATAGGCTGCAGCTACATAACCATACTTAGGAATCAATAAAATATTTAAAATCAGATTTATGATGGCTGCAACAGCAAAACTAAAATAAAAGTATTTTACTTTTTTCTCATAATGAAAATAGAAACAGTACAGCTCATTAAGGTCATTAAAAACATAAGACAATATAAGTATCGGCATTAAATATAAACCTGCATGAAACGATTTATTTAGAGCCAATAATCGACCACCATCAGCAGAAAAAAATATGAAGAAACAAGACAGGGCTACTATCAATTTAAACATACTTCTCATCTGAGCAATCACCTCATTTTCTTTATTATCATTCATCAGACTAAATAACCTAGGCCGATTTGCTGTAACGAAGGCAGTAGTTATACCTGTATAAATAATAGCTATTTTATAAGCATAACTATATAAGCCGGCATCATTACTGCCCTTATAGCTATTAATCATAATAGTATCCAAGTAACCCAAGGCAAAACCACTAAGACCGATAGGAATAAAACTGATCGAATACTTTAATACAGCTTTCTTAAATGGCATAGCCAAAGAATCTCCTTTAAATAATAAATATTTGCGAAAGTAAATAAATAGCAAAATAAAAGAGATGATTAATAAAATGATATTTTCTCCCAATATTCGACCACGATAATCCTTGAAAAAATAGACGACAAATCCTATTGCAGCCATTACCCTGAAGAACTGAATGAAGAACTGCCAAATACCAGAACGAGTACTCTTAAGTTGTGCATTATTATAAGTGTTAAATAGATTAAGAACGATATTAGAAAATACACCAATCAACAACCATATAAAAAGCGATTCAGGAATATTCAGAAAGCTCATCAGAGTATCTTTAAATAAAAAGATACAGCCACTAAAAATAACAAAGAATACAAGTGATGTTGATAATACAAACTTAACTAAAGGTGAATTATCTATTTGTTCATCAAAATAAAAACGATATAACCCATTAAAAAGATTCAATGAGAAAACTATACCAAGTATCCTTACCGTATTATTAAAAACCTCATAAACTCCAAAGTCTGACGGAGAAAGTAATTTAGTGAACACAGGTAAGGTAAAAACCATCATAGCCTGAATAGCCACATAAGAAAACATATAGAGAGAACCATGACGGATAGTGTCATAAAAAGAAAGCTGTTTTATATGTTCTATCAATCGCTTCAACTCAGTCTATAAATTTATTCCTAAAAAATGAAAACAAAAGAATAGCAAGTTCTTTTTTCAAATGCATAGTACTTTTTTTAGGATTCAAAAATGCATTCACCTGTTTTAATGCCCTAAATACAGATAAATCATATTTTTTAAGTCTAAGCAATTTCTTTAGCAAGCGGTCATATAGCAATTGCCTCAATACTTCATCATTGAAATAATCATACTGCTTATTCAATGATATCAATCGCTCCACCCAAACTAACAATCTATTTATATCCTCCTTATTATTCTTCATGGAAAAATCAACCAACCCCAGATGTAAATCTGCTTCCTCTTGAGAATACTTGCCTGCAAAATAGAATGCTAACTGATCTAATACCACTTTATTTCTATTACTAATTGCATCTTGCGACTGAACCTTAGAGATACTAGCGTCATGCAGTCTGTAAGCCACCAAAACAACTGGTAAAACAACACCCTTGCCACTATAAAGCATCCTCGTCCAGAAATCATAATCTTCGCAAGGAGGGTAACCAATCCTAAATCCATCTACCGGAACCTTAGACTTTCTAAACATTACCGTAGACGTAACCACCGGATTATAGAATAATAAATGAGCCTTAAGTTGATCAGCATCTAGATTAAAAGACCACTTTTCATTTCTTTTGCCTCCCATGGGATTTATTGCAACTGCACTTGCAGCAACTAAATCTAAAGCTTTATTAGATTGAAAAAGTGCGTACTCTTCTTTTAGTCTATTCTGATCAGCTATATCATCACTATCTAAAAAAGCTAAATATTCTGTAACAGCTAAACTGATTAATTTATTTCTGACACGTGTTAATCCTTCATTAATATCGTTTCTGTAATACCTGATTCTTTTATCAGTGAAAGAAGAGATTATCTCATGTGTATTATCTGTTGATCCATCATCTATAATAATAAATTCAAAGTCAGAAAGTGATTGAGATAATATACTTTTTATAGCCAATCCAATATACTTCTCAGAATTATATGCCGGCATCAAAACACTTATCAAGCTCATAATCGAATCTGTTTAAGACAGTAATTTACGTCTCATTTTCTTATAAACTTTCTTAAGGCTAGAAAAAACGCTTCTATTCCAAATATAAAAAAATCCTTTCTTTGCTAGTATGAAATCTTTCTTTACCCAAAGCTGATCACCAGCCACAGTATAAACCGTATCTTCCAGTTTTATAAAGCCATTAGTGATCATAAAATCTTCTACGTCCTCCTTTAAAGGCTGTTCTTTATATAACTCTATAGCTTCTACTTCCAACCAAACCATGTTGATATGGCGTAAAAAATCTCCTGCACCTTTTAACACCAATAGCTCTGCGCCCTGAACATCCATGTGAATAAAATCAATCCGTTCAATATTATTCGACATACAAAATTGCTCCAATGTGTTAGAATGAACTTTTATCTCCTGATTAAATTTTAGCCAAGGATGTATATCAATTGTTCTGGATGGAGGCAACAAGGAACTGCTCTTATTGCCATAGTCCCAGTTTTCATCTGAAGAACCCTCAGGCTTTCCTGAGGAAACATAAAAAGTTAACTCATCCTGCTTATCAGATAAACAGCACTGAAATGGAAAAATATGCTGTTGCGCATTATACTCATCAATGTTTTTTTTTACAAGATCGAAATTGGAAGGAAGTGGCTCAAAACTATATATCGTAGCATTGGGGAATAACCTATGATACCTTACAGAACTTTCTCCTTCGCATGCTCCAATATCAAAAATGAATAGAGAAGAATCCTTATCCATTATACCCAAGAGGATCTTCTCCTGTTGCTGAAGCTCTTTTGATTCTATATATTTTTGACGCTTATTCATTTACTTAACAATCCAGCCTTTAGGAACAAGCTCTATAGACTCTGTCTGAAGATTACAAGTCCAATGCTTAGGCACAATTACTACTTTATCAGGGTTGTTATTTAACCATGCTGCCCACCAGCTAAAGGTGCTATTCGCAATAATATGATGTTTACATATAGACATCAGATAAAAATCTTCTACTGCTGAATTCCCTGAAATCAAAGTACTATTGATATCCCAATGCATCTCCTCTCTTACCCATTTCTCATCATCTGTAAACAAAAAGAAAGGCACATCATCACCAAACTGGCTTTTCATGTGATTAATCGCCTTTGAATAATAATCTTTAGAGCATATACCATGGGCATCCATAGAAGAAAGATTCCTTATATAATCCCCTCTGCGTATATGGATTGCTACTGCATTTGAACTTTTTATTTTATTAATTAAGACTGCGTCTTTTGGAATAAATTCTTCTTTAATAGTCAGGCTAGCCCTAATAGAATCTGCGATTTTTTTAAAATACTTGTCGGATTGAAAAAACCCTCTGATATAGTAATTACCTTTTAACTCAAGTAAGTGCGGATCAAAACCATACTCATCAAACTTATATTTTTTATTCTTACCAAAAGAAACCAGATGTGTCCATACCCTTTCTTTAGTAGAAAAATCATGCCCATGAAAATCGTACAATACTTTTTCGTCGGCAATTTGACAATCTACATTAAAGGCATTTAACTCATAATTCCTCTTAGATGTCCCCTCTACAGAAGATTGCAGAAAAGTAAGATCTACATATAAATCTGTATGATTGAGTTTGGCGAGATGACTGGCAGCAGCATATTGGAAAAGCTGGTTTCCTAAACCGCCCATTAAACGTACTATGATCATTTTTTTATTGGATGCGAATTTGTATTTTGCCCTAAAATTACAAAATGTTATCCATTGGAACAGGAAAAGGTGATATAACCGCATATTTTAATGGATTAGGTATGCTTGGCTATGGCTTACCTAATCATTATATGCTAGGTATCGAAACCCGTCTACAATCAAGGGCCTTTGTTTTCGAAGAGACAGAAGAGGCCAGAAAGGCTTGTTTTGTAAATTGTGAACTTGGATTTATTACCCCATCCTTAAAGCAAGGCGTGCTTCAAATCCTTCAGAAGGAGCATCCGGGGCTGGGCTATAATGTTGGTAATCTTCTTATTTCTGCACAGCATACCCATTGCGGACCAAGCGGCTATTCCCATCATATTTTATATAATATGTCAACCCCGGGATTCCACAAAGGGGTGTTTGATAAAATTGTTTCAGGAATTGTTATTTCTATTCTGGAAGCTGAAAAAAATAAACAAAAAGGAAGTATAACAATAGGCAAAAGCAGCTTTTCTCCGGATATCCCTGTGAGCTTTAATCGTAATATTGATGCCTATAATTTAAATCCTGAAGTAATCAAATACACTCATGAAACAAGGCATTTAGCAGTAGACCGCGAGATGACTGTTTTAAACTTCATAAGTGCTAACGGTAAAGCCCTTGGCTCCATTAATTGGTTTGCTGTTCACACTACCAATTTACCCAATACCTACTATAAAATTTGTGCAGACAATAAAGGATATGCTTCTACCTATTTAGAGGAATCCTTTACAAAAGAGAATAAGCATTATGTAGCGGCCTTTGCACAAGGTGCTTGTGGCGATGTATCTGCACGCGTAAAATACAACCCTAAGTTACCTGCTAAAAGAGGCAAATGGGAAGGATATTTTACTGATGATTTAAAAAGTTCAAAATTTAACGGAACACTGCAATTTGAGAAAGCCAGAGAGATTATAGAAAATAGTACTACTCCAGTAAAAGAAGAGACTATAGATTATATATCTATGTATGTAGATTTTAGCAATATCCATATAGATCCAAAATTTACAGATGGCAAAACAGAAGGCGTAACTAGTCCGTCTTGCATGAGTATATCCTTTCTTGAAGGCTCGCAGATGGATGGTCCAGGCTTACCTCTTGCTCTTGGAAAAGTAGCCAGAGTAATTGCAAAAAATGCGAGAAATAAAGAAATAAAGGAAGCAGCAAAAAAAGGTGGCGCATATGCATCTTTTGTTGAGAGAAAAAACAAGGCTCAAGCCAATAAAGAAATTGGTGTTGCAAGTGGTGAACGTAGATTTTTGGGTAACCTTGAACCCCTACAGATACCACTTCCCGGATTTATTGATGAAACAATATTAAATATCAAAAAACTTGCTAAGCAGGGAGGTTTTGAACCAGAGCATCCATGGACGCCACAAGTTCTGACATTACAAATTATAAAGATTGGATCTATCGCAATATGCGCCTTTCCTTTTGAAATTACCACCGTTGCATCCTGGAGATTAAAGAAAACTATCGAAGAGGCTCTACATGAAAAAGGTGTGGAATTTGTAATTTTGGCGCCTTACTCCAATGAATACAATGGCTATATTACTACCTTTGAAGAATACCAAATGCAATTGTATGAAGCAGGTCATAATGTTTTTGGCCAATGGAGTTTAAATGCATTACAACAAAAATTTACAGAACTGGCAGACTTATTTAAAAAACCATTAAGAGAAAGAAAAATAGAAAATGAGGCCTCACCTGATTTGTTTACCCCTGAGGATTTAAAGAAACAGTCTTATTTCAAGAGCAACAGAACACTTAAATTAGAAAGATAAACTTAAACACAGATAACATGTACAAAGTAGTAAAAAATGCAGAGGAGGCAATACACGATATAACAGACAATTCAACTATCCATCTTGGTGGATTTGGACTATGTGGAATCCCGGAAAATTGTATTGCTGCATTAGCTAAAAAGGGCGTTAAAGGCCTGACCTGTATCTCTAATAATGCAGGAGTTGAAGGATTCGGAATAGGCATCCTCTTGCATCAGCGACAAGTAAAAAAAATGATCTCTTCTTATGTTGGTGAAAATGCAGAATTTGAGCGACAACTATTAAGTGGAGAACTGGAAGTTGATTTAATCCCCCAAGGTACGCTAGCAGAAAGATGTAGAGCTGCAGCGGCAGGTATACCTGCATTCTTCACTCCGGCAGGCTATGGAACCGAAGTGGCAGAAGGAAAAGAAGTAAGAGAATTTGATGGGAAAATGTATATCATGGAACACTGGCTTAAGGCAGATTTTTCTATTATCAAAGCCTGGAAGGGCGATACCGATGGAAATCTGATTTACAGAAAAACAACACGTAATTTTAATCTTCCGATGGCAGGAGCTGGAAGGATTACCATTGCAGAGGTAGAAGAACTCGTTCCGGCTGGACAGCTGGATCCGGATCAGATTCATACTCCTGGTATTTTTATAAAGAGAATATTTGAAGGAGAAAAGTTTGAAAAAAGAATTGAACAAAGAACTGTTTCTAAAAAAGCCTAAAAAAAACATCATGTTAGATAAAGACGGAATCGCGAAAAGAATTGCCCAGGAATTAAAAAATGGGTATTATGTCAATCTCGGTATAGGCATACCCACCTTAGTCGCTAATCATATACCGGAAGGCATTAGCGTTACCTTTCAATCTGAAAACGGAATGCTGGGAATGGGTCCATTTCCCTTCGAAGGAGAGGAAGATGCTGATTTAATTAATGCTGGAAAACAAACTGTTACAGTTATGCCTGGAGGTAGTTACTTTGACTCTGCTACCAGTTTCGCAATGATTAGAGGAGAACATGTTGATTTAACTATCTTAGGGGCAATGGAGGTAAGTGAAACAGGAGATATTGCCAACTGGAAAATACCAGGAAAAATGGTAAAAGGAATGGGGGGAGCTATGGATTTGGTAGCCTCTGCAAAACATATTATAGTAGCAATGCAACATGTCAATAAAGCCGGAGAATCCAAGTTGCTACCCAAATGCACCTTGCCACTAACAGGCCTGCACTGTGTTAAAAGAATAGTAACGGAGCTTGCTGTAATTGATATTACACCGAACGGTTTCAAGTTAATAGAAAGAGCTCCTGGCGTAAGTGTAGATGATATTAAAAAAGCTACTGAAGGAAAACTTATAGTAGAAGGTGAAATTCCTGAAATGCACCTATACCTATAATAAAGGGATATCTATAAACAATTTCACATTTCCTGCTTCATCCATAGAGTATTCTTTCATGCTGTTCAATTTCTCTGCGTCATTACATATAATTAGAAAAAGGTAATCATCTTGTAATACACTCTTTTTTGTAGCAATATAAGGGTCACCTTTATACGAATTGAGATTAGTAATTTTACACTGATGGTTTTTATTATAATGAGAAGCTATACCCCTAAGCAATACATCAACATTCTCTGCTGACCCTGTAATCATAATTGGATAAAGAATATTCTCTGTAAGTTTCAAGCTGGCCAAAAGTTTAAAGAAACCTTTCGGATTTTCTAACTGAAGCGAAAAGTATTCTCCCCAATTAATAGCTAAACAAGCAGCATCCATTTTACCATTTTCATCCTCTACCATGTATGCACGTGATGATTTTGAATAAAAAAGCACCTTCTCCACTATATTTAGAAACTCCTGCTCTGAATGGATATGAAAAAATGTATAATGTTCCTTTTGCGATCTTAACTTCTGGTAGAATTCCCTCAGTCTATCTTTATCATCAGATATATCTATACACTTTTGAAAGGATTTTTTACTGCCAAAGAATTGGTTTACCATCGTATTATTGGTGAATGCCCATTTCTCATAATGCTTCTGATATAATTTTGTGTTCAGCTCTAATGCCTCATTGATAGCCTGATTTTCCTTACCCATCGCTCCATAAGTAAAAGCAACATTTTCTTCTACTCCAACGATACTGTGCATAATACTAAACATCAATGTAAATATTTTTTTACGTCGATACATTTTTCTACCATCCTCCACTCGCTCACTTACCCTGAGCATATTGTAATAATAGCCATCGTAACGCTTACCATCATTATATACATCCATTCTATTTACATGGATATAGCCTACTACATTATAGGCTCTCTCTCCTCGTTCATTATTCTTTTGAGGATGTAAAACTACAACAACTAATGCATTCGTATTGAGCGACAAAACAGAATCTGGGAAATTGTGAAAGTAGGCCTGAAAGGCAAACTTACCCTGACCTCTGTCATTTATATGTTTTTCCGGTACAGAAATAATATCCTTACACTGATGAAAGAAATAGTCATTATCAGATACATACCCTAAACCGCCAAGGATATCTCCCATTCTAGGAAGAAAGTTTATATCTGTAACAACAATCTCCAACGGCTCTTCAAAGATGTCGTATGAATCTATTTCTATAGTTTCATATTTAAACCTTCCTTCACTATCAGGCTCTACCCGTTTGTAGTTTCTTCTTCTCATATGCTTATTTGGAGGCAAATCTATGTCCGAATAAGCAGTAAACATATTTTTAGAAGTTAATTTTATAGATAACTTTTGTCATCGCCCTTACAACTGAAAAATATACCTAAATAATGGTAATTAGAATCTAGTAAAGCATCTATGAAAGCTTAAAAAACTTTCCTGGAAGGGACTGCACAACACCCTTCATTTCAAGCTGTAATAATATATTAGCCATTAAGCCCTGAGAGACTCCGGCTAGCAGGCAGAGTTTATCTATACCAAGCTGATTGCCATCTTTTAACAGACCAACAACTGATTTTTCGGCATCATCTAGCGCTAAAAGTAACTGTGATTGTACTATAGATTTTTTTTCGGCATAAGATTCCTCTTCATCCCACCCCATAATAGTTATAATATCTCTTGCTGATGTTACAAGATGTGCCTTATGATCTTTAATTAACTGATGGCATCCTTCGGAAAATTCATCTTGCACTCTCCCCGGGAAAGCAAAAACATCTTTATGATAAGAATTAGCTATATCTGCGGTAATCAGCGCTCCTCCTGTTATTGCAGATTCTATTACAATAGTTGCATCCGTCATTCCAGCAACGATTCTATTCCTGCTTGGGAAATTTTGTCTGTCTGGATTTGTTCCACTTAAGAAATCAGAAACAATCGCGCCATTTTGCTGAAGACTCCTGGCTACTCCTTTGTGAACAATTGGATAAATTCTGTCCAGGCCATGCGCCAGAACAGCTATGTTTTGTAAATTATATTTTAATGCTGCTTTATGCGCACAGATATCTATTCCATAAGCCAAGCCACTTACCAGAGTAACATTAAATGCAGCAAGATCTTCTATCATCTTCTCCGTCAATGCTCTCCCGTAAACTGTAGCACGTCGGGTACCCACTATATTTACAAATCGCTCATTATTAAAATTAAATTCTCCCTTACAAAACAAATACAGTGGGGCATCTGCACAATTTAATAAGCGCTTTGGATAACGTTTATCATAATAAAAGAGGGTTTGAATATTATGCTGTGCAATGAATTTTAGCTCCTGCTCTGCACGCAATAATGCACCATAAGTATCCTCAAAGGCATGAATAAGAGCCGCACCAACCCCTTTAATCTTCTTTAATTTGCGAGGAGGTAATCTGAATAACTGCTCTGCACTTCCAGCATAACTAATCAACTCTTTAGCATTTGAATCTCCAACGCCCTTTAATTGCTTCAGCGCAATACCATAAAATAATTCATTATTCATCCCTTTAATAAAGAGACAAATACCTTTATAATTCCATAAAATAAAGAAAAATTAGAAGTCGGTATATCTGTTAAACAGATTGGTACGAAGGCTAATACCAAAGAACAGATTATTTTGCGTAACAAATTTATTCTGTTGATACCTATAGTTAATGAATGCTTCCGCAGACAAATTAATTTTTGGATTTATTAGGTACCCCCCACGGACTTCTGCATTAATTAGTCTTGTTTTTACTCCCTGAAGGAAATAATTACCATATGCTTTATTAAGGTCTGGACCAATCAGAAAATCGGAAATAAATATATTACTGCCATTATGCTCATAAGTAGCGTCCAAACCCTGCACAACATATTGAAATTTTGCGGAAGCTATCCAATGTTTATGCCAGAAGTTTAAAAAAGTAATAGATTCTAAAAAATTGGCACCTAAAGGATGTGTGAGTGATTGGTTGAAATTAGTATATGACTGTTCCGGAGCTTTATGAGCGTATACAAAAGGACGGACAATATTAAGCTCTGTCTGAAAATCAAGGTGGCTGACTTTAAAAATATCATATCCTTTATAACCAAATTGTGCAGCTACTTTTGTTCTGTAAAACCCTTTTGACTTTCTGGCAGCAGCTACATCCATATCATCGAGCATGATTTGTGTATAGAAAATCTGTTTTGGGGATGCTTTAAATTTCATCCCTACTCCTAAAACTACGTTATCCGGAGAACCTAAAGCAAATTCTACTGGCCTTATAAATGCTACCGGAATAAGATAACTAAACTCTATACCGCGAATTTTTGCTGAATCAGAATGAAACCAGGTAACACCTTCAAAGAAGGTAAACTGCATCCACTTTGCTACATCTACAGAAACCAGATGATAAGCACCATATTTAGTTTTAAAACCCGCAACATCATTACCTAAATTAAAGCCATTAATAGGACCATATCGCATTACATCCAGCAAATAGGTATACTTTATTCTCCAAAAATTGGTTGTCATTTTCAGGAAGGGCATATTCGAAGCATTATCACTTAAAAAAAGTGAGCGGTAGCCCTCTCCCCAAAATTGTTTATCATTTCCTATCTGTAGATTAAAGTATTTATTTGGAGAATAGGACAGATAGCCACTAAAGAGCTGGGAACTTACCCTTTTGCCATTAAAAACCGCCTTACGATAACCTGGCAACACACCATTTTGCAAAGCGTAATCATCAACCTGGCGCAGATAATCCTCCGTTACCCCTTGATAAGTAAAGGATAAAGCCAGTTTTTTACCCAAATTTGCTTCCAATCTTGCACCATATCCAATAGTATATTTTAATTTTTTATCCCATGCATCATATCCAAATTGGGCATCTATTATAGGATTAATAGCAAAGTAAAATTTCTTCTGCTTAGCAGCAATAGAAAGCATATCTCCCGACTGTAAGCCGAATTTAAAACCAGATTTCGTAGAATCTAAATCAAATCCAAGCTCCCGTAATGCAGAATCCCCTAAAGCAGACTGTAATTCTGCCATATTATATGGCTTGGCACCGGTAATTAGGTGAGATGAATTGGAAATATAGCGCTCCAAACGATTTTGCATCTCATAATTCAATGGGAAATTTAACTGCTGAGCATGAGCAGAGAGTACAAATATGAATGCTATTGAAGCTAAGATTTCCTTCATAAATAAAGTGGCTGTTAAAATAAATCTTTAATCGATAATAAAATAGATTAAACTCAAAAAGTTATTACCAAAGCTCAAATTACCAGATTTACCCGCAAAAACGACAGTTCATCTCATTTTACGTTATCAAAATACTTTACAATACAACACCTATTCAGGCCATACCCATATTTAGAAAATAGCACTGTCAGCATAAATTAAAAATAAAAAATCCCGACTGACTAACAATCGGGACATAAACTAAATTAAGGATAGCTTATTTTATTCTTGTCCATGTATCTGATTTACCCAGAAAAGAGACACTGCAGATATATCCGCGCAGAAACAAAGTACCATCTGAATTCAACTTCATCATGCCACAATAAATTTTACCTTTTTTATATACCTTTCCGTTTACAAACGCTCCATCTGCCTCGTTCCATTTAAAATCGGTAACTGTCTTCAGGCCCATAATTGGTCTGCTACGCAGTTTTTCATCCGGATTATCTATATCCGTTCTTGGCTTTCCATGGCTGTCATTCGCAACCTTCATCCATACCACCTTACCTTCTATTGCACCGGAAGCATTTTTATATAGCTCGATATGATAATCCTTTTCACCTACAAGCCAAATACCGGTTACATTAGGCTCACTTGCAACAGCAAATAATCTACACATCAATAACAGCAATAAAATTGAAACTATTTTCTTACTCATTTTTAAGGAATTTAGATGATGAAAATAAAGTATTTATCTGAAATTTTGCTAGGACTAAAAAAAGTTTTTTTAGTTATTATTTTAAGCGTTTTCTTTTGAAGAATGTTTTAATCAGTTCCGAAGCCTCGTCTTCCATGATTCCACCACTTAATTCGAACAAATTACCTTGCTGTTTTTTATGCGTATGATCACTAGCAGCAAAAACAACCCTCTGGATCTGAGCCTCTCTTATTGCCCCTACACACATCATACAAGGCTCAAGGGTAACATAAAGCGTACATTTATCCAGGTATTTACTGTCCAGGAAGTTACAAGCAGCTGTGATAGCTAGTACTTCTGCATGTGCTGTGGGATCATTCAATCGTTCCACTTGATTATACCCCTTGCCTATTATCTTGTCTCCGTGGCATATAACAGCTCCAATCGGCACTTCATCATCTTCAAAAGCTCTTTTAGCCAGCTTCAAAGCCTCCTGCATGAAAAAAATATCAAAATCTATCATTCTAGTCCGATTGTAACGTTTCAAAGTTTGAAGATAAAACTTTTAGATGTACTTTTGCGTAGAGTACTTCTCTGTCAGTTCAATAGAGATGGTGAAATCAAACAGAATTATATAATGAGACACCACAAATTTTTCACCTTATTTTCCTTACTTATATTTCTTTTTAACAGCAGTACTGCCCAAGAGGTGTGGGACTGGGAAAAATGCATTGATTATGCTCTCAAGAATAATATCCAATTAAAACAATCAGGTCTAAACCTAAATCTTGCAGAAGCAACACTCAAGCAGCAAAAATTAAATTACTCCCCAAATATTAATGGAAGTTCTAATTACAACCTTCGCGTTGGAAATAACTTTAATTTCTTTACCAGCGAATACACAAGAGAGACGGTCCACTATCAGGACTACGGGGTAAATATAAGTCAGCCAATATTTGACGGATTAATTACACCAAACAATATAAAGAAGAGTAAGTTAGATTTAGAGACCCTAAAGCTTGATCAAGAAGTATTAAAAAGCAATATACAATTACAGATTCTTACTGCTTTCCTTAATATCATGAATGCTAATGAACAATACAACCAGGCATTCAATCAACACAGCAACACTCAAAAACAATACGAGAACACTCAAACATTAATACAGGCAGGGGCAGCAGCTGAAAAAGCGCTACTCGACATTGATGCTCAGCTATCAGGCGAAGAACTTACAATAGCACAAATCAAGAATCAACTGGACTTAGCTTATCTTCAGTTGAAAGTTATTCTGCAACTGGATATTGAAAAAAATATAACCGTTAAAATACCTGAACTTCCAAAAGTGCTTTTATTGGACCCGACAGAAGCCTCTTCTAAAATCTATGAAGATGCACTCGGATTAAGACCAGAAATTAAAAGTAGCAAACTAAAAATACAAAGTGCTAAGTATTCCATTAATGTTGCGAAAGGGAACTATTATCCTACTTTACAGCTTATTGCAAATGCAAACACCTTCTTTTCCAGCCAAAGTAAAATTACTTCACAGGTATTCACCGGAAATACTACAGCTGTTGGAATTGTAGAAGGCACCTTCCAGCGAGTACTTATTCCAGAAACACTTACGCAGCAATCCAAAAATCCTTATAAGAATCAGCTAAACCAAAATCTTAGTTACTCATTTGGCCTATCTCTAAATATTCCAATTTTTAATAAATATCAGGTACAGACCGCTGTAAAACAAGCTACCATTCAATACAAAAATGCTATACTCAATGAGCAACAGTCAGAAATGGATTTATTCAACACCATACAGCAAGCTTACTTAAAAGCCCAGGCTGCAATAGAGAGCTTTAAGAGTGCTGAAAAAAACTACCAAACCTCTAAAAAATCGTGTACCTATGCTGAAGAGCGCTTATCTGCAGGCAGCATTAACCAGCTTGAGTTAAATCTTGCAAAAAACAATTTACTCACAGCGGCCTCCAAACTCACCCAAGCTAAATATGAATATATATTCAACACCAAAGTGCTTGATTTCTATCAGGGGAAACCTATAACATTGGAATAACTTACAATAAGCTTATCATGAAAAATAATAAACTACTTTATATTCTTGCACTATTAACAACAATAGTTTTAGTAGCTGTATTCTTTATTTCCAGGTCCAGGAATAAGAATGCGGCCAAGGAAATAGAGACCGAAATGGTAGCCAAAAGAGACATTATTCAGACTGTTACAGCAAGCGGAAAAATCTATCCGGAAGAGGAAGTAAAAATTAGCTCTGACGTATCCGGTGAAATCATAGAGCTAAATGTTAAAGAAGGAGCTATTGTAAGAAGAGGACAACTACTAGCTCGTATTAAACCGGAAAGTTATCAGGCAAATGTGGAGCAGAGCGAAGCGCAGCTGGATAATACCAGAGCACAGCTATCCACGGCTAAAGCAAGAATAGCACAAGCTGAAGCTCAATACGAAAGTGCGCAGACTAATTTTAAAAGAAGTGAAGAATTATTTACAAAAAAAATAATCTCCAGGGCAGAATATGAAACAGCAACTACTACAGTTCGGACAGCAAAAGCAGAATTGGAAGCAGCCAAACATTCTGCGGATGCTGCAGACTTTACTATAAAAGCCACAAGGGCTATGATTAAAGAGGCAAAGATTAATCTAAACAAGACTACTATTTATGCACCTATGGATGGCATTATCTCCCTTTTAAATGTAAAAAAAGGAGAAAAAGTAGTAGGTACCCTTCAGATGAGCGGTACAGAAATGATGCGTATTGCCAACTTTGACAATATGGAGGTTAGAGTAGATGTTAGTGAGGGAGAAATTACCAAAGTTAAACTAGGAGACACCGCAGCTGTTGAAGTGGATGCCTATCTCGACAGAAAATTTGATGGTGTAGTAACGGAGGTATCCAACACCTCTAAAGGCGCCTCCTCTCAACTAACCAGCACAGACCAATCCACTAACTTTGTAGTAAAAATCAGGATATTAAAATCATCTTACAATGATTTACTCAACGATAGTCCAAAACCATTCCTACCGGGAATGTCTGCAACCGTTGATATAAAAACAAAAAAGAAGAATGGTGTATTAGCTGTTCCCATTCAAGCAGTAACTACTAAAGACTCCGTTTATAATGGCACAAATCATACTAAAGAACTTCTTTACATAACCAGCAACGGAAAGGCGATATCAAGAGAAGTTAAAACAGGAATACAAGATGATAGTTATATTGAAATTACTGATGGATTAAAGGGGTCTGAGCAGATAATTACCGGACCATACAATACCGTTTCTAAAGAACTTAAAGATGGAGATGCAGTAAAAGAAATGGATAAGGATAAGAAAAAATCATCTGAAGAAAAGTAGCATCCCCGCATATAGATAAATAAGAAAAGCAATTAAACATCCAGCTCCAAGCTTTTGATAGCATTCAAAGAGGCTTGCTGCTCCGCTTCCTTTTTATTTTTACCAATTCCTGTTGCTACCAGTGCATCATCTATCATCAGTGACACAGAAAAAACTCCCGTATTATCATTAGGGGCAGTATGATGAACAAACGAAAAGATCTTTTTTCTCCCCTGCATCCATTCGATTAGATAACTCTTAGGGTCTGATATTGTTTTGTGAAAATAGTCAGCATCAAAATCTTTCATTAAGATATTTGCAACAATCAGAGCTGACTGTTGCATACCATACTCCAGAAAGTAGGCTCCCATTAACGCTTCAAAAGCGTTACCCATAATATCTGGAGCTTCCTCCAATTGCTTATCAGATAATTTATGACGTAAATATTTTACAAAATCAAACTCCGTAGCAACCTTATTAAGATTCTTACGATTTACAATAGTAGCGCGAGCTTTCGTTAATGTACCCTCATCCTTACCTATCATTGTATGATATAACACTTCGGCAACTGAAAAATTAATAACTGCATCACCAAGAAATTCCAGACGCTCGTTCTTTTCTTGTGTATTCTTGGTATATGAAGAATGGGTAAGCGCACGGATGTAATGATCTTCTGAATAGATTGGATAGAATCCTATTGCATCATACAACTCCTTAAACTCATAGGGTTTTGTATGCTGACGCTTTGAAATAAAAAGATTTTTAAAAAACCTGAACATATCTATCTTCTGTTTTTAATACTCAAAACGTTTAAAAACTACCGAGGCATTATGCCCCCCAAATCCAAAGTTATTCGACATAACTGCATTAATATTTTTATCCTGAGCTTCTGTAAACGTAAAATTTAAATTATTATCGAATGCAGGATCATCCGTAAAATGATTTATGGTTGGAGGAACTTTATTCTTTAAGAGAGAAAGCACAGATGCTATAGCTTCAATCACACCCGCAGCACCAAGAAGATGACCAGTCATAGATTTAGTAGAACTGATATTTAAATCATAGGCATGGTTGCCAAAAACTTGCTGAATAGCCTTTACCTCCGCAATATCGCCAAGCGGTGTAGAAGTACCATGCACATTAATATAGTCAATGTGATCTGCTGTGATACCCGCATCTTCTAATGCCTCTTTCATAACTTGTATAACAGACGCTCCTTCCGGATGTGGTGCAGTGATATGATATGCATCTGCATTCAATGCACCACCAGCTAATTCTGCGTATATTCTGGCATTCCTTTTCTGTGCGTGTTCCAGGCTTTCTATCACCATACAACCGGCACCCTCTCCCATTACGAAACCATCTCTATCCAGATCAAAGGGACGAGAGGCAGAAAGAGGATTATCATTTCGTTCTGAAAGCGCTTTCATTGCACCAAAAGCACCAATACCTACTTCTGTAACAGATGCCTCCGAACCACCCACCACAACAACATCAGCCTTACCAAGGCGGATATAATTAAGCGCATCTATCAATGCGCTGGTTGAACTGGCACAGGCTGCTACTATAGAAAAATTAATTCCTTTGAACCCATACTTTATAGAGATATTCCCACCGGCAAGATCCAGCAACATACGTGGAACAAAAAAGGGGCTAAAGTATCTTGGATTCCTACCATTTGAAAAGTATTGAAAAAGCTCATCTTCAAATGTCTTTACTCCTCCAAATCCTGAAGTAAATAAAACACCTACCCTATTCTTATTTAATTCTGGAAAATCAAGCAGAGCAGCATCTTTTATAGCCTCATCTGCACTCACCAAAGCGTACTGCCCAAAAGGATCTAATTTCTTTATCTCTTTCCTATCAAAAAAATCCTCCGGATGGAAATCCTTAATAGTGCAGGCAAACTTTGTACGAAATTGAGTAGTGTCAAAAGTAGAGATAGGGCTACAGCCATTTCTACCTTGCATCAGTCCATCTGAAAACAATGGCAAAGAATTTCCTATAGGTGTAACGGCGCCCATTCCAGTAACCACTACCCGTTTCCATTCCATCTTAATACATTTTAGTGAAAGGTAAGCATTTAGAATTTATCTTCTAAATAGTATACATAGAGTTAAACTCCCGAAGGGATTAAACGTTTGCTTCGAGATAAGCAATCGCCTCACCCACCGTTTTGATCTTATCGGCTTGTTCGTCCGGAATGATGATATTGAATTCCTTTTCAAATTCCATGATCAATTCAACTGTTTCCAAAGAATCAGCTTTCAGATCATTTTCGAAACTTGCCTCAAGGGTTACTTCGCTATCTTCTACACCCAACTTCTCTACGATTATCTTTTTTACGCGCTCTGCTATAGTTGACATGGTCAATGAATTTTAAAAATTGAAGTCCAAAATTAGAGTAATTTTTTATAATATCTATACAATAAGGGTATTTTAATTTACTACTAACCCAATCATTATCAGCAGATTGAAAAAACATCAGGTGAAATGTTGAAAAAGCTGTCCATTTTTTATACCATCCTTACCTAAATTGCGAAGGATAAGATGGCAAAACGAGAATTTATAGATGCAGCATTCGATTTTACAATCTGGGGAATCAATTCCGGTATAGAAGATTATCGTCTATGCCTTAACCTAAATCAATATATAGGCTGTAATTTTAAACGGATGAATGATATAGAATTCTATAGCCCTCAGATTAAAGGATATAAACATTTTAACTCCTTTAGATACAAGAATGAAACAGATTTCTATACTTTGGAATTAATTCAAAATAAGAATTCAGGAAATATCTTCATCCCAGAACTCAAAAACTTTGACTTCTTGTTTTTGTTTCAAGGGGAAGACGATTACTTTGAGAAAGAAGTCTTCATAGAAAAACTCCGAAAAATACCCGGAGTACAGTCTTTCATAGAATTAGACATAAACAGTCTTAAGTCAAAACACAACCTTTTAATCAGACACATCAATGATTCCAAAAAGAAAAACTAAAATAGTAGCCACAATAGGACCTGCCTGCAGTAGTGAAGAAAAATTATCTGAATTGATACTCAGCGGGGTTAATGTATTTCGCATTAACTTTTCTCATGGAAGACACGAAGATCACCAACAGGTTATTGAACGAATAGTTAAACTCAATAAGGAGCATCAAACACATATTGGAATATTAGCTGATTTACAAGGGCCAAAACTGCGTACAGGATTGATGCAAAATAATGCCATTGAACTTGTAGAAGGCAAAACTATTAATGTTACCTGCGAAGAAGTTATCGGAACAGAAGAGCTGATCTCTGTTACTTATGAAAAGCTGGCAAAAGACCTAAAGCAAGGAGAATATATCCTTATAGATGACGGAAAGATTGAATTGCAGGTAGAAGAAATATTAAATGAAAAAATTATCCTCTGCAGAATCATATCTGGCGGTATCCTCTCTTCAAAGAAAGGATTTAATTTACCGAATACAAAAATAACGCTACCCAGCCTTACTGAGAAAGACCTTGCAGACCTTGATTTTATCATGACGCAACCTGTGAATTGGTTAGCATTATCATTTGTTCGTACTGCAAAAGATATTCATGAGCTAAGAGAAATCCTAATCAAAAATGAATCTGTACTAAAAATTGTAGCTAAAATTGAAAAGCCAGAGGCTGTAAAAAATATTGATAGCATCATCAAAGCAACCGATGCCGTAATGATAGCGCGCGGAGATCTTGGTGTTGAAGTAGCCATGGAAGAAATGCCCATAATACAGAAAAAGATTGTCAAAAAATGTATCGAACACTCTAAACCTGTAATTATAGCTACTCAGGTGATGGAGTCTATGATAGAAATGTCCAGACCATCCAGGGCAGAAATTACGGATGTAGCTAATGGCGTTTTTGATGGGGCAGATGCTATTATGCTGAGCGGGGAAACTTCTGTTGGAAAAAATCCTGCTCGGGTAGTACAGACCATTGCCAAAATTATCCGACGAACTGAAGAAGAAGCTGAAATCTATCACAAGCATCTATTACCGGATAAAAATTCAAAAACATTTCTATCTGATGCAATTTGTTTCAATGCCTGTAAAATTGCTGAAGATGTCGAAGCTAAAGCCATCAATGGCATGACTTACTCCGGATATACTGCATTTATGCTAGCCAGCAACAGACCAAAAGCAGAAATACACATCTTTACCAGTAATACAAACCTGCTCAATACACTGAGCTTGGTTTGGGGAGTAGATGTTTTCTTCTATGATAAATTTGTAAGTACCGATGAATCCATAGAAGACATCATGACTATATTAAAAGAAAAAGATTTTGTTGTTCCCGGAGATATCATTGTAAGTACTGCCAGCATGCCTATTAGAGGACATGGAAGAACCAACATGGTAAAAATCAGTAATATCAGATAAAATAATTTTATCCTAAGTATTAAACTAATTAAACTTTCTTAAGTCTAATTTAAATTGCATTGAAATCTGACAAGTCTTATTACTTTTAGAATTAATTATTTCGCAAATATTTTTATGAGATTTACTATTTCTATCTTTTTGATAATTCTCATTAGCTATGTTCAAACATCGTTTGCCCAGAAATACTCGCCAATACTAATCACTTTTAGCCCCATAATTGAAGAAGAGCAACTTGTACTTCACAAGCGCTACGTACTAAAAGATAATGATACACTAAGCATTGAAAATCTCAGGTTTTACATTTCCGGAATTCAGCTATTCAATAATAATAATTTGGTTTGGAAAGAGAAAAACAGCTTCCATTTAATTGACCAGGAAGACACTAACTCCAAAATAATAAGCCTGACTGTTAATAAGAATATCCTCTACAATAAAGTAAGCTTTAACCTTGGTATTGATAGCCTAACTAATGTTTCCGGTGCTTATGGTGGCGACTTAGACCCTACCAAAGGAATGTACTGGACCTGGCAAAGTGGCTATATAAATTTAAAGATGGAAGGAATTAGCAGTTTGTGCGGCACTAATAATCATGAGTTTCAGCTACACCTTGGTGGATATCAGGCACCCTACAATAGCTTACAATACATAACCCTTAGCATCGACAACCCAAAAAAAATAAACATCCTCTTAGATATGTCTGAGGTGATGAAATCTATCCATTTAAAAAAAGAACACCATATCATGTCACCGAGTGATAGTGCTGTAAAACACTCTAATACGATTGCAAACTGTTTTAAAATTGCATCGCCATGAAAAAACTATATGTTATTGGTCTGCTTTTTTTATTGATGAGTTTCACAGCCAGGAAGCAACTCTTTCTAACTCCTAAAAACTGGCCAGATCCATGGTATAATTTTTCCAAAAACAAGTTATCGAGGGATAAAATTGCCTTAGGAAGGGCCTTGTTTTACGATCCCATTCTTTCAAAGAACAATACTATATCTTGTGCTAGCTGCCACTCTCAGTTCTCAGCATTTACACATGTTGACCATGCCCTTAGCCATGGGATAAGAGATAGCATAGGCATCCGGAATGCTCCGGCGTTAATGAATTTAGCGTGGCAAAAAGAATTTATGAGAGATGGTGCCATTAATCATTTGGATATGCAAGCATTGGCACCCATATCCAATGCGGCTGAAATGGGTAGTTCGATAGATAGCGTTGTATATAAACTACAAAATACAAAACGCTATCCATCACTCTATTTCAAAGCATTTAGAGATAGTAGCATCACCGGCGAAAAGACCCTGAAAGCCATTGCCCAATTCATGCTCACTTTGGTATCTGCAAACTCCAAATATGATAAGGTTTTGCGCAAAGAGGCAAAGTTTACTGAACAGGAGTTAAATGGATATACACTATTTCAAAAAAACTGTTCTTCCTGCCATCAGGAGCCGCTATTTACTAATGGGAAATTTGCTAATATCGGTCTACCCATAGATAGCATGCTAAAGGACTATGGCAGAATGGGAATTACTAAAAATCCAGAAGATTCATTAAAATTCAAGGTGCCTACATTACGAAATATAGAATTTTCGTACCCCTATATGCACGATGGACGATTCAAAAAGCTATCAGAAGTACTTAATCATTACACTAAAAGCATTATAATAAGCAAATCAGTAGCTCCAGAATTAATTAATCCCTTAATTTTAACATCTAGGGAAAAAGTGGACTTGACTGCTTTTTTATTAACCTTAACAGATAAGGAATTTCTTTTTAATCGGGAATTCTCTTATCCAAAAGAACTTCTATTAAATATTAAATAGATAGTATCGGAATATTTATCTGAAATTATCGTCTAAAAAGGAAATTATTATCTATAACTAACTATATATATTCTGATGAAAAAAACTATTCTCGCTATTCTGGTATCCATCTCGACTATCACTCAGGCACAAACTAATCCTGTAATTATATCCTGGCTACAAAACAATACCACCACAGGCAAGCATTATGTTTCAGGAAACTATACCCCTATCGTAGATGCGGTTTTGGCAAATGTGCAAAAGGTTCAATACTCTGGTAGTTTTGTATATATCAGCACACGTGGAATTCCTACCTATATTACCGGACCTTTTTTAGGTGGAAATACATCATTAGCCTCAGATCAGAATGCGATCTTCAAACTTCCATTGAATCCAACAAAAAATACTGGCACTCCAACCAATACAACCGGTGGAAATATTGGCCTTTTTATCAATGGCGTTGCTTTATTTGATTACCGTGATGGCGTTTCCTGGAAGAACTCTTCTAATTCTATATGCGGCGGACCTATACAACCGCCCTGCACTGGTGATGGCGTTTGGAACAGAGATGCGATAGTAGCGGAACGAGACGGTTTTGATTGTTCTAAGGCTCATCCAGCTAATGGCAATTATCACCATCACCAAAACCCAAGTGCCTTTAGATTAGACTTAAATGTCATTTCTACTATCTGTAATTTATATCCATCCGATGGGCTCTACGTTATAGACAGCACCAAGCACTCACCGCTTATCGGATTTGCTTACGATGGATTTCCTATTTATGGCGCTTATGGATATAAAAATGCAGATGGGACAGGCGGAATTGTAAGAATAAAATCCAGTTATAAATTAAGATCTATCAGCACCAGAACTACATATGCTAATGGAACTACGGTTACCACAGGACCAGCCGTTAGCGGCACCTATCCGCTGGGTTATTTCAGAGAGGATTACGAATATATCACCACATCACTATCTACACCAGATTATTTAGATGAACACAATGGCAGAATCTGCATAACTCCAGAATATCCTCAGGGAACTTATGCATATTTTTGTACAGTAGATGCGAAATGGAATTCAGCATATCCGTACGCTGTAGGACCTACCTTCTATGGGGTAAAAAGTGCAACCAAGGTGGCGTCTATCACAGAATCTGTTACCACTTACACCCCTAGCGTTACTGCGCTCTTCCAAAGCAATATCGGAGACATGAAGATATCTACTTATCCAAATCCTGCCAGCGATTTTATAGCGCTGCAGATTGGAGAATTCTCACATCAGAATATCTATGTTACCTTGTTTGATATCAATGGAAAAAAGTTAGCAGAAACCATTATCTATCAGGGCAGTACAATGTGTTATTTTGATACCAGAACACTCTATGATGGTGAATACTTATTATCTATAACAGATAACCAATCAAGTACAACCAAAAAAGTAATTATACAAAAAGACTAAAATTATTAATAGCTTTTAGTTTATTAAAATAACCTATAGTATAAATAAATGCGTGTGAATACCATTATAAATTTAGCATTATTACTACTCTTCTGTAGTTTCAACGGAAATAACAATCCACCAGTTTCTGTAATTGGAAATACTATAAGTGATTTTTCTTTAGCAAACACTAACGGGCAATTTACATCCTTGAGTGACTATAAAAAAGCAAAGGGATTCATTATAGTTTTTACCTGCAATCACTGTCCTTTTGCAAAACTATATCCGAAGCGACTTATTGCATTAAGCAACTCCTACCAACCCTTAGGAATCCCGCTTATTGCTATCAATTCCATGGATACCATATCCTATGAGGAAGAAACACCTTATGAAATGCTAAGAAAGGCAAAAGTTGAAAAATTTAATTTTGCATACCTTTCAGATGCTTCTCAAAAAGTTGGAAAAGCATTTGGTGCAATTCGGACACCTCAGGTTTTTGTACTTTGGAAAGAAAATAACAAATGGGTAATAAAATACAGCGGAGCAATAGATGACAATGGTCAACACCCTGAAAAAGCCACGCCGTTCGTCAGAAATGCAGTGGAAGAACTATTACGCAACAAAGCCGTCTCTACACCAGAAACCCCTTCAATTGGATGCAGAATAGCCTATTCCTATTAAATATATTTTATATTTAATATACGTAAGTCATTAAATCAAAACTTACTAATCAAAAAAGGTAAGCCACGAATATTTTAGTCAATTATTCACAAAAGTAGTACATTTGAGAAACTGCAATTTCAATGATTTACATCTTAATGATTTTTATTTTCCACTGGTTTGTTTCTGTTTTCTTCCAAACCGCTTTTTTACATCGTTATGCATCTCACAAGATGTTTACTACCGGTAAGCTAAGAGAAAAAATATTTCACTTCATGACCTGGCTGTCTCAAGGTCCATCGTACCTTGTTCCAAGGGCATATGCAGTTATGCATCGTATGCATCATGAATTTAGTGATACTGATAAGGATCCACACTCCCCACATTTCTTCAAAGATGTAATTAGCATGATGGTAAAGACCAAAGAAATTTATGCAGGATTTGCCAATGATAAAATTTCAGTAGCCTCTAAATATTATCACGATTTACCTGTATGGAAAACATTTGAATCTTTTGCAGATCATTTTCTAACGCGTGTTGGATGGGCAATAATATACATTGCAATATATCTTCTGTTAATAATAAAGCTTGATCTTTCTTATTTCTGGCTATTACTACTCCCTATTCATTTTTTAATGGGCCCTATTCACGGCGCAATAGTTAACTGGTGCGGTCATAAATATGGCTATAGAAATTTTAAGAGTACTGATGAATCCAGAAATACAGAACCTTTCGGAATTCTTCTAATGGGTGAATTATTCCAGAATAATCACCATAAATTTCCGGCATCTGCTAATTTTGCAAAAAAATGGTTTGAATTTGATCCAACTTATTCTATTCTTGTAGTGCTGCACTACGTTGGGATTATAAAACTAATCAAGACTAAAAATTAGAAGAAAAATACTACTTCTGTCTGTTTACTTCGTACAAAGCCATTGCTGTTGCTACAGAGACATTATAGGATTCCAAATCTGAACCCATAGGAAGCTTTACTAATTCGTCTACAAGGCGTACAATCGCATTAGACATACCCTCATCTTCTGATCCGGCAATCAATGCCAAGGGCATCTTTAATTGAGCTTCTGAAATAAATCGATCCGCTGTTCCATCCAATCCAATGACTTTTATTCCATTATTCTTAATGTCTTTTATAGTTACACTCAGGTTATCTACTCTACAAAGTGGAATCTTTAGAAGAGCTCCTGCGGAAATCTTGACTGCTACATCATTTACCGCAGCACTTTCTTTCTTTGGGAATATAATAGCATGAACGCCCAATCCTAATGCTGTTCTGGCAACTGCACCTAAATTCCTTACATCTGTAACATTTTCTAAAATCAAGAGCAAAGGATCCTCTCCTTTAGAAAATACAAAATCAACAATTTCCTGAACATTGTAATAGGTAATTAAGGATGTAATAGCCAATACCCCCTGATGGTTCGCCCTGGAAAGCGACTGAATTTTAACTTCAGGAACAAACTGATAGGTTACCTCTTTATCTCTGCATAGCTGCAAGATCTCCTTAACTACATCACCTGAAGCAGATTTAGAAAGCAATACTTTCTCTACACCTCTATCCGACTGTAAGAGCTCCAGCACTGGATTTCTCCCTGCAATAATCTGTTGTTTTGACAATGCTAATTTTTAATAACACAAGATACAAAAAGTTTTCGGGCAGTATGATAGCACAATAAGAAAGGCTACCATTAGGTAGCCTTTCTTATTGTATATATAATTTATTTTTTTAATAAATCTCTAATCTCCGTTAACAGCTCTTCTTCCCGAGAGATTGAAGGAGATTCGACAGGCTTTTCTAATTCTTTCTTTTTAATTGAGTTAACCACCCTTATCACCATGAACAATACAAATGCAATAATCAGGAAGTCTATCACCGCCTGAAAAAATGCACCATATTCTAACTCTGCACTACCCACTTTTAAGCTGGCTGCTGCTACATTATGGCCCTGCAATAAAATACCCACAAAAGGCATAATAATATTATCTACTAAGGCCGTTACAATCTTGCTAAATGCTGCACCAATGACCACACCTACAGCAAGATCAATTACATTGCCCTTCATGGCAAAGGCTTTAAATTCTTTTAAAATACTCATAAGCGACTTTTTATAGGTTGAAAACTATTTAAACATTTGCATAGGAGATTGCTGATTCATTTCGATACTTGCACTTTGCACCAAAGCAGGAAATGCTTCATTAAGCTGTTTCTTAAATTCAGCGTCTTTATACATTATCGCCATCATCTCCATACGCTTTACCATATCTTCAGCAGATTTCTTTTCTCCGTTGTACAACTCTGCAAACTTATTATTCGGTAAGTTGTAGAAGCGCAAACAATCCTTCAAGTCTTTAACAAATAAATCCTTTAATGGCTTCGCTTTCTCTCTCGCATCAGCGCGGTAATATAAGTCAATCCACTGAACACTCAGGATGTTAAAATACCTGTTACTAGGTGAATAATAAGGTGCATTTACGTAAGCGAATTCCTTGCGAATTTTCTCCAGACATTGCTGCGCTTCCTGCTTTCTATTATTGCGAATCAAATCATCTGCAATACCAAGATTAACACTCTTCAAGGTGTTCATCATTCTGGCAGAATTTTCATCTACAAACATTTCATGATCACCCAAACCACCGTATTTAAATTTATTCATAAGTAAATCATAACTTTTGCTCGTGTTATTAACGTAATACCCCCTCTGATTTTCTTCAAATCTGCAAGGTACGAAGCGCAGAATTTCACCCTCCTGGATCAAGTATTTATCTAATCCGTTGAAATAAACATTTTCAACTGTATTGGCAAAACAAATTGGACGACTCCAGTCTGCTGCTGCCACCATAGCCAATACTGCAAGATCAAATTTTATAATCCTACTCTTACCCAGATCCCAAGAAACCTCATCTACAATCTTATCCTTAAACTGATCCGGTACTAAATGATTCTTTTCTACTGCTGCGCGGTCTACTTTTAATTTCAACTTCGTGGTTGGTAGATAATTTACAGGTTCCCCTCTACTGGTTTGCGCTTTAAATTTAGGATCATCACTAAGAATGAATGCCATGATATTTTGTACATCATAAAACTCATTTGGATTAGCTATTCCTGACTGATCATTAAACTGAATCATATCTCTGCTATTACCACGATATTTATCTTCCGTAAAATCCTTGAAGAAAGGTACCGATCCAGATTTATTAGAAGCGCGATGCAAGAAATCAATATACCAGTCAACGCCCAATAAACTGAGATTTACTATTCGAACATCCGTTCGAATACCTTCTACTTCCTGAGCATACCAAAGAGGATAAGTATCGTTATCACCCTGTGTAAATAAGATAGCATTGGGCGGACAGCTTTGCAAGTAATTAGATGCAAAATCACGCGCCATAAAACGGCCATGACGATTGTGGTCATCCCAACCTGCCTTACCCATCATGTAAGGAACAAAAAGACAGATTAACGTTGTAGCTAACGCAGCAGGTATACCCGGCATTTTTTTGCTCTTCAGGAATTCATATATAGCAGCTACTGCCAAACCAATCCAAATACAAAAAGCATAAAAAGAGCCCACTAAAGCGTAATCCCGTTCTCGCGGTTCTCTTGGAGGCTGATTGGTGTATACAATTAAAGCTATCCCCGTAACCAACCATAGCAAGCCAAAAATTACAGTATAGTTTTTATTTTTTGAATACATAAATACCAACCCAATAATACCCAGAATCAATGGCAGTAAATAGAACTTATTTCTTGCTTTTTGATTCAAAATCTGCTCTGGCAAACCATCCTGACTTCCCAAATGTGCATTATCAATGAAAGGTATTCCGGATAGCCAGTCACCGTTCATCTTCTCATTACCAGGTGTTCCCTGATAATCATCCTGCCGTCCTGCAAAGTTCCAAAGGAAATAACGCCAGTACATATATCTCAACTGATAAGAGAAGAAATACTTTATGTTATCTCCGAATGTTGGCTTTCCCTGATATTGAGTCCAGTACTGGTACAATGCTGCTGCAGTTTCTCCATCGTTGGTTGGTCCCATACGAGGGAATAACATTTCATCCTCCGGATTGTAAGTATATTCTATCTTTTCACCTTTTACCTCATAACGCTTTGTCTTTAAATCCTGGTAATAATCATTCCCTTTACTGCTGTACCCATTTGGCTGTGCATCAAATAGCGGTCCTTTTAACAAGGCTCTTGAACCATATTGTTCCCGATTGAGATATGAGAGCAAACTAAAAGCATCCTTAGGATTGTTCATATTAATCGGAGGATTAGCAGCTGCACGAATAGGCACCATTACATAGGAAGAAAAACCTAAGAAGATAACCAGGTAGCACATTGCAAGAAGCTGCAAATCCGCATGTTTTATCTTGTGTGCATAGTAAATCAAATAAATTAAAATGGCAAACAACAATACCCATGCAAAAACAAAACCTACATTGAAGGGAAGCCCCAGCGTATTTACAAAGAAATATTCTACACCTCCTGCTAACTTAATTGCATGCTGAACCACACCTATTTGAACAGAACCTAATAAAATAAATCCGATAATGAAGGCTACTATGAATCCTAATGCAGTAGGTTTAAATTTCTTGAAATAGTATATCAATACCGCTACAGGAATCACTAACAAGGACAATAAATGGACTCCCAATGAAACACCTATCATATAGGCAGCAAATACCAACCATCTGTTTCCATGAGGTAAATCAGCCTCTTCATTCCATTTTACAACTGCCCAAACAACAATAGAAATAAAGAACATGGAAGATGCATAAACCTCGCCTTCTACTGAAGAGAACCACATAGTATCCGAGAAAGAACATGCCAAAGCCCCCACCATACCTGAGCCTATAATAGCCAAAGTCTTATCCATGCTTATTTCTGTATCCTTATCTGCTAATAATTGCTTGGCTACCATCGTAATCGTCCAGAAAAGGAACAAGACACAACCGGCAGACATTAGAGCCGAGAGGAAGTTGACCATAACCACCGGATTTTCAGGGTTAAAGAGCGTAAAAATCCTACCTAAAAGCATAAAAAATGGAGCCCCAGGGGGATGGGCAACCTGTAGCTTGTATACACAGGAAACAAACTCCCCACAATCCCACAAACTGCCCGCGGACTCTAAAGTGGATGTATATTGCCAAAGGGAGATTGCGAAAACAATAAATCCTACAATGGAATTAATACGTTTATATTGATTGTTCATGGTCTGTATTTGTCTCAAAAATAAAAAAAATAAGCTGTTTTGAGCCTTTACCGAGCCAAAGAAAAAAGAGGTCTTGAAAATTTGGAAAAAGATTTTAACTTTGCAGTCCAAAACTGACCTATGGTGTAACTGGCAACACGTCTGATTTTGGTTCAGAAGAGTTCAGGTTCGACCCCTGATAGGTCAACAAACCTCACTATTTAGTGAGGTTTTTTTATTTATATAAGCTTGAGCAAGAAAAACTGCTATTAATAAGCAGCTAGAATGAATTAACTGTTAAAGATGTTAAAGAATACGTCGGCCCTGAATTATCCTAAGAATAACGGCTATCAAAGCAATAATGAGTAAAATATGTATTAAGCCTCCGGCATGAAAGGATAGGAATCCAATTGCCCACGCAATTACTAAAACAATAGCAATAAAGTATAATAAATTACCCATAATAGCACTTTTGATACTTATGATTGCCTGACCTCAAGTTTTAGACTCGATTTTAAAAGTGACACATAGCATACAGCATCGCTACCTACCCGCCTGAACTCTACAAAAACTAAATTGTAAAAAACGAATCTCTCTTCACGCTTCAGCTCTTCAGAACTTAACACTATCATTCCTAGTATGCCATGTGTCTTGAATAATCATCTATCAAGCAAACCAAACAACTTAGGACAAAGATGAAAAGAAGCAGGCTAAATGGCCTTATACAACTTTCGTAAAAAGTTATATTATTATCATTTTAAAAGAAATACAATTATAAAATTACGCTTTTTTAAAGACGTAAATAAGACTGGAATAATTCCCCGTTAGTGTTGCAGAATTGTTACTTTTCAAGCCGGAAAAAACAGCCTTGAGATAAGATAAAAATCTATTGGTACCTCTATGCCATTCGCTACGCAGGGATACATAATAAGCATCCAATAGTAAAGGGTGTTGTTCGATACTCGTAAACTGATGCTGGGTAACAATCTTTTTAATAGTGTTAGGCGAAAAATGATACAAATGTCGAGGAACATCAAGTGCATCCCAATATTTACCATATTTTTTTGCATCTAAACTTTCGATATTAGGCACAGCAATCATGAGTACTCCTCCAGGTTTCAACCATACGTTGAATAAGGCTATTTGAGCATGCAAATCATGAACATGTTCTAATACATGCCAAAGCGTAATAACATCATACTTACCCGGCAATAAAGCAGCAGCATCCTCTATAGAGAATATATTGAGCTGATTTACACTCTTTGCGACTGCCCTTGCCTGTGCATCAGGCTCTATGCCTTCAGCCATTATTTCATGAGATTGGATATACTTCAAAAAATCACCCGTACCACATCCGAAATCCAATAAAGAAAAATCTTGTTTTTTATTTACAGATTGCTGAATAATCTCCAGTTTCTTTCGCATCATATATTTACGGGCATAACGGTAGATATGCTGAATAAGTCCGCCGCTATGGCTATTGTGCGACATATACTCCGGGGAAGAATAGTATTTACCAATTTCGATATCATCTGGTCTTGGATTCGTAAATACGAAGCCACAATCTTTACATTGCACAATATCAAAATATTCTTTCGCGTAATTATCTTTTGCTTTAAAAAATAATTGGAAATCTGATTTGCCACAGCAATAACAATTTTGAATAGTTTGCATGAGTTATATTTTCAGCAGCTGAATACTATTTATTTCTAAATCTCTTTAAAGTTTTTATAATCACAGGAGGACATAGATCGACCGCGACATTCACCAACATATTAAAAAACTGCATTCTAAAAGAATCCTGACCTTTTCTTGCTGTAAACGTGGTGACAATTTTTTGTCCATCGCCAGACTCAACTTCTTCTTTTGGCCTACCGTTAGTATAATAATACAAAGCCAGAGACCTCCTACTTCTATCCGGCGGACAAGTTAATGGATCAGGATGGCCATGCCAGGAATAATCTGTAGTAGAGAACAGGGCCAGGCGATTAAATACCGGCAGGATTTTCTTTACACATTTACTCATATCCCTTTCCCATAATTCAAAATTACCGCCATACTCCGCTTTCCAGTCTTCGTTCAAATAAATCAATATATTCAGTCTTCTATCTAAATTTGTAAGCTTATGTTTATGAAAATCTACATGCATCTTTAGATAACCTCCCGGCTTAATTTCATGAAAACCACCCCCTTCAAAATATGGATCTGCGATAAGTGTTTCTTTAATACCCGTAAGGTGTTGTAAAAACTCGAGAAATGGCTGTGAATTCAAAAAATGGACAAAAGCCTTAGTATTGTCTCCGAAGCGGTATTCCCCTTTGGTAGCAAGTTTAAGCTCATTGGGATTCTCATATTGAATATCCGATTTATCCTTGCCAATTTCAGGGAATTCTGACAATACACTTTTCAAGGCATTCTCCTCAAAGAAATCATCAAAATAGATATTGGGAAATGGAGCTGCAGTAGCATATTCTGCATTTTTTTGCTTACCCAATTCAAGTAGGTCCGGAATAGAAATTTTAAGGAAATTCATACAAGATCATTATCAAGTGTAAAAATAGGCAATTATTAAGTATATCTCAGGTTTCATAAACATCAAAAAAACTAATTTTATATTAACAGCTTTTGCAGCTTTTATTCATAAATTCACACATCCAATAAGATTACCATTATGTCGATGCACAAAGAAATTAAAAAAATTACTACACATAAGCTTCGTGAAATGAAGGAAAGGGGAGAAAAAATCTCCATGCTTACCGGTTATGACTACTCGATGGCAAAGATTTTAGATGATGCTGGTATTGACATTATACTTGTTGGTGATTCTGCTTCTAATGTAATGGCCGGGCATGAAACTACCTTGCCTATAACACTGGATCAGATGATTTATCATGCACAGAGTGTGGTGAGGGCTGTTGAACGCTGTTTTGTAGTGGTAGATCTTCCTTTTGGGTCTTATCAGGGAAATTCTTTGGAAGCATTAAATGCCTCTATTAGAATTATGAAAGAAACCGGTGGACATGGCGTAAAATTAGAAGGAGGAAAAGAAGTGGGAGAATCCATCATCAGAATTCTTACTGCTGGCATTCCTGTAATGGGACATTTAGGATTAACCCCACAATCCATTTATAAGTTTGGTACTTATACGGTTCGTGCTAAAGAAGAAGAAGAAGCGGAGCGCCTCATTGAAGACGCAAAATATTTAGAAAGCATTGGCTGCTTTGCATTAGTACTTGAGAAAATCCCTGCATCCGTTGCAAAGAAAGTTTCGGAGAGCATCTCAATCCCTGTAATTGGAATTGGAGCCGGACCCCATGTAGACGGACAAGTTCTGGTTACCCATGATATGCTGGGCATCACACATGAATTTAAGCCTCGCTTTTTACGTCGCTATTTAAATCTTTATGAAGAAATAAAAAAGGCTACAGAGCAATATATTTCAGATATTAAACGCAAGGATTTTCCAAATGAAAAGGAACAGTACTAAACTGCTTTCATCAATAAGCCCTTATATCTTTACCTTCCATAAAATTAATGAAGGCATTCAGTGCCACACGATTTCCACCAGGCGTAGGATAATCTCCTGTGAAGTACCAGTCTCCTAAGTGATTAGGGCAGGCAATATGCAGACTATCAATTTTCTGATAAATAACCTGAACATCCGAGAAAGTATTTTTAGGTTTAACGATTTCAGCAATTTTTTCAGAAATCTGTTCGTCAGTATACGGCTCATAAACCTGCTTCACTAAATTACGTACTTCTTGAAAAGGTTTAAATAGTTCTTCTTTACATGCCTTGTACAAATCTTCTAATACAGCGTATTCTCCACTTTCTTTCCAAAGCTTGATGGCGGCCTGAAAGGCAACAAAGCTGCCCATTTTACTCATGTCTATACCATAACAATCCGGATAACGGATTTGTGGAGCGGAAGACACTACAATAATTTTTTTAGGCTGAAGCCTGTCGAGCATGGTAAGAATGCTTTCTTTGAGCGTTGTACCCCGAACAATTGAATCATCCAGAACCACCAGGGTATCTTCGTTATTCTTCACCACACCATAGGTAACATCATATACATGACTCACCAGGTCATTACGGAAAGCATCCTCTGTGATAAAGGTGCGCATTTTCACATCCTTCACTGCAATCTTTTCAATACGCGGCATAACAGAAAGCTGTTGCTGCAGTAGCTCCATAGAAGGAATTTCCCCGCTATCGTATGCCGCTAATTTTTGCAGTACATTTTGTTTCTGAATCTCTTCTGTCATTCCCAAAAAGGCAACCTCTGCCGTATTAGGAATATAGGAAAATACCGTATTTTCTAAGTCGTAATTTACTGCTTTGAGTACCGCAGGCACCAGTAATTTACCGAGCACTTTTCTTTCCTGATAGATTTCAAAATCACTGCCTCTGGAAAAATAGATACGCTCAAAACTGCAGGCTTTTCTTTCTTGAGGCTTAGTACATTCCACCTCTCCAATACTACCATCTTTTTTTATGATCAGAGCATGTCCGGGTTTAATCTCCTGTACTTTACTCCTATGTACA
>CANHGL010000021.1 GCA_947460245.1 Sphingobacteriales bacterium
GCCTGTACGGAAGTAATAGAACCTGATTTAGTAGAGGTAATACGCTCTTGCATCAATCCCATTTCAGTAGATAAGGTTGGTTGATAACCTACCGCTGATGGCATACGACCTAATAAAGCAGAAACCTCAGAACCCGCTTGTGTAAATCGGAAGATATTATCTACGAAGAATAAGATATCACGTCCTTTACCTTCACTGTCTCCATCTCCATCACGGAATTGCTCTGCAATGGTTAAACCAGATAGAGCAACACGTGCACGTGCACCTGGAGGTTCATTCATTTGTCCGAATACTAAGGTAGCCTTGGATTCCAATAGAGCTGTTTTGTCTACTGAAGATAAATCCCAGTCGCCCTTTTCCATAGATTGCTTGAATGCTTCACCGTATTTGATAACGTCTGATTCTAAGAATTCTCTCAAAAGGTCATTTCCTTCACGGGTTCTTTCACCAACTCCAGCAAATACGGATAAACCGCCATGGCCTTTTGCAATATTATTTACTAATTCCATGATTAATACCGTCTTTCCAACACCTGCACCACCAAATAAACCAATTTTCCCTCCCTTTGCATAAGGTTCAATTAGGTCAATCACCTTGATTCCCGTTAAAAGAACCTCTTTAGAGGTGGCTAGGTCTTCATATCTTGGAGGTTTTCTGTGAATTGGATATCCGCCCACTTTGCTAACTTCTCCAATACCATCGATAGCAGTTCCAATTACGTTGAATAAACGTCCTTTAATCGCTTCACCAGCAGGCATGGTAATCTGATTTTCTGTATCAATTACTTCAGCACCTCGGGTTAGTCCTTCAGTAGCATCCATCGCAACGCAACGCACGCTGTCTTCTCCTAAATGTTGCTGACATTCCAGAACCACTTCGGAACCGTCATCTTTCTTAACGATTAATGCATTTAATATTTTAGGTAGAGAAGCGCCTTCTCCACTGAAGGATACGTCCACAACAGGACCAATAATCTGGGTAATTTTACCTTTGCTTGCCATACGTGCAGTTATTTAGATTTTAAATCGGTGCAAAAATACGTTTAACTAACTGCTTTCCCAAATCAAAACACTAAAGTTCTCCACATATAAAGATTTGGTAATTTTTGATAAATCATTGGTTTTCAGAAGTATCATTGGTAATAAAAAGAAAACCAAGGTTGCTGGTGTTGTACCTGTATGGGATATTTTAACGAAGCATTATTTTTGGATTTAGTTGCCCGGGTAAACTTAGTGATAGTTACCAGATATCAGCACGCTCAGAAAACTTATCCTGCAGGATTCTTTTTGCCCGATGAAGCTGGACTTTTATAGTCCCAACGGGGATGTTTAATTCGGCCGAAATCTCTTCGTAGCTGAACTCTTTAAAGTAGCGAAGCGAGATTACTCTAGAGAATGTTTCGTCCATATTACTTACCAGTTGTTGCATTTGCCTTGCGCGTTGCGATTTTATGAATTCTGTTTCCGGGTTGCTACCCGTGCTAAAGTTGAGGCTATCAGTAATTTTAGCATTTTCGTTCTCTAGGGAGACTTTGTCAATACGTTTCTTTCTGAGAAAATCGATACAGGTATTTGATGCAATTTTGAATAGCCAGGTAGAGAATGCATACTCAATGGAATATTGCTCCAAGTGGTCAAATGCCTTTGCAAAGGTCTCAATCATTAAATCTTCAGCATCTTCAGGCTTTCTAACAATACGTAAGATGATATGGTATACAGAGTTTTTGTATTTATCCATAAGCGCCGTATACGCTTTTTGATCTCCAATCTTTGCTGCTGCTAAAAGTTGCTGGTCAATCTTATTATGGCTCTTCATTTCCAATGCTCACGGGGTTTAGTCTGACTAATATAACCGAATAAAGGAGTAGTGATGCTGTAAATAAAATCAAAAACAGGGGCTAAATACCATCTCGAATTTAAATGCAAGTAAATCTGTAAGCTTAAGTTTAAAAATACTGCAGACATCACATATCCTGTATAAAAGTAAGCAGTCTCTCTTACGTTATATCCTGAGATGACAAGAATCATCAGTAAACAGTAAAGTGATGTCTTGGTGAGGATGTAGGAGCCTAAGCAAAGTCGATGCTTCCATTTGTATAATTTTCCAGAAGCATAATGCCTAATCTTCTGTCTCGTCCACTCCTTCCAACTTTCCGCAGCGATACTGGAAGTATAGCCATCTCTGGCAATACAAATGGTTGTATTTTCTTTAGTAGCGAGTGATTGAATGGTAAGATCATCATCGCCGGAAGCTATAGATAATTCTGTTTGATTCCAGTTCTTGGAAGACAAGAGTGTTCTGTCGTAACAAACATTGCGCCCTACGCCCATGTAGGGCATTCCCAATAAAGCATATCCATTATATTGGAGTGCAGTCTGACAGGTTTCGAATTCAATCAATCCATTTAATAATGTATTTCTTTGTTCGTAAGGACTTACCCCCAAAACAATCTTTTTTTTACTAAAAACAGGAGCGGTCATCTCTCTGATCCAGTTGCGTGTGAGCGGCCTGCAGTCTGCGTCAGTTAATAAAATCAATTCGTTTTTTGCATGTTCTACACCTTTTTGTAGGGCATATTTTTTCCCTAATCCCTTTTTCTCTTCTTTGGTGATGTTTAGTGATGAAACTCGATTGTCAGACCTAAGTATTTCTAGTATGACCTCTTTGGTAGTATCTTCAGAGCTATCATTAACAATGATGAGTTCAAAATCAGGATAATCTTGCTCAAGGATTAATGGAATATTTTTGCGAAGATTTTCAGCTTCATTCTTGGCACAAATAACAATGCTTACTGATTTTGATGTAGATATTTTTTTGGACGGCTCTTTATGCCTTATAATAACAAGCATTAAAAATGCCTGATAGATAATCTGATACAACCAGCAGCACACGAATAAACCAAAAACAATACCCATCGAATAAAAATAACAGAAATTAGTTTCTGCAACTTCATTTTATCTTATTTATTTCTCAATTTTGGCATTCAACCTAAATTATTGAATTACACGATACAGCATAACGACCCCCATTCTTCTGCAAGAGCCGGGACAATCTCTACAGCGCATGGCGAAATCCAAACCCCTATCTTTATGCCGGTAGGTACACAGGGTACGGTGAAAGCGGTGCACTTTAAGGAATTAGAAGATGAAGTGAAGGCCCAGATTATTCTTGGAAATACTTATCACCTTTATTTGCGTCCAGGACTGGATATCTTAGAGAAGGCAGGAGGATTACATGCCTTTAATACCTGGAGTAAGCCATTGTTAACAGATAGTGGCGGTTATCAGGTGTATTCATTAAGTCATCGCAGGAAGTTAACGCCTGAGGGTGTTACTTTTCAGTCGCACATAGATGGTTCCAGGCACTTGTTTACGCCCGAGAATGTAATGGATACACAACGCATAATTGGTGCTGATTTTATAATGGCGTTTGATGAGTGCACACCCTATCCATGTGAATATGGTTATGCCAAAAAATCGCTCAAGATTACCCACGACTGGTTGATGCGTTGTATTCAACGTTTTGATTCTACAGAACCCTTGTACGGTTTTGAACAGACACTATTGCCTATTGTGCAGGGTAGTGTATACAAGGATTTGCGGATAGAGTCGGCAGAATTTATAGCTACACAAAATAGACCAGCCAATGCCATTGGGGGTTTAGCTGTTGGAGAGCCTGCAGAGATGATGTATGAGATGACAGATATAGTATGCAATATATTACCAAAGGATAAGCCCAGGTACCTGATGGGTGTTGGCACCCCAGTTAATATTCTGGAATCTATAGCATTAGGTATAGATATGTTTGATTGTGTAATGCCTACCAGAAATGCGCGTCATGGTCTATTGTATACAAGTGAAGGAATCATCAATATCAAAAATCAGAAATGGAAAGATGATTTTTCACCCATTGATAGTCATGTGCCTTGCTCCACTAGTAGAAAACATTCAAAGGCTTACCTGAGACATTTATTTGTTGTGGAAGAGTATTTGGCAGCGCAGATTGCCAGTATACATAATCTGTCTTTCTATTTATGGCTGGTAAAAGAAGCCAGACAAAAGATTATAGAAGGTGCTTTCGCTTCGTGGAAAAAAGAAATGATTGTAAAGTTAGATAATAGATTATAATTCATCACGGAATCTGAAGATGACGCTAATTGATAAATATATAATCCGGAAATTCTTAGTGACTTTCTTTTTTGCAATTTTTTTATTGATTGCGATTGCGATAGTAATAGATATTACGGAGAAGATTGATGAATTCATAAGTAATCATGCCCCTTTACATGCAGTAATTATAGATTATTATCTGAATTTTATTCCCTGGATAGGACTTATGTTGGCGCCTATTTTTGTTTTTATTTCAGTAGTCTATTTTACCTCGCGGCTCACAGAAAATACAGAGATAGTCTGTATGCTCAATGGCGGAGTGAGCTTTTACAGATTGTTAGGGCCATACCTTTTTGCTGCATCATTGCTTGCATTATTATTTGGGATATATAATCATCATTTGTTACCCAAGTCTAATAAAGTAAAGATAGCATTTGAAGAAAAATATGCCTCTAAGAAAGAGCAACGTACATCGGATATAAATTATCATTTTCAAATTGGCAAAGACACCTTTATTTATACTCAATCTTATAGCCTTGATGCTAATTCAGGATTTAAGTTTACGTTGGAGGAAATTAGTAATAAAGTACAGACGTATAAGTTTGAGGCTGATAATATGCAGTGGGATAGCACTCAACGTAAATGGTTGATGCGCGCATGGAGTTATAGAAAAAATGCAGGCGATTCAGATTTGGTCAGAAGAGGAAATGATACCTTAATGGTGCTTCCCATCTCACCCAGGGATTATGTTCGTCAGAATTATGATATAGAAACCATGACAACGCCCGAACTGAATAAGTTTATCCAAGATCAAAAGCTTAAAGGAAACGAAAATATTAAATTATACTTAGTAGAGAAATATCGTCGAACTGCTATACCATTCAGTACCATTATTCTTACACTTATTGCCGTGGCAATGACTACGAGGCGTGTGCGTAATGGAATGGGTTTGTATATTGTAGCGGGGATGTTGTTGAGTGGTGCATATATTATCATTCAGCAGTTTTCAACAGTATTTGCCACCAAAGGAGATCTTAATCCACTTGTTGCTGTTTGGATACCCAATTTGCTTTTTTGTGTAATTGCTGTATTTCTGATTAAAAGAGCTCCAAAGTAGAAGGATTACCAAATCTTAGGTAATCTATTGCAAGTGTATTTTTAAATGCATTAATCTCAAAATTAGCCCGTATTTTGGTATTCAGAATAAATCTAAATAACAGCTTGTCTACGCCCAAAAATATAACCCATTTGAATATCGGAGAACATGCCTTTATTGCAGCGTTTTCAAATGGGTTTATTGCTTGTAAGTTGATGGCGATGGGTTTGTTGCCGGGCTCAGAAATTATCCTGGTCAGAAAAGCCCCATTTGGTGGCGCTTGCTATATCCGGGCAAAACAACATTATGTAGTACTCCGAAACAAAGAGGCAGAGCATGTTATATTGGACTCCGAAGTAAGTAAATAAACATAAGGGATATTGTATCCTGATTTAGATATGACACAGACAAAAAAAATAGCGCTTCTTGGCAATCCTAATTCGGGTAAGTCTTCGCTATTTAATCAACTGACTGGGTTGCGCCAGAAGGTAGGAAATTTCCCAGGAGTTACGGTAGAGCGTAAAAGTGGTTATGCTAAATTAAAAGAAGACACAGAAGTTCTTATTGTGGATTTGCCGGGAACCTACAGTCTTTATCCTACCTCAGCCGATGAACGTATCGCGGTCAATGCGCTATTGGATAAAGGAAATAAGGATTATCCGGATTTGATCATTTACATTGCGGATGTAACCAACTTAGAGCGCCATTTGCTGCTGCTAACACAAGTGGTAGATCTTGGATTTCCGTTGCTAGTTGCATTGAATATGAATGATGTTGCAGAGGAACAGCATCTGCAATGTGATGCGATTAAATTGAGTGAGGAACTAAATCTAGAAGTAGTTAAGATTAATGGTAGAACTGGAGCTGGACTGGAAGTTTTAAAAGAAAAAATATCGCAGCTTCTTTCACAGGATCAGTGGGAAAGAGTATCTGACTTTTATACATTGATTCCGCAGGAGCAGATGATTGTAGAAGAGGTCAGACATTTGCTCCCAACAAGAAATGACTATCATGCATTGCTGTTGGTGCATCATCTAAGTTGGCTTGGTTTTCTTACCGAAGATGAAAAGCAAAATATTCAAAACATAAGGGATAAACATGCCTTTCATCCAATCAATAATCAGTTGGATGAAATCATGAATAGGTATAAAAAGTTTTCACCTATTCTGCCAAGAATATTAAATAGGTCTTATACAACAGCAAAGACTTTAACCGACAAAGTAGATGCTGTTTTGACTCATAAGATTATAGGTCCATTTATATTTTTTATGTTGATGTTTTTTGTATTCCAGGCTATATTTTCGTGGTCTGCATTGCCAATGGATTATATTGATGAGTCATTTGCAATGCTTTCAGTAAGTCTGCAAAGAGCACTTCCTGTTAATTTGTTTACCAGGTTGCTAACAGAAGGTCTAATTCCCGGTATTAGTGGAATATTGGTATTTGTTCCACAGATTACCATCTTGTTTTTACTGATTACTTTGTTGGAAGAGGTAGGATATATGTCGAGAGCCGTATTTATGTTTGACAGTATTATGCAGAAATTTGGGTTAAACGGTAGAAGTATTGTATCCTTGATTTCCGGAGGTGCGTGTGCAATTCCTGCAATTATGAGTACCCGAACGATTAGCAATTGGAAGGAGCGTTTAACTACTATAATGGTTACTCCGCTTATCAGCTGTTCTGCACGTATTCCGGTTTTTGCTATTTTAATTGGTTTTGTAATGCCAAGTTATAAGATTGGCTTTTTTAATGCACAAGGATTGGTGTTTATGGGCTTGTATCTTTTTGGGGTAGTTGCTGCACTCACTGCAGCATTTGTTTTCAAGAAAGTCTTGAAAACAGAAGAATATTCTTTCCTAATGCTGGAATTACCGGAATACAGACAGCCGCATTGGAAAAATGTTTTTTATACGGTTTATGACAAGGTCAGGAGCTTTGTTTTTGGTGCGGGTAAAATTATCCTTATTATATCTCTCATACTTTGGTTTCTGGCTAGTTTTGGTCCACCTAAAATGATGAAGATGGCATCGGATGTGGCAACTATTGAGTCTTCTTTATTACATTATGATGCGCAGCAAACTGCACTTTATGTGGCATCTAAAAAACTGGAGTTTTCTTACGCAGGTTATGCCGGAAGGTTTATAGAACCAGTAATTAAGCCACTGGGTTTTGATTGGAAAATTGGTATCGCATTGATTACCTCCTTTGCAGCCCGTGAAGTTTTTGTGGGTACTATATCTACCTTATATTCTATAGGAAGAGATGCAGATAACCTCACGATAAGACAAAAATTACAACAGGAGAAGAATAATGAAGGGAAGCCAGTATTTACTTCGGCTGTATCTCTGTCGTTAATATTATTTTATCTACTAGCTATGCAGTGTATGAGTACGTTGGCAACTGTTTATCGGGAGACCCGTAGCTGGAAGTGGCCTGCTATCCAATTTGTTTATATGACAGGTGCGGCGTATCTGGTTTCTCTCTTAGTTTATCAGTTATTAAAGTAATTGGTTGTTTCATTGTTGAACATTAGTATTGGTTTAACGTTTACTATTTATGAGACTTTTTCTTACAATGTTGACTTTCTTCTTTTGTGTTGGGTGCAATCATGCTCAAACAAAACTGGAGAAGAATGATTCTTCCAAACAGCCAAAAAAAATGAATACAAATATGGATAAGCAATACGATAAAGCTACATTCGGCGGAGGGTGTTATTGGTGTATGGAAGCTTTTTTTCAGCGTTTAGAGGGTGTTGAGTCTGTAGAGTCTGGATTTTCAGGAGGGCAGGTGAAGAACCCCACTTATAGAGAAGTTTGCACAGGTGCTACAGGTCTTGCAGAAGTTATTCATATTACCTTTGATTCCGCTAAAATTTCTTTTACAGATATTTTAAAAGTGTTCTTCACCATGCATGATCCTACTACCTTGAATCGTCAGGGTAATGATGTGGGTACACAGTATCGTTCGGTGGTTTTTTATCATAATGATACCCAAAAGAGCGTTACGGAAGAAGTAATTGCTGCCTTAAATAAAGCTCAGGCATACCCTAATCCTATTGTAACAGAAGTAGCAAAATTTGATGTCTTTTATAAAGCGGACGAGTATCATCAGAATTACTATAACGACAATAAGTCTCAGCCTTATTGTGCCTATGTTATTCAACCTAAAATCGAGAAATTTGAGAAGGTCTTCAAGGATAGGCTAAAGCATTAGTATTATATACAATTAATGCTTAGGGAAATTAAAAAACCTTGACGTTAGAATAGGTACTGCAAAAATACATACGGTAATGGCTGAAGTAATTAAGTCAAACTGTTCACTTTCCAGGAATTTCAGATTTGGATAAAAATGCACTGGTAAGGACAATAAAAGTTTGCCTCCAAGTATACCGATTACAATAAATGCAGAAGATTCAAGGAATCGATACCTTTCCATCAATACAATAAAGCCCTGTGCTACAAATCGCATGGCAAGGATTCCGATAAAAACGCCTATCCAGATGAGGTAGATATTATCTGTAAAGGCTACAGCAGCAAAAACATTATCTATGGAGAAGGCCAAATCCATAAACTCTACTAAGATTACCGTAGACCAGAATTGCCCAAAGCTTCTGTAGGCATATTTCAGTAACTTATTTTCTTCTTTAGCTAGCTGGCTGTTTTGTTCCTGGTTGGTATTAGACGGACTGCGTAAATAGTTGAAAAATAGAAAGAGCAGGTATAGACCTCCCAGTGATTTCAACCACCAGATTTTGATAAGCCATGCAGCAAAGAACAGGCAAATGCCTCTGAATAGATATGCTCCCAGGACTCCATACCTAAGGGCTTTCTTTCGTTGTTGTTGAGGTAAATCCAATACCATTGTAGCCAATACGGCAGCATTATCAATGGAAAGTAAACTCTCAATAACTACCAGATTGAGTATAATCAGGACGGATGAGGTGGGGCTAATTGTTGAAAAAAGTTGGGTCAGCATCTCCATTTTCAGAGAATAATTTTAGCATTATTTAACTAATTTCTTATTTTAGTATACAAAATATACAAAAATGAAGAAACTTCTACTTGTTTTATTATGCATTTTGGGTATTTACCACAATAAGGGTTTTGCTCAAACGAGATATTTCCCGATTCCGGGTTCAATAGAAATTCCCGGAGAAAGAATAAATGGAACCCTGGATGACCTATCTGACTTCGCTACCCGTACGCAGGTGCCTTTCACCATGCCGGATGGAACTAAGTTGATGACGGATATCTACCTTCCTATCTTACAGGATAGTTTCGTGTATAACGATACTATTAGTTTTCAGTTGTTGCCGGCGCCTTTTCCTCCGGTGCAGATACCTATCAATGCGGTCTTACTTCAGAAAGGGGCTCAGTACCTGATTTATGACACAATTAATGGTGTTCCGAATCCGAATCCCTATCAACTCCCTATGATATTTGAACGTACACCTTACAATAAGAGAGGTGCTGTTGAAGGTGCTGCCATGTCATTGCTGGGATATGTGGGAGGAGTTCAGGATATGCGTGGAAGGTATACATCACAAGGTGCCTATCTGCCATTATACTCAGATAGCTGGAAAAAATGGCCTTATCATAATTATACCCATATCCTCGATATTACGGCTCCTTCAGATCCTAGAAATGGAAATAATCATGAGGATGGTTATAATTCCCTGGAGTTCATCAAAAACCAGTTGGTAAGAAAATTCGACCTAAACAGAGATGGTATATATGAGACAACAGACCTGGTTTACAACGGTTCAGTCGGTACATTTGGTGCCTCTGCATTGGGATATAATCAGTTACAGGCGGCTTCCGCGCATAAGATTGATCCAACTCAGCCGGGTTTAAAGTCGATGTTCCCAATTGTAGGTCCTTTGGAGTTTTATAAGAGTACAGGTTTCTGGAATGGCTGTCTGAGAGATGGTCTGGTAACCGGTTGGTTGAGAGGGCAAATCAAAGATACACGAGATGATTTAATGAGTATGGATGGAGGATTGGATGATGACATTCACTCTTCAAAAGATTACAATACGCCGGATAAATTTGATGCATCTAATAAAGCTATAGACCACTTTGTAACTATTCGTTATGAAAACAGTCCTGCCGGTTATTATCCAAATTCTATTGGAAGAAGTGATATGGATGCCAGTCATGCTCCGGTAGATCAGAATGGGGAGAGCCAAAAGAATGGTCAGTACTCGAGGTATTCGAATATAGAGGTTCCAACATTCCACGTTGCAGGATGGTGGGATATCTTTGTGGATGGTTCCATGGAAACTCATCAGTTGATTCAGAAAAATATTACGCAGAGAAAAAATTTACAAAAAATCATAATCGGTCCTTGGGCGCATCAAACCATTGCCTCTACCCGAACAGGTGATAAAACTTACCCTAAGAATGTAACGGATATTACTAAGATAGATATCTCTAATATTGGTGCGGATGGTAATATTAACATCGCAGATATTGCCAAGTCAGAATTAATCAGCTGGTTCAGGTATAATCTGAATTACAATGGCTACAATAAAGTAGGAGAGCCGAAGGTGCTGATACCAAAATCAACGAGATGGCAACAGCCACTTCCTCAGTTGCCGCAAATTGAGGTTAGATTCCCTGCAGAAGATTATAAAATACAGTTCACGGATTTGTTGAACTTTATTTTAGGGGCTGATAATTTAAAACAAGTACCTGTAGAGATTCGCTTAGGTGCTCTGTTAATTCCTTTCAAAATTGACTTGCCTAACCTCGGACCTATCTTACAGGGTTTTGGGACTTCTGGCAGATTTGAGGGTATACCACAATATGATTATACTGCCATTCCGAGTATACGCTATTATGTTACCGGTGCTTCCAGTGATGATGGACAAGTGTCTTATGCAGGAAACTACTGGATGGGAACAGAGGTTTTTCCTCCTAATGAAGTTGAATGGCATGATCTATTCTTACACCAGAATGGTAAACTGAATTTTGTAAAGCCAACAGCGGATGAGGGGTATAAAATATATGTTCACAATCCGGATGATCCAATTATTACTGTGGGTGGTGGAAATATGCTAGAACGTACACCTCAAGGTGATCGTGATGCGCAAGGACAGATGAACCTTGCAGATACCAACTTTGCAAGATTTACTATGGATAGAGAAGGCGTGGTGAAATTTGAAACAGATGTTTTACCTGATTCCATAAGCATAGTAGGATTCCCTAAAGTAAAATTATATGCTAAGTCGAATCCTGGCAATACGGTTGTTGGCCCTACAGATTGCGATTTCTTTGTTCGTATTGTGGATGTTTATCCTGATGGTAAGGAATTCTTTGTTGTAGAAGGTGCTGTTAATGCCCGTGCACGAGAATATGCCCGTTCATTAGCTGAAGCGCGTGAAGATGACAACTCACCATTCTCTAATATAGATATAGGAAAGATTTATGAATACTATTTTCAGTGCTATCCAATAGCCTATACCTTTGCACAGGGACACAAAATTAAGGTGTTGATTTCAAGTAGTAATTACCCTAGGTTCCAGGCATGTGCCAATGTTCCAATTATGCCAAATGAATTCTTTAGAAGGAAGCCTGCAGATGGAAGAACGTACATGTTTAATGGTGTGGAGTATGCTCCGCGAATTTCTGTTCAGCGTATCGCATTCTCTGATCAGTATCCAACGCATATTGAGCTGCCGGTATTTGGAAGTACTAACCTGATTACGGCTATAAAGAAACCCAACTCTACTAGGGCAAACTGGGATGCGAATATTTATCCAAATCCGAGCGAGGGCAAGTTTACTGTATTTATTAATAAGACCGGAAAATATACAGCTACGGTATTTAATATGTTAGGAGAGAAGTTGCTGGTAAAAGAAATTACAGAACAGGAAGTATTTAACTTAAGTGCTTTTGCAAAAGGTCAGTATTTAATGGAGCTTGTTGATCAGAGAAATGAAGATCAAAAAGTTACTAAATCTTTTACCATTAACTAAGTTGTTCGCAAATAAAAAAAATAGCTGATGAAACACTTAAATAACGTATTGAAATTTTTCACAGTAGTCTTGTTGCTGTCTATATACACTAATGTTATGGCACAGCAGGAAATAATCCTGAAAGGTAAAATAAAAGATAAAGAGTCCAAGGATGCACTTATTGGGGCCAACATACAGATAAAGGGTACTAATTTCGGTTCGGTAACAGATGTTAATGGAGTATTTGAGATTAAAGCTGCAGTAGCTTTTCCATTAACCTTAGAGGTCAGCTATCTGGGCTTTGCCACACAGGAGATTCAGCTAGCTGATGAGAAGCAGTCTATAGAAATTGACCTTGCACCTCAGGAGATAAGGGTTAGCGAAGATGTGGTAATCTCTGCTTCTAGGCTAAGCGAACGAATTCAGATGTCACCATCATCCATACAGAAGTTAAACGCAAAACAAATTCAGTTTACGGCATCCGGTAATTTCTATCAGGCCCTTGGAAACCTTAAAGATGTTGATATTACAACAGCAAGTATGGGTTTTCAGGTGTTCAATACACGAGGATTTAATACCACGTCACCAGTAAGAGTACTTCAGTTTATTGATGGATTGGATAATCAGGCTCCCGGCTTAAATTTTCCTGTAGGAAACTTAGTGGGTGCTAATGATCTGGATCTGGAGAGTGTGGAAGTTATTTCAGGCGCTTCTTCCGCATTGTATGGTGCTAATGCTTTCCAGGGGATCGTTAGTATGCAGACAAAGAATCCTTTTGACTATAAAAATCTGCAAGTAAAAGTAAAGGGTGGAAATAGGCAGATGGCTGACGTCCAAGTAAGATATGCTAATGCCTTTGGTAAGAAAAAGTATGGCAGAGATGTTTTTGGATTTAAAGTAAGTGGTGGTTACTTCAGGGCAATTGATTGGCTAGCAGATGATCCGGTGGCCAATACGTATGGAGACGTAGGCGCTGATGTAAACGTGAGTACAGTAGTACGCAAATTGCAGTATAGTGAGGATACCGCTATAGCACGCCAGTTTAGAGCATTGAATGCATATCTGGATTTCTTTCCCAATGCATTTCCAGGAATTATACATGTAGATGCTCCCGGCTATAGAGAGAAGGATTTGTCGGATCGTAAAACAGAGAGCATAAAAGCAAATCTAGCATTGTATGCCAGACCAATTAAAGATATGCAATTGGAATATCAGTATAAGTTTGGTAGAGGAACCGGTGTATATCAGGGTTCAAACCGTTACAACATAAAAAATATCTTATTTCAGCAGCATAAATTCCAGTTAGACTATAAAGGTGCTACACTGAAATATTATACAACACTGGAGAATGCAGGCAATTCCTATGATATGGTCTTTGCAGCTATCAATCTATCGAAGATTGGTATTAGTAGATATGTGTCGAATTTCATTAAGTCATACTTCTCCAAGTTGTCTGAATATACTGGTGGTTTCAGTGGCGATCCCGCACAGGCGGATGTTATTACGTCTCGTGATTATGCCCTTCAGCAGGCATTAACTGGGGCTTATCTAGAGCCTGGGTCACCTTCATTTGATTCTGCTTATAATCTTATTGTCAATGATGCTAACCTGGTGTCTGGTGCTAAATTCCAGGATAAATCTTCTTTACACCATGTGGAGGCTTCATACAATCATACCTTTAAATATGATATTAACCTGATCGCCGGAGCATCTTTCAGAGATTATATTCCGCGTTCTTATGGGTCTATATTTTATGATACACTTGTAAACAGAGCCGATACCTTGAGTGATGGTTCGCCAAATCTTAAGGCTAAATTTGTAAACTTAAATACCTGGGAAGTAGGTGGCTATACTCAACTCACGGTAGATTTATTCAAACATAGACTGAAGATTGTAGCTTCTGCACGTGTAGATAAAGCGGAGAATTTTAAGGTTCAGTTTTCTCCCAGGGTTTCGGCAATTGCAACCTTTAAGTCGAATACTTTCCGTGTTTCCTATCAACAGGCATTCAGAACACCAACCTTACAAAACCAGTATATCTCTTTGGATCTAGGAGCTATTCAGTTGCTAGGAAATTTAAATGGCGCCTTAGGGTATGACTTCCAATCGGTAAAAGATTTCAGAAGCAATTACAATGTAACGCTTGAGGTAGATCCTACCATCCTGAAAGTGGTTAAGCTGGATCCTATAAAACCGGAACAGGTAAACTCTGTTGAGGTAGGCTATAGAGGAGTGATTGCAAAGCGCCTTTATGTGGATCTCACTGGGTATTTTAATCGGTATTTCAATTTTATAGGTGACTTAAGATTTTATATGCCTACTAATAAGGACGCTGAAGTGGGCGGTGAGTCAGGGTCAGATGCTATGTTGACAGGTGCCTATAAGTTGATTCAGATGCCTACGAATGCCAAACAACATGTGGATGCCTTCGGTGCCTCTATTGGTTTAAATTACTATGTATGGAAGAATTTGGTGACCTCCTTCAATTATACCTACTCAGATTTAAATACCAAGAATTTATCTGATCCAATTATCCCCGGATTTAACACGCCAAAGCATAAGTTCAATATCGGAGTTAATGTGCAGCGTATCTGGAAAGGCCTCGGATTTGGGGTTAACTTCAAGTGGGTAAGTAAGTACAATTGGGAGAGTACATTTGGCGACGGCGAAGTACCAAGCTATCATACTATGGATATGAATGTGTCCTATGAGTTTAAAAAATGGTTTACGCTTCAAGTCGGAGGCTCCAATATTTATAACAACAAGCATATAGAAGCATACGGTTCTCCATTAGTTGGCGGATTGGTGTATGGTACCGTATTGTTTGATCTGGAACGTAAGAAATAGAATTATTATTTGGCTAAGCTTTAAGGGAGTTATCTTTGATAACTCCCTTATTTAATTAAGCTGTGCTGAGTTTTATGTGTTTTTAACTTATAAATCTTTATTTTTGATTCCTAATTTCACTAGATGTCATTAAAGCTTTCTATAATTGTTCCTGCTTATAACGAAGAGCGGACTATTGAACATATTTTATCTAAAATTGATATAGTTCAGCTCATCCAGGATATACAGAAGGAAATCATCGTAGTAAACGATTGTTCAAGCGATGCTACAGAATCTAAAGTGAAACAATTCCAGGAGGCTCATCCTTCTGTAAATATCGTATATAAGAAGCATGAAGTAAATAAAGGGAAAGGAGCTGCATTGCGCACCGGATTTCAAAGTGCCACCGGAGATTTTGTAATTGTACAAGATGCTGATCTGGAATATGATCCCAATGAATTTAATATTCTTCTTAAACCCATAGTTGATGGTTTTGCTGATGTTGTCTATGGTTCCCGTTTTATGGGAGGAAGGCCACATCGTATTTTATTTTTTTGGCATACCATAGGAAATAAGATGCTCACTTTTGCATCTAATCTTTTTACCAACCTGAATTTGACGGATATGGAAACCTGTTATAAAATGTTCAGGACAGAAATTATACAAAAGATCGACCTCAAGGAAAATCGTTTTGGATTTGAACCAGAGGTAACTGCTAAAATGTCTAAGATTCCGAATATCAGAGTTTATGAAGTAGGTATATCTTATTATGGCAGAACCTATGAGGAAGGTAAAAAAATTGGCATCAAAGATGCCTTTCGTGCTTTGTATTGTATTCTCCGATATAACTTATTCTCCTGAGCTTTATTTTAATAGCCTATCTAGCTGTGATTCGTGATGCAAATAGTGTTCACGTGTGAAGTTCAGCGTTTGATGAATGGTAAATAAACCAGCACGCGGATGTTTGAAAATCAGTTTATTTTCCAATTCATTGGGTAGTTCTTCCAATATCTTTTTGAAATCTTGGGTGTTCTTATCGAAGTAATTACTAATTTCTTCAAAGGTGATGCTGTCAGGAACTTTACTAACAGCTTTAGGGGCTTTAAATTTGAGCGGAAGCTTCAAGGATATGACCAGGAATATATTACTGAGCACACTCCTGAAATTACCTTTTAAATAAACTTTATTCTCTGCGAGATTCTTATTAATTACAAGTATGGTGCCACTCTCTGCGAAGGCAACATGAAACAGCACTTGACCTGCGCTCCATCCCCCATATTCGGGAACTTTATTAAGCTCTTCTTGAGAGTACTTAGCAACTTTGTTCAGGAGCTTATTTTTGATGTTATTTATCGTGTCGTACTTGTGTAATAGTTCCTGTTTCATATCAGATAATTTAGAATAAAAATAGAGAATAATTTGGGGATACTTACTACTTATTAATATACCCTTGCTACATTTACACTATGTTTTTGAATTTCTTTTTATTGCTGAAGGAAGAGGGGCTGCCAGTAAGTATTGGAGAGTATTTGAATCTGTTAGAGGCATTAAACAAAAGAGTTACAGCATTCAATGTAGAGGAGTTTTATTTTCTCTCCAAAACAATTCTGATTAAACATGAGCAATTCTTAGATAGATATGATGTGTTGTTCGGAAATTATTTTCAAGGTATTCAATTGTCCGATATAGAAAAAAAAGAGATCCCCGCGGATTGGTTGCAAAAAGAAATAGATCGCTTGTTTTCCGAAGAGGATAAGGCTTTGATTGATAAAATTGGTGGATTGGATAAGTTAATGGAGCGCTTGCAACAATTATTGGAGGAACAAAAAGAAAAGCATCAGGGAGGCAACAAGTGGATTGGGACCGGTGGAACTTCTCCATTCGGGCACGGAGGGTTTAACCCGGAGGGAATAAATATCGGAGGTGATGGTGGCGGAAGGAGTGCGGTAAAGGTCTGGGAGAAACGTACCTTTAAGAATTATGCTTCAGATGTAGAGCTGAATACGAGGAATATCAGGCTAGCACTAAAGCGACTTCGGATACTTACAAGGGAAGGGATAGAGGATGAGCTGGATTTGTCTGCCACTATTCAAAAGACCTGTAAGAATGCTGGTTATCTTGATATTGAGATGCATGCATCCAAAAAAAATAGGGTTAAAGTGCTTTTATTTTTTGACGTGGGAGGGTCTATGGATCCTTATGTAGATTTGTGTGAGCAGATTTTCTCTGCTGCCAAATCAGAATTGAAACACCTGGAATTTTTTTATTTTCATAACTGCGTTTACGAAAGCGTATGGAAAGACAATGCTATGCGATACAGCGATAGAATTCCAACTTTTGAAGTGCTACATAAGTTCAATGCAGATTACAGGGTTATATTTTTAGGGGATGCTACGATGTCGCCTTATGAACTAACGGCCCTAGGAGGAAGTGTAGAGCATTATAATGATGAGTCCGGGGGCATATGGTTGCAGCGCTTCGTGGATAAGTTTCCTAATATAGTATGGCTAAACCCAAGTAATGAATATTATTGGACTGGGTTGCCCACTGTTCAAATAGTGAAGCAAGTCTTTAAAGATAGAATGTTCCCCATGACGCTGGATGGCTTGGCAAATGCGATGAAAACATTAAAAGGAAAGAAAATAGCACATTAAAAGAATTTAAACCACATAGATGCATAGCTAATAAAAGTCGTTGCGGACTGTAGTGTATATTTGTAAGCTAAAAGCAAAACATAGTATTCATCACAGATGAATACTATGTTTTCTTTATCTTTCGGATGTTATTGCACGAACAGAATTGCTTTTAGTGTTCTATATTTCTATGTGGTGAAAAGCAATAAAATAAATAATCATGACGCAAGAATTTAAAGGAACGGAAAATTATATTGCCACAGATGAATTACGTGTAGCAGTAAATGCAGCCATTGCTTTACAGAAGCCTTTATTAATTAAGGGCGAACCAGGCACCGGAAAAACCTTATTGGCGTTTGAGATAGCAAAGGCATTAAACAAAGAGATGTATACCTGGCATATAAAATCTACTACCTCTGCGCAACAGGGCTTGTATGAATACGATGCTGTTGCACGTTTGCGCGACTCACAGTTTGGAGATGCTAAGGTGCAGGATATTTCTAGCTACATCATCAAGGGTAAAATGTGGCAGGCATTTGAAAGTGATCAACAATCGGTTTTACTGATAGATGAGATTGATAAAGCAGATATTGAATTCCCTAATGATCTTTTGCTGGAGTTAGATAAGATGGAGTTTTATTGCTATGAACTCCAGAAAACTATTCAGGCTAAAACTCGTCCTATTGTGATTATCACCTCGAATAATGAAAAGGAATTGCCGGATGCCTTTTTACGCAGATGTTTCTTTCATTATATCAGATTTCCGGAGAGACCAACCATGATTGATATCGTTAATGTGCATTTTCCGGACATAGAGCAGGATTTGATGGAAGAAGCATTAAAGGTTTTTTACGGATTGAGAGACATTCACGGATTAAAGAAAAAGCCATCCACTTCAGAGCTGATAGATTGGATCAGATTACTTAAGTTGGGAAAAAACACAAAGGACGAGCTGGAAGGGATAGACTATATCGAAACACAACCACCTTATTTTGGCTCTTTGCTAAAGAATGAGCAGGATTACGATCATCTTATAAAGGCAAAACGTGCTGCTCAAAATACCTTTCGACGTTTTTAGTAATTGTAGTTTTTGAAAACTCAGGAATAATGTATCTTAGTACAATAAAGAATAATCAATGAAATCAATCAGTACTCTATGTCTTGCTTTGTTGGCTTTACAACTTAGCGCACAAGTAAAATTAGATAAAGCACAGCTTGTCGAAAAATCAAATCCTTTTTATGACTCTATCGTAGAAAAAAATGAAATGTTTGAAGCCAAGACTTCCACTCCGCAAAAAGTGCTGAAAATGGATTTTAGTAACGTGGATTATCCAAAGTCTTTATCGGACTATAAAATGGCAAAAGGAGTGCAGCTCCCAATTTCTCAAGGGGAGACAGGTACATGCTGGTGTTTTGCTTCTACCTCTTTCTTTGAGGCAGAAGTAAAAAGACTAACGGATAAGGATGTCGATTTATCTGAATTATATTCTGTTTACTGGCAGTATGTAGAAAAAGCCAGGGAATACGTAAGAACGCGCGGAGAGAGTGTATTTGAGGAGGGTTCCGAGGGTAATGCTACTCAGATAATGATGAAGAAATATGGAGCTGTGCCGGCTTATGCGTATACCGGCTTAAAGAATGGTCAGCCCTTTCACGACCACAAGCCACTTATTAGAGAAATGCAGGGCTATCTAAAGAGCGTAAAGCAAAGCAATGCCTGGAATGAAGATGTAGTAATAGCTACAATAAAGTCAATTCTTAATTTCTATCTGGGAGTACCTCCAACACAAATTGAAGTAAGCAGTGTTAAGATGACTCCGCAAGAATACCTGAAAATTGTATTGAAGTTAGATCCGGATAACTATGTTGATTTTATGTCTTTTGCCAATGAGCCATACTGGACTAAAGCAGAATATGCTGTTCCGGATAACTGGTGGCATTCTAAAGAGTATAATAACGTTCCACTGGATGTATTTATGGATATTATTAAACGTGCAGCAAAAAATGGCATTTCACTCTCTATAGGTGGTGATAACAGTAATGAGCCGGGTATGTATAATAAATTGGGTGTCTGTATGATTCCATCTTTTGATATTCCTTCAGCCTACATTGACGAGAACGCGCGTTTGTTCCGTTTCTTAAATGGCACCACTACAGATGACCACGGAATGCTGTTAATGGGATATGCTGAAAAGTCGAATGGAATGTGGTTCCTGATTAAGGATAGTGGTAGCGGCGGACATAATAACACCAATGCTAAAGGCTACTGGTTTATGCATGAGGATTATGTAAAGCTTAAGATGACTACTATTACTGTTCCAAAAGATTTTGTGAAAGATCTTTTGGTTAAGATAAAATAAGTGTATTAATTATATCCTTTCATCATGTAAAACTGCGCGTTTAACCAATGGGTTAGCGCGCATTTCTGCATATTGCTCCCGGCTGTTAAAGATATCTACTGCCGCATAAATAGCTTTACGGAAGGAAGTTTCATCAGCAATGCCTTTGCCTGCGATGTCTTCTGCAGTACCATGATCCGGTGAGGTTCTAATCACACTTAAACCGGCAGTAAAATTCGTGCCATCTTCACCGGCAATATATTTAAAAGGAATCAGGCCTTGGTCATGATACATGGCCAGGATGCCATCAAACTGTTTGTAATTTCCGGAGGCGAATAATCCATCTGCTGGATAAGGACCAAATACTACCATGCCATTATCCTTAGCCTCTTTTATTGCGGGTAGGATAATATTGACTTCCTCGTTTCCAATTGCACCTCCGTCTCCTGCATGAGGGTTGAGTCCTAATACAGCGATACGTGGTTTGTCAATGCCAAAGTCCTCTTTTAGAGAGGTGTTCATCAATTGCAGTTTACGCAGTATCTTTTCTGTAGAAATTTTTGAAGCTACATCTTTGATGGCGCTGTGGTTCGTTACTAAACCAACACGTACATTTTCGGATATCATAAACATCAAGTCATCCTTAGCATTAAAGTAATTCATCAGGTATTCTGTATGTCCGGCATAAGGAAACTTTTCCGAATACATTACCTTTTTGTTGATGGGAGAGGTAACTAATACATCAATATGTTTACTTTTTAAAGCATCGCAGGCTGCTTCCAGTGATTTAAGCGCATAAGATCCGGTAAGCTCTGTTGGTGTTCCCGGTGTAATCTGGAATTCTTCTTCCCATACTGGAATAATATTTAGAGAGTTATGGCTAAGGTTATTGTATCCTTTTATAGAAGAATACTGAAACTTATCATAAGAAAATATTTTTTTGTAAAACGATAATACTCTGGGATTTCCAAATAGGATGGGTGTAAAATGTTTGAAAATCTGATCATCCATGAATGTTTTCATGATGATTTCCGGTCCAATTCCTGCTACATCTCCAAGGGTAATCCCTACTTTTCTTTTATCGTTCTTCATGGTAAATTATTGTTTAAAAGTAAAATAGAAACTTCCGCTTGATAAATACCATCTCGGTATTAGCTTTTGGATTTTTCAGGATTATCCTTGCACTGATTTTGTACAAATTTAAACAATAATCTCACACCATACCCTGTTGCCCATTTTCCTCGGTAATTATATTGCGCCGGTACGAAGGCCGTTCCTGCAATATCAAAGTGCATCCAGGGGTAATCTATGAAGTGTTCAAGAAACTTGCCGGCAGTGATGGAGCCTGCATCCATAGGTCCTAAATTTTTAAGGTCTGCAACGTCACTTCTGAGGTAATCGCCATATTCATCCCAGAATGGAAACTCAACAGTACGCTCACCGGTCGACATGGCAGCTTTCCTCAGTTTTTTCTTATATTCTTTATCTGCAGTACCCATTATTACACTGGCTTCTCTGCCAATCGCCCTAACAGCAGAACCGGTTAGTGTGGCAAAATCTAATACGAGTTCTGGTTTTAATCTTTTAGCATAATGTAATGCATCTGCAAGTATTAATCTTCCTTCCGCATCGGTATTCATTACTTCAACGGTGGTTCCATCATACATGGTAATAACATCTCCCGGACAAACAGCCTCATAGCCCGGACGATTCTCTACAGCAGGGATTAGTCCAACTATATGATAAGGTAGTTTTGCTTTTGCAATGGCATACATTGCACCTACTACTGCAGCTGAACCGGCCATATCAGATTTCATCATATCCATACTGCTCTTAGTGGGTTTTAAGGATAAGCCTCCAGTATCATATACTACACCTTTGCCTACCAAAACCAATGGTTTCTTGTTTTTATGTTTTGCAGGTTTGTATTCCAGGATATTAAATGTTGCCGGCGCGGAGCTTCCACTATTTACAGCTAGTAGACCTCCCATCTTTTCCTGTACAATTTTCTTGTGATCCCAAACGGTTAAGCTAAATCCTGCAGACTTTGCAATTTTAGCCATATCCTTGGAATATTGAACAGCGGTAAGGTATGAAACGGGTTCATTTACCAAATCTTTGGTGATGTGCACACTCTCAGTCAGTAAGTTGATTTCTTCCACACTGGATTTGTCCAACAGTATGGGATCTACATGAACAGTTAGGTGGTATTCTTTTGCCTTTGTCCTGTATTTTAAGAATTCATAGTCAGATAAGTTGATACCTAACAATAATGATTCGAGCATACTCTTATCATATTCACCCATTATCTCTAAGCTCAACTCCGTTTCTTTATATTCTTTGCATACCTTATAGATACTATGTCCCTGTATTCTGAATTTTTCTTGTAACTCGTACTTGTCTATGTCTTTTGGTACATCCATGGCAAAAAGAATGTAGAGCTTATGCAATTTATTGACAGGGATTATTTTTGAGCCATCATTAAGCATTTGCTGAATAGATCGCTTCTCTTCCAGGTCAAAGAAGGGTAATGCGTTGAGGTTGTTCTTTGGAAATATCACCAGAACGGCTCTTTTTTGGGTTTTACTCGAAATCTGCAACATAATCTATACCTTTAGGGTGGTTAAATAATTGCTTAATAGCGCGTTTAAGGGTTTTTAATTAATATACTCGAAGCTACTACTAAGCAGGATCAAAAGTAATCAGATTATTCATAAAATTTAGTAACAAATGTCAAGTTTTGTGACAGCCTTAAAGTCCTATGGACAGCACTTTTTGAATGATAAGGGTGTGTTAGATAACATCGTTAAGGTGGTAAGAAGCCTTTATAATCAGGAGCAATTAGTGGAGATTGGTCCCGGAACGGGGGCTTTAACAGCACCTTTGTTAAATGAATTTGGGTCGCTAACCTGTATAGAAGTAGATAAACGTTGTATTGATCTCTTAAAGGAAAAGTTCAAAATTTCGATAGAGAAGGATCCTCAGGACTTAAGAATTATTGACGCCGACTTTCTAAAGTTAGATATTTCTGTATTGGCAAATATGCCTACAGCTATTGTTGGAAATTTCCCTTATAATATCTCTTCACAGATTGTTTTTAGGATACTCGATAATTATAAGCAGATACCTTTTATGGTGGGTATGTTTCAGAAAGAGATGGGGCATAGGATTGGAGCTCCACATGGTTCTAAGGAATATGGGGTTATAAGCGTCTTGACTCAGTTATTTTATGATGTAAAAGTGGAATTTGATATACCACCTGAGTGTTTTTCACCAGCGCCAAAGGTGATGAGTAGCATTATATCTATGAAGCGAAAAGAGAACATTGTACTTGATTTTGATTATAAATTATTTCGTACGGTGGTAAAAAGTGGATTTGGTCAGCGAAGAAAAATGTTGCGAAATGGCTTGAGTGGTATAGCTTCTAAGGATTTATTACAAGATCCTTTCTTCCAGAAACGGGCAGAACAATTATCGGTAAAGGATTTTGTTGATCTGACAAAAAGAATAGAGCAAGATATAAAAAACAGAAAATAGTTTTCCTGTAACTATTTATATTTAACATCGAGATGGCAGCAGCTAAAGTATTAATTACGGCAGATATTCATCCTTATCTCCAACAAAGGTTTCAGATGTTTGGATTTGAGGTTGATGTAGTTCCTGAAATTCCAAGGGATGAATTATTAAAGCTTATTCCTGCTTATACTATCCTGATCGTCACTACTTATACCTTGGTGGATAAGGAAGTTATAAATAATGCTCCGCAGTTAAAACTTGTTGGTCGGGTGGGTAGTGGTATGGAGAATATAGATCTTGTATATTGTAGAGAGAAAAATATTATTTGTCTTAATTCTCCGGAGGGAAATGCGAATGCTGTGGGAGAACATTGTCTCGCTATGTTGTTGAATCTGCTTAATAATATCTGTAAAGCTGATGCTGAATTAAAGAAGGGTATTTTTCTTCGGGAGGCCTATAGAGGGGAAGAATTGGATGGTAAAAAAGTGGGCATCATTGGCTATGGGCATACCGGAAGCGCCTTCTCGAAGAAACTAAGAGGGTTTGATGTGGAGGTAATGGTTTATGATAAATATATTGTCCCTGAGGTTGCGCATATAAATGTTGTTTCACTTGAAACTATTCAGCAGCAATGCGATGTTATTAGTTTTCATGTCCCATATAACGAAGAGACACACTATTATGGAGATATTAGTTTCTTTGCTTCCTGTATCAAAAAACCAATAATAATTAATACTTCACGAGGTGCTGTACTGCAAACTACTGCGCTGCTTGCTGCATTAGAGTCGCGCCAGATAGGCGGTCTTTGTATAGATGTTTTTGAAGATGAACCCATAAATAAGGGCAGGATACACGCTCTGGAAATTTATCAGCGATTAATGGCATTAGATAATGTTGTTGCTACCCCGCATGTTGCCGGCTGGACGGTTCAGTCTAAGTATAAACTCGTTAAAGTGTTGATGGATAAAATAGAAGAAGCGCTGGTGCTTAGCTAGTTTTTTTTCTTTTCTCTATCAGGTATACTATTCCTGCACTTGCAAGTAATATATAGAAAGGTATACTAGGTAAGCGGTATCGTGCATAAGAAATTATGCCGCTGATAAGTGCAAAATAAGCAGCAGAGCCCAACAAAAATAACATCAATAATACTTCTCTTTTCTTTACCATTACATAGATGCCTATTGCTGCTAAACTATAAACTATCAGAAGGAATAGAGCTACAAACAACCCAAGTGCTATTTCATAAATTGTTTTAGTAGCAAAGAATTTTTTAATGAGTGCCAATACTCCATTGTTATATTTATCCTCCTCGCTCCATTTTTTCGAAGGAATATGCAGTACATCCGTCAGGCTCTGAGTGCCCACGCTTAAATGAATTTTTACTGTGCCAATAAGATGCATTTTAAGATAATCAGCAAAATGTGCTTTTATTAGTTTATTTGCTAGAAGTCCATCGTAATGTTCTTTGTCAAATGGATTGGCATCAGGCCGCCAGCCCATGGATTTTAGGGTGTCTATGAAATTGTTGTTGATTTCTTCTATGGGTTTATGCTGCCTTTTGGATTCGAAATAACTTGCATTCCAAAATAGTAGATTATAACCTTTGATATTCGATAAAGAGAAGTGACCATAGGTATTGTAATTTCTGTAACACCAAGGAGCAACGCTGATAGAGTATCCAGATATTAATAGTAGTGCAAGAATAATGGCTTTTTTCCTGTTTTTCAAATACCAAAGCAAAACGAAAATAATAACACAGTAGATGTAAAACTGAGAAATAGGCCGAACAAGTGAGCTGACTCCATAAAGCAAGCCGGCTATGAAAAAGAGTTTAGGTTTGTTGGAGCGAATAGCCCTTAAGAATATTAGTAATGCAGTGAGAAAAATTGCAGTGTATAGGGTTTCCGTTAAGATGCTATATATGAAAATAGTGTGATGCAGATCCATTGAGAATAATAGGGCTGAAATAAGACCTGCCTTTTTTGAAAACAATTCACCGCCTATCTTGTACATCAATAAAATACTCAATAAGTTTAAAAATAACTGCACAAGAATGGCTACGTAGGGATGGCTACCAGAAAGGTTGTAAATGATAGCTAAGAAGAATGGGTAACCCGGTGTTCTAAAGGCATCACCACAAAATGAAAAGTATTGCTGTATGCATAAAGCCAACTGGTGGTATCCTAATGAATCAAAGATTAGAATCTGGTGTTGTAATACCTCGGCTGACCATGGTTGAAACCGTATAAAAATCAATATTCTGATGAGCAAAGAAATACATAAGAGTAGGATGATACTCTTATGTTTCGACAAAAAAGATATTTTTTCAATACTCATTTCTGTAAAAATAACTTTTTATATTCAAAGGATTAAATGGATTAGGTCGGTTGTTTGGATTCTCTGATTTAAACTTGTCCCTGGCTGAAATCCTTGTTTTATTGCACAATATCCAAAAAAAGTATACATTTGTTATGGCACGCTCCAAAAGGGCGTGTCTATTTTTTTCACTTTATAATAAATAATGGTATGGCAGATTTAGTATACGTATCCGCAGAAGGGTTGGCCAAAATGAAAGAGGAATTAAATCTTTTGGTTGCAATTGAGCGCCCAAATGCTTCTAAGGCAATTGCAGAAGCGAGAGAAAAAGGAGATTTGTCAGAAAATGCAGAATATGATGCCGCCAAAGAGGCGCAAGGCTTGTTGGAATTGCGTATCAGAAAACTGGAAGCAGATATTGGCAATGCTCGGGTACTGGATGCCTCTAAAATAGATACTTCCAAGGTTTCAATTTTATCTAAGGTAAAGGTGAAAAATGTTAAAATGAATAAAGAGTTTACCTATCATCTGGTATCAGAGAAAGAAGCTGATCTTAAACAGATGAAAATATCAGTAAAGTCTCCTATTGGCTCTGCGCTATTGGGTAAAATAAGGGGAGAAAAGGTAGTCATCCAAATCCCTGCCGGGAATATGGAATTGGAAGTTCTGGATATTACTATTTAATTATAGAGCATATTTTTCATGACCATCTTTACTAAGATTATTAAAGGAGAAATCCCATGCTATAAAATTGCAGAGGATGAAAGTTATTTTGCTTTTTTGGATATCCGTCCTTTGCACCCTGGCCACACCTTGGTAGTTCCTAAAAAAGAAGTAGACTATATTTTTGATATAGAAGATGAAGAATTGAAGGGGATGGTATTGTTTGCAAAGAAGATAGCCATTGCGATAAAGAAAGCTGTGCCCTGTGAGCGTATTGGTATGACGGTAATAGGCCTGGAAGTGCCTCATGCTCACATACATCTCTCCCCTATAAATTCCGTGTATGATTTAGACTTTAGAAATGCTAAACAATTGTCTGCAGAAGAGATGCAGCATATTGCGGAGAAGATAAAGTCTTTCTTATAAAATCTACTGCTTATTGTTGTCAACTGCCGTAGGGATATCCTTTGTTTCCTTAAAGTTTAATGCTTTTAATTTTGTGATACCTAACTTCTGTACTTTTACAAAGTAATGGAATCCGTTCAAGCAGGTACATGCCTCGCAGGATATGACTTCTTTATCACGTCGTGTTCTTATCTCCAGTATATTGATTTCGCGTTCTTGAAGATATCCCCTTACAGCTCCTGCCAACTGCTCATCAGTAGGGGGAGCAAACCAATTGAACTGCCAGGGATTGGCGCATTGGGTTTCATCATAGCGCATCCAGACTTCTGTATTACACTTTTTAGAATTACATCTTCCTAGTGAGATAAGTCCTGTAAAAAGAAATGCAAGATAGAGCAAGTATTTCATGATCTAAAAATTACTGTGTGAATTGGCAAATGTCTCCAACAGATAGATGAGCTTCTCTCCCTAGAAAAATAGATCTGTTGTCAGAGATATGGCCTGCAGGGAATCCAAAACAAACCGGATAATCATATTCCTCTATGTGTTCTCGAATAATTTCTTCAGAGGATTTTCCAAAGCCGATAGCATTGTCTTTCATGTCGCTCATTCCGCCAATAATCAATCCCTTCAGTCGGGCTAGTTTTCCTGATCGTTTCAGCGTCATCATCATACGGTCTACATGGTAGAGGTACTCGTCGAGATCTTCCAGGAATAGTATGCAGTTATCTGTATTAAATGGAGTTTGGGTGCCAAGAATACTATAGAGTATGGACAAATTCCCTCCCAATACTTTGCCTTCCATGTCACCATTTCTGTTTAAGCCATGCGATGGAATATTATAAGTTAATGTCTTCCCTAATAATGCATCTTTGAGTGACTGTAGTGCTTCAGCAGTATTTTTTGGAAATGCAATAGGCATCGCGCCATGAAGGGTTTCTATGCCTTCAAGTTCATTGAAGTGAGCATGTAGATAAGTAATGTCTGAAAATCCTACGAGCCATTTAGGTTGTTCTTTTAACTTACTTAGATTAAGGTTATCCATGATGCGAACAGTACCATATCCTCCTCTGGCAGCGATAATGGCTTTTATTTCAGGATTATTCAGCATCTGCTGCACGTCTTCCAATCGCTCCTGGTCTGTACCTGCATATTGATGATGTATCTTTTCTATCGTATTGCCTAAATGCACTTTTAGGCCCCAGCTTTCCAGGATGGTTACAGCTAACTGAATTTCGTCGCGTGTAATTTTGCGAGCCGGGCAAGTGATTCCAACGGTATCGCCATTTTGAAGAAAGGGTGGACGTATCATTGTATGCACAAACTACAAAAAGTTTTGTATTCTTGCTACCTTTGTAAAATGAAACAGCCAAAGCGATATACCGTAACAGCAGCATTGCCCTATGCCAATGGGCCATTACATGTAGGTCATTTGGCAGGGGCCTATATAGCAGCGGATATCTATGTTCGTTATTTAAGGTTACAGGGAAAGGATGTTATTTTTGTTTGTGGAAGTGATGAGCATGGCGCCGCTATTACTATAAAGGCAAAAAAAGAAAATACAACGCCTCGTGCCATCGTCGATAAGTATAATGCGGTTATCAGGGATAGTTTTGAAAAATTCGGGATAGCCTTTGATATTTACCACCGTACTTCCGAAGCTATTCATTATGAAACCTCTCAGGATTTCTTCCGCATCTTAAATGACAAGCATGCTTTTGAGGTAAAGGAAAGTGAACAGTATTATGATGAAGAAGCCAATCAGTTTTTAGCCGATAGATACATTATGGGTACTTGCCCTAAGTGCAGCAATGAAAATGCTTATGGTGATCAATGTGAAAAATGTGGAAGTACTTTGAATCCTACAGAGCTTATTCATCCCCGTTCAACCATAAGTGGGAACCAGCCGGTATTAAGAAAAACTAAACATTGGTTTTTAAAATTGAATGAATATCAGCAGGAGATTACAACATGGCTGGAAACAAAAAAAGATATTTGGAAATCACATGTGTATGGACAGTGTAAAAGCTGGTTGGATGCGGGCTTACAGCCTCGTGCTATGACAAGAGATTTAGATTGGGGAATTCCTGTGCCTGCAGAAATTGAAGGTGCAGAAGGAAAGGTTTTATACGTGTGGTTGGATGCTCCAATTGGATATATCTCTGCCACCAAGGAGTTGTTTAAAGAAATCGAGGAAGATAAATTTCACTTTGCTTATCCGAAGAATATCTCTCCATTAATCAGAAATAAGAAAGCAGACGACTGGAAAGCATACTGGCAGGATGAAGAAACACAATTGATTCATTTCATAGGAAAAGATAATATCGTATTCCATTGTATCACCTTCCCGGCAATATTAAAAGCAACTCAACAATATATTCTTCCAGAAAATGTTCCTGCTAATGAGTTCATGAATTTAGAAGGAGATAAAATCTCTACCTCCAGAAATTGGGCAGTTTGGTTGCATGAGTACTTGGAAAATTTTCCGGGAAGAGAAGATGAGTTGCGGTATGCGCTGATAGCTAATATGCCAGAAAATAAGGATAGTGAGTTTACTTGGACAGATTTTCAGACGAGGGTAAACAGTGAACTTGGAAATAACCTGGGTAATTTTGTAAAGCGCGTTTCAGATTTATTACATAAGTTTTATGATGGTGTAGTGCCACAACAGGAATTAGACCCGGAAGTGCTGCAGATGTTGGATACGGTAACAGCAGCTGTTCAGGATAATATTGCTTCTTTTAAATTCAGAGATGCCCAGTTTGAGGTGATGCAGCTTTCTAGTTATGGAAATAAATATCTTCAAGACAATGAGCCGTGGAAACTAATTAAGACGGATGAGGAAAGCGTTAGAAAGATTATGTATACCGCTTATATTATAGTAGAAAGTCTTGCTGTATTGATGCGACCACTCTTGCCAAAAACGGCAGCTAAAATAGAACATATCTTTAACTTAGTAGAAGATGGTTCTGATGAAGGACGGATGCAGATAGGTGCTTCAGAGATTTTATTTCCCAAGGTAGAAGATGAGCAGATACAGCAACAATTAGATAAGCTAAATAAAAGTAAGATGGATAATGCTGTACAGCAAACAGGGGTTGAAGAGCATATTGCAGCTGTTAAACCGGAAATAACCTTCGATGATTTCAGTAAGCTGGATATCAGAACCGGTAAAATTCTACATGCGGAGAAAGTGGAAAAGGCCGATAAGTTATTGAAACTTTTGGTAGATGTTGGCTTTGAGCAGCGCACCATAGTTTCAGGAATCGCTCCACATTTCAGGTCGGAAGAAATAATTGGTCAACAGGTGTCTGTGGTAGTCAACTTAGCACCGAGAAAGTTGAAAGGTATAGAAAGTAATGGCATGGTGCTGATGGCAGAAGATAAAGATGGTAAGCTTTACTTTGTTCAGGCACAAGAGGTGTCGGTAGGAAATATAATCAGATAATAGTTTTGTGTCTGATTCAATGGTCCCTTAGTTCAATGGATAGAACAGCAGTTTCCTAAACTGTTAATGCAAGTTCGATTCTCGCAGGGACTACAAAAGTTATTATTAATGCTCATCGGGCTCCATCACCAGTCGTATGCCGCTATTGCTGATGTGATGGTCGTGTGAGTCCCGATTTCGTGCATGTACCTGGCAGCGTTGTTCCTCACTTCTCCAGGATCCACCTCTGGTTACACGGTATTTACTTTTTCGTAAATTTTCAGGATTGCTTTTGGGGCTTCTTTTGTAAAAAAAAGGATTGTACCAGTCAACACATAATTCCCATACATTGCCACTCATATCATAGAGTCCAAGCTCATTAGGTTGCTTTAATCCTACAGGATGTGTTTTGCCACCTGCATTGGGCGCATACCATGCAACAGTATCCAGGGTATTACTGCCTGCATAGAGATAAGATTTACTTTCTTTTCCGCCAGTTGCCGCATATTCCCATTCCGCTTCGGTAGGTAAGCGAAAGTGTTTATTGGTTTGTTGTTGTAATTTCTTTAGAAATAATTCAATCTCTTTAAAGGAGATATCGTATACAGCACATTTTTTGCAGTCTGTTTGCTGCTTGCTATCTTCACCCATAATTGCCAGCCACTCCTCTTGCGTAACTTCAAATCTTCCAATATAGAAATCATTTAATTGAACTGTGTGTACTGGCTTTTCATTTGCCTTTCCGTTTATGCTGCCCATACGAAAGCTGTCTGCTTTTACAAATACCATATTCGATAGAAATGCACTTGCAGTATTTTGACTAAATGTTTGCAAATGCAATGCTGTAGTAAGGAATAATAAGTAACGGTAAGTAGGCATATAAAAATTTAATTTAAGTACTGTTAATAGAATAAAGATAAGTCTTCCTATAAAATAAAATGAACTAAACTATTCGTCCACTTTATAGTTTTCTATATTTACAACTTAGATGATTATACAGCGACTCAA
>CANHGL010000022.1 GCA_947460245.1 Sphingobacteriales bacterium
TATGGCCAATTTCGTGCAACACTATTTTTTGCAGCCTTTCAAGAATTAGTTTTTCTGAAGCATTCTTCCTAATTCTGAAAGTGGAGATTACACAGGTAGATCCGGGTCTGTATCCAAGTCCGAAGATGCCCCATTCCTTGGATTTTCGTTCTTCGTTTATGGTGGCAATATCTTTTTCTGTTATAATCAGAATATTTTCCCTCGACTTAAATTTCGCCAGTATTTTCGATGCCTCATACCTTTTTTTACTTGCTGCCAGCAGGTCTGTAGTTAATGGTTGTTCTGTTTTTACAGTACAGGGATAGCCATAAAAATTACGAACAGATTGTTCGATATGTTTTATATACGCTGGTTTTACATATCCGAGTGGCTGAATGAAGATGGTCTTGCTTTCTTTTTCGACAGAAAATAGGGTTATTACATGTGTTGCAAGAAAGAGCAGGATAGGGAACATACTTATATTCTGTAGTCTACTTTAATAGTTATTTGATTTACCTCTTCACCACCACCTTCTGTATGGCCTCTCTTCCTCCGTCGCTAACCTTTATAATATAAATACCATCGCTGAGCATATGAGTAGGGATGCTGATAAATGCAGAAGATGAATAGTTTCTGCTAAATACGTTTTGTCCAAGGGTGCTAAAGATTTCAACTTTCACATTCTTGCTATTATCGTATAATCGAAGATATATTGTTTGATTGGCCGGATTTGGAAAAATAGCCATTTCTAGTTTTTCTGTATTTTGATAGTTTATTCCGGTATTCAGATTTGCCGGTGGGTTCTTACTAAAAATAATCAGACCTCCGCAGATATTTCCTGTGAGTAATTCGGGTTGGCCATCATTGGTAATATCTGCTATAGTACTCGTAGTTCTGTAACTTAAATAATCATCTACTATATTTCCGGTACTGATAAAAGTATCATTTAAATGTGCTTCGATATTATCGTAGAATTTAAGTCCATATAAGTTGGTGCCAAGAATTAAATCATATTTACCATCTGTATTTACATCGGCAATGCAGGGGTGTGTATAGCCATTATTATTGCCGGGGTTGGTGATGCGCACACGCCCTAATGAATCGGTTACATAGCTGAATTTGGCACTGCCATTAGTAGTGCCTCTGAAGTAGTTCAGATTTCCTCTCAACTCTCCTATGATTAAATCGGTTTTACCATCTCTGTTGAGGTCTGCCAAACTTGGAGTGGCATTAGAGCCAATAGAAATATCATTTCCGCTGCTATCTTTTAAGATGCCTCTGTAGGTTAGTACAGGCGCGTTCCCCGAAGGTGCAGTATTTTCCCAGTGTAATAGCCTGCCGTCGTTGATGCCCACCACTACATCGGTATCACCATCATTATCGATATCGCCGGAGGATGGAGAGAGGTCTTTTACGCCCAATGCGCTGATATTTAAAAAGTCATCCTGCTGTAAGTTATATTGAGGTTGTGCGGGTGTTCCGGTATTCTTGTAATACTTTAATTTATAGACATTGGCACTGATATAATCTTTGTATCCTCCGCTGCCTAACAGCATATCTTTTAAACCATCGCCATCTACGTCCATAAAGCAGGGTGTTGAGTTTTCTCCGGCGTCTATCATATTATCGAGCAGAAAATTTTTCTGTTGTAGTTGTAAGTCTATAGAATCGCTACGGCGATTCCTGTAGTACCAGATATTATTGATGTTTGCAGATCCAATGTCAAAAGTAGTAACCAGTAAATCGGTTTTATCATCGTTATCGGCATCGAGAAAATTAGGATACCCAAAGGATACTGTTTTAAAGGGAGTGTTGTAACTGGGATAATCAACATCCTGTTCTAACACGCTGGCATATGAAGTAGAACCATTATTATATAGCATTGTAATGTTGCTCAATGAGGTACTGCCAATTAATACATCCAGCGCACCGTTGTTATCTGCATCTATGGCTTCTACAGCGGATCCTGAGTGTAATACAGTGTTTGTATTGCTTGGTCTGTTGAATTTAAAGCTACAGGTGTCTCTGATTGCATAACTATTGGAAAAGGTATCGCGCACATTACCCCAGCAGTTATCTGCTTTCGTGAACAGCAGACTGTCGCAGGAAAGATTTAATTCCTTCTGTTGATTTTCGTAATAGATTAAGCGGTTAAATGCTACGCTGAAGGAGATGATATCTAAATCACCGTCTTTATTGATATCTGCAATGGCGGGCTTAATGGCATCTGCACAATACACATTTATGAAGTTGCCTCCAGAAGTCTTGTAGTATAAACCATCCTGCTGTAGTTTATAGTGTAAGGTGTCGTTTACATAGAAGCCAGTATACACCTTTAGATTTCCAACGCCATTGTAGGTAAACAAATCTTCTATCCCGTCACAGTTGTAATCTTTGAGGATCATCCATCCGCTGATGGGTGGAAAATAAGTTGTATAAGAGTCGCTGTAGCTGTAGTCGATCGAGTTATTGGATAGCGTTAAAAAGATGGAATATTTTTCACTGGTTTTGTCGTATCCTATCAAATCTTTTTTTCCATCGTGGTTTACATCTGCCTTGCCAAATAAAATATTATTGACGCCGCCAATCCATGGATATCGGAGATAACGCGCATTATCAGTAACGGGAAGGTAGTTGAAGCGTTGAAAGTTCTGTGCAATAGTGCTTATAGATAAGCAGATAGCTATAGCAAATAGAAAATTTCGTTGATGTGTGTTGTTAATCATTTTTGGGAAGGCAAACAATATAGATTAGAACGGATAACCGATGGCAAAGTTTAGTCCTACGAAATCTTTAAAGTCAAACTTATAGAATCCTAAATCTTTATTTCTGGGTTGTTTGTACAGTTTGTAGGATTCGTTATTCACCTTATTGAAAATCCATCTATCTCCTTCAGGGAAAGCCGGATCATATAAAGCGAAGCCAACATCGAAGCGCATCACGAAGAAACTTAAATCCATACGCAAGCCCATGCCTACATCCCAGGCCAACTCTTTAGCAAAGCGTTTACTGTCGAAATTAGCGAGGGGCTTACTAGGGTCTTCCTTAATGAGCCATACGTTTCCGAGGTCAGAGAATAGAGCCCCTTTAAAGGATTTAAAGATATTGAAGCGGTATTCTACATTAAATTCAAATTTGATATCACCGGTTTGGTCAAGGCTGTTTCGGTTCAATTCATAGGTATCGTATCCTCCGGGGCCAAGTCTTCGGAATCCCCATCCACGCAACGAGTTCGGGCCTCCGGCAAAGAACTGTTTGATGTATGGCATAATAGCAGTATCACGATAAGTGGAGTTTCCATAAGGAATACCGATACCGGTAAATACCCGGAAGCTAAGGGCTTGTCCGCGCTTAAAATTAAAGAAGTAACGAGGTTCTATTTCAAATCTTGCAAACTGTGCGTAGTTTACTTTTCCTAATTGGTAAGGTTTTTCTTGTCCTTTCTGTGTGAGAGAAGTAAAAGCATATAATATATTTCCGGCAAGGAACATATTACCACGGAAGTAAAAGTAGTTTTTGTAACGTCCTACATTCAGATTTTGATTGGTATAGGAGAACGTATATTCTTGTCCTAAAATAAACTGCTGACTGAAACTCTGTCTGAATCTTGGGTTGTTGTCGAGTTCTGTTTGAAATACGCCGGAAATTTTTGAAGGTAATACATAAGTGAAGCTCAATGGAGAAAAGATATGACGGAACTTATCGTTATACCACTCATAGCCATATTGCATTCCAATAGTTTGTATATTATACCGCGATATTCTCTTCTGGAAGTTATAGTTTAAGCTGATAAATGTTTTAGGAATATATTTCTTGTAGGTAATGCATTTGTTTTTACTAAACGTAGGGAATAATCGAGCCAGATTTATTTTCAACTCCATGCTGATGTTTACGGTATTAACCACATTGTTTTCTACCCGTTTGTCTTTGAGGAGTTGAAATTCTACACCACTACTTACGTTAAATTGTAATTTTGCAGCTGTTTTAAAAAGATTGTTATTACGATAGGAGCCAACAATATTGAAACCCAGGGTACTTTGTGCATTGGTGTTGAGTTCTACGTCTGTGCTAAAGGCATGTCGTTTTGCCGGGGCACATTTGATAGTGGTGTATAGTCCGCTTTCTTCCGGAGAAATAGACACTGGCATCTGTTCTATATTTACGAAGCGGAATACGCCTAAGCTATTAATGGTGTTACTGGTTTTGAGCAGTTGATCTTTATTAAAGTAATCGCCGGGTTTTATAAAAACAGATTTAGTGAGTGCTCGTGGCACAACGGAACTTCTTAGAACGTGATAGTTTACGTCACAAATGGTATCATTAAGAAAGTCTTTTCGGGTAAGTTTAAGGTTGTCTTTCTTTTTATCAAAATTCATGATCTGATAGTCTATCTGGACATAGGAGTATTTTTTATGGTTGAGGGTATCGGCATCACGTTTTACTATTAGACTTACATCAATTTGGTGATTGCCAATGGTGCTGTCGATATTGAGAAGCACAAATTCCGGACTAAAGGTAAAGAAACCCTGATTCTGAATAATATCAGAAAGACGTTCTCTTTCTTTTTTTACAATTTCTATATCAAATGGATCGCCTTTCTTTATTAATTTATCTTTAGAGTTTTTATTGATGTATCCGACAATCAGACTGTCTTCTATAAGGAGATTAATATTTCTGTAAGTAAACTGTGGGCCTGTATTAACGCTATAGTTGACGGATGTTTTTTTCTTTCTAGTTTTAAAAGAAGCCTTTACCTCACTGTAGAAGAAGCCATGATAAAAAAGATAGTTTTGCATTTTGCTGATAGAAGTCTCCATGGTGGTAGAGTCGAATAATACGGGCTCTTCACCGCCACTGGCTTCGTTGAGGAAATTTTCAAACTTTTTCTTTTTGAGAAGTTTTGCGAGCTGCTGGTTGTCTTTAGCAGTAAAGTTGCCACTATTGATTTTTGCTTCCAGTTTTTTCTTTTCTGCTAGCCTCTTTTCGTTCTTTCGAACTGTCATAGTGTAGATTCCTAACTTTAATCTGAAAAGACTCAGGAATTTTTTATTAGGCTGCTGATTGAATACTACCTGCTTGGCAAGATCGGATTTTAGAGTCGACTTATCGCTGAGTACTTTTCCGGTGTATTTCACCGAAACGCCATTGCCTACTAAGAGGCTTTGATCATCCCGAATAAGTCGTTTGGTGGCACTGCACGAATACAGCAGTAATATGCACACAACATAACCTATTTTTTTACATCTTTGGAATGAATTTGGCATATATGATCAGCGAAACGGAGATTAAATACATTAACGCGCTTAAAGTTAAGAAATACCGCAATAAGTATCTTCAGTTTATTGCTGAAGGGGACAAAATTATAAAAGAATTAATAGCGGAAGGGCTTGAAGTGGTGAATATCTACACCATAAATCAGGTAAATTCCTTTCCAGTTGAATTTACTAAGGTGATTACGGAAAAACAACTCGCTAAAATTACTGCTTTATTACATCCTCATCATAGCCTGGCTGTCTTTAATTTGCCATCTCAGAAAGTAACTATATCCCCGAATGAATGGGTAGTATTATTAGATGATATTCAGGATCCGGGGAATATGGGTACCATTATCCGTACCTGCGATTGGTTTGGCGTAAAAAAGATCATATGTTCGGATGGCTGTGTAGATGCCTTCAATCCTAAAGTAGTTCAAGCGAGTATGGCCTCAGTGGGTAGGGTGCAGGTAATAGAATCTGTTCTATTGGATATTTTAGAGCAATATAAATTCCCGGTTTATGGAGCAGTGCTGAACGGAAAGAATTACCACGAACAATCCTTTTCGGATAAGGGCTTTATACTGATTGGGAATGAAGGGCATGGTATTCATCCCTCTTTATTGGCTAAAATTACCTTTCCGATTACTATCCCCCAAAAGGGTAAAGCAGAATCGCTGAATGCAGCGATAGCCACAGCTTTAATTTTAGATAAGCTATAAAGTTTATTTTGCCGGAATGGGCTTGTATAAATCAAAAGATTTTTTGTTTCCGACATTGGGTACATCTCCATCCTTACGTTTTTCATACGCGATATTGTCGACGTGCCTCCATTTATTTCTTTTCCATTCAAAGCCTTCATAGGTCCCATCCGGAATATAATTAGCATAGAATCCTTCCAATGCATCGCCGTTAGGAGTTATATGGTCATAGATGATTTTCTTTTCTATTCCATTATAGTTTAGTGTGGCAGACGCATCGTTAGCAAATTCAAGTATAAAGCGGTTAACGAGTTTTCCTTTTTCAGGTTGAATGATTGGGGCGCCAAAACGTGGAGACCCTTTCTGAAACCAAAGAATGTCTATAATTTTCTTGTTGCTGGTTAAATTATTGCCGTCCCATCCAAATAGGGTATAGTATTTTACCTTTCCCACCTTAACGGTCTTAACGCCATAGTATAATGCTCCATACCAGTTTTCATTGTCGACGGTAATATTTTCAGGTTTATCGGTGTAGTCAGAGTAATCAATCAATGGGAACATTCTTAATGTATCGGATCGCATCTGTATGGTGCCATAATATTTGTAAGCATCAATATCGCTGCGCGTGTACCATAGAAACATTTTAAAGCTATCATCTTCCGGAGTAATGATTTTCCACGGAAGAAGCGTATCCCATTGGTAGTAAAAAGAGTTTTTAACTTTTAATGCACGGGACAGTGTTTTTATGATTCTATAACTCGCAATGGTTCTGTTCTCTTCCAGTGGACTATTAATCAGTGAATCGCCATAGATACGCAAGGTGTCTTCCATGCCTTTAATTTGACGCAACTCGTCGGCAGTAATCTGAGCATGGGATGTAGAAAATAAAAAAGAACAAAAAAGCAGAAGGATAGCCTTCAAAAGAAAGGAGTGTCGCGTATTTGTCATAGCTTACTGATATTAGTTGAATGTGTTGTTCAAAAGTAACGCATTTCTATCTAAAATAGTATCTCGTAAAATTGCTCTAACTTAAATCTTCTTAAAGTATAGTAATTTTTTGAGTTTTGCTTTCGCAGTAAAATAATATCTTTGTAAAGTAAAAATGGAATCTTTTGATAATATAACACAGCACTTTCCGGCTATTACGCCTGAACTGTGGAAGGCAAAGATAGTGGCAGATCTAAAGGGTAAATCTTTCGATCAGTTGATATCGGAAGTAGATGCCGGAATTGAGGTACTGCCTTTTTATACAAAGGAAGACAATGCCCGACACCAATTAAATATTCCTGCGAGGCAAAATACAGGCTGGTTGATTACAGAAAGAATCATTGTGGCGGATCTACAGCAAGCCAATCAGCAGGCTTTAGATGCTTTGCAAATGGGTGCCAATGCCATTGTATTTGATCTCCAAAATAAAATATATTCAGCTACATCTATTCAGCAGCTGCAAGAAGGAATTCTTACAGATATTGCTCCTGTTTTTTTTGAGAATCTACCCGGTATTGTTTCTGTAATTAGTATTCCAAAACAGCAGTATGCAGTCGAAGAGCTAGTAGTGGCGCTTCAGGAAGGCTTGCAAAATAATTTTAGCTGCACAAAGTTTCAATTTACGGTGGGTACAGATTATTTTTTGGAGATTGCCAAGTTGCGTGCTTTCCGTTGGTTATGGAAGCAGCTTTGTATGCTGAAAGATAAGCCCTTTGAGCTATTTGTTTTTTCAGATAGCTTAGGCAAGGATATGTCTTCTGGTAATGAATATGATAATATGTTGCGCAATACTACCGAAGCGATGAGTGCCATTTTAGGTGGATGTGATGCTTTAATTATTAATAGCCACGAAGTTGGAGTTTCAGTTACAGATTTTGGTCGCCGCATCGCCCGAAACATACACCATATTTTACAGCACGAATCCTACTTTAATGATGCTGAAGATGCTGTTAAGGGGTCTTATTATGCTGAGTATCTTACTTATCAGCTTGCGCAAAAAGCCTGGGAGCGCTTCCGCTACGAAGGAGAATTTTAAGTATGCTTTTATGTAGTTAAAGTCTTTGATTAAGGGCAAAAACTTAATATTGGATTCTTTAATTGAATATATTTTTCAGCCGTTTATTCGTAAATTTCAACTATGGAAATAACTTCATTCGATTACGACTATGTAATCATTGGCAGTGGATTTGGAGGATCTGTATCGGCACTGCGTTTGTCTGAGAAAGGCTATAAGGTGTTAGTGATTGAAAAGGGAAAGTGGTTTAAAGCAGATGATTTTCCAAAAACAAACTGGGATTTGCGTAGGTGGATGTGGCTGCCTAAGTTGGGCATGCAGGGATTGTTTAAGCTTACCTTTTACCGTCATGTGGCTATTGTTAGTGGTGTGGGTGTAGGTGGTGGTTCTTTGGTGTATGCAAATACACTGCCGGTGCCGAAGGATGAATTTTATAATTCAGGGCATTGGAATGGGCTGGCTAACTGGCAGGAAGAATTAAAACCATTTTACCATACTGCATTGAAAATGCTGGGTGCCGAAAAACATCCATATATGAGCAGGAGCGATAAAGCCATGCAACAGTTGGCAACGAATTGGGGAAGGCCTGAAGCATTTGAGAAAACAGATGTAGCCATTTATTTTGGCAAACCCGGAGTAACCGTCGATGATCCTTATTTTGACGGCAAGGGGCCGGAGCGCACGGGCTGTATCTTATGCGGTGGGTGTATGCTGGGCTGTCGTTATAATTCAAAAAATACCTTAGATAAAAATTACTTACATCTGGCACAGCAGCTCGGCTGTGATATTATTGCAGAAAAGCAGGTATATGATGTGGTGCCACTGAATGAGGATGGTAGTGCCGGCTATGAAATTAAATATAAGGATGCACTTTCCTATTTTCCAAAGAAGGGTTCAGTAACTGCAAAAGGAGTAATCTTTGCAGGAGGTGTATTGGGTACAGTGGATTTATTGTTAAAACTTAAACAAAGTTCATTGCCTAATTTATCAGATTCAGTAGGTGCAGGTATACGCACTAATTCAGAAAGTTTGATAGGTGTTACAACTTATGATAAGGATGTTTCTTATTCTGAAGGCATCGCAATTGGATCTATCGTAAACATAGATAATAGCAGGCATTTGGAGCCGGTGAAATATTCTGAAGGTGCAGGTTTCTGGCGCATATTTATGGCGCCTATGGTGCAAGGCAAGAACTTCTTTATCAGATTTTATAGAATGCTAAAGGATTATTTCTTACATCCTATTGATAACCTGAAAGTTTTCTTTGTAGATGACTGGAGCAAGCGTACACAGATACTGCTATACATGGAGAGCATCGACTCTGCGCTAAGTTTTAAGCGCAATTGGTTCGGTGGAATGAAAACGAAAGTAGATAAAGGAACACCTCCTACTGCCTTCAATCCGAAGGCGCAGGAGATAGCGCATGAGATGGAGAAAATTGCTAATGGTAAGGCGATGGTGATGAGTACGGAGACCTTGTTTGGAATTCCTACTACTGCTCATATTTTGGGTGGTGCATGTATGGGTGCCGATGTTGAAAGTGGAGTAATTGACAGCGATAATAAGGTGTTTAACTATAGAAATATGATGGTGTGTGACGGAAGTATGATATCTGCTAATCCAGGCGTAAATCCGAGTTTAAGTATCACTGCTATTACGGAACGAGCAATGAGTAAAATGCCTGTAAAAAATGAACATCCTGATTTTAATTAAATGATATAGATGAGAAAAATTATACTCTTCCTTGGCTTTTGTGCTTTTCTTATAAGCTCAATTTCTGCACAAAAATATTTTCAAACGCGCTGGCAGTCCAGGCCAAGAAACGTAATCGTGTATTTGCCTAGAAATTTTTCACCTTCTGAAAACTTACCTGTGGTAATTAATATGCATGGATTTTCTACTACTGCACAATTCCAGTTCGACTACACACAATTTCATAAAGTTGCAGACTCTGTGCGTTGTATTGTAGTATATCCTGAAGGGGTTGATTTGCGTTGGAACTCAGGAACTTTTTTCTTTGTCCCCTCATCTATTGATGATATTGGATTTTTGGGTGATTGGATGGATAGGGTAGCAGTATTGTATAATGCAGATATGAGGAAGGTTTATTCGATGGGGTATTCTGCAGGAGGTTTTATGAGTTATAAGCTGGCTTGTGACTTAACAAACAGAGTGGCGGCTATTGCTCCGGATGTTGCCTGTATGGTATATGACAATATCAATTCTTGTGTACCTGCAAGACCAATAAATATTGCTGCTTTTAACGGATTGGCTGATCCCATCACACCTTATGCAGGATTCCCCGGAAATTTTCCTAGTATAGATTCTATTAAGTATTTATGGCAAGTGAAGAATGGATGTGATGCCTTACCTGTAATAGACACCCTCCCTGATTTAAGAAATGATGGTACCCGTGTGGTGCGTTATAATTACCAGAATTGTGACAGCAGTGTGCAGCAGGTATTTTATAAAATTTTAGAAGGTGGACATATTTGGCCGGGTGCTGCAGATATCTTTGCCGGAGCATTGGGAAAAACAACTCAGGATATTAGTATGAATAAAGAAGCCTGGAGTTTTTTCAGTACTAAAGAAATACCAGCATTAGTTCGTTGCGATGCACCGCAAAATTTACAGTCTTCACAGGTAAGTTTAGATTCTTTTAATTTAAGCTGGACATTGGTGCCAGGTGTAACGCAATATAAGATTGCGTTGGCAGACGATAGTGATCGTGTTACCTTCTATGAAACAAGCGGGAATACATTGGGTGTTCTTATAGATACAGCCAGACGGATACGCTGGAATGTTGCTTCCTTATGTACAAGCGGCTATCATAATTGGAATACCTCTTATCCTCTCAATTATGGTGCTACATTGGTTAATCAATACTCTACTATTAAAGTTGCAATATATCCCAATCCTTGTTCAGATATTCTGCAAGTAGATCTTTCAAATATTCACGATCAAAAGTTATTGGTATGTATCTTCAATCTGCTTGGGGAGAAAGTATTGCAATCAGATATACTGTCTTCGAATGGAAAGATAGAAGTAAGCGGCTTGGCAAAAGGATGTTATCAGCTGCAATTAAAAAATGCTGATAAGAATTATACTGCTTCTTTTGTGAAAAATTAATTATTCATACTTCAATACTACTGCTTCCTTAAACTTATCGGATAAGACTAGTTTGAGTGCATCTGCATAGGCACGGTTTTGGAATTTTCCAATGTGTAATTTATAAGCTGTTTTACCGTCTATAGTATCTTGCTGTATAAGTAATGCTTGTTTATATTGCTCTAGTTCTTCCAGTAAATTAAAAATTAAGGTAGGATCTGAAAATACGCCCAACAACAATCCATAGAATCCTGTTTTACTTTTATCGAGTTGTGTTACAACAAAGTATTTAGATCTTTGTAAAATGCCCGTATCGTTTGTTGTTTTTATTTCTGCTGCCGGCTGTGGTAATTCTTTTGCTGGGGCAGAGGCTTTCTTGGTTTCTTTCAGAGTACTTAAATCATTTTTTTCTGCTTCGTCAGTAACTTTATCCAGTACTGCTATTTGCCGGCTAATAGTTGTAGAATCATATGTTTGAATTCCGTTTTCTTTCGCAATGCCTGCTGATGTTGTGAGTAAATCAGCAGGGATACTATCGGCTTTCATTACTTCTATTTTTACAAGGGCAGTTCCCTTATTTCTGTAACCAAGAATGTCTGCGGCTTTTGTAGATAAGTCGATGATACGACCTTTTATGAAAGGACCTCTATCGTTAATCTTCACATAAACAGATTTGTTATTTTCAGTATTGGTTACCTTAACTACCGTACCAAGGGGAAGTGTTTTGTGTGCAGCAGTTAATGCAAACTGAGAATATTTCTCGCCACTGGCTGTAGGTCTTCCATGAAAGCCCGTGCCGTAAAAAGAGGCCGTACCAATCTGTATTTGAGCAGTGGCGGTGACAGAGAGTAGTATAAAAATTAAAAAGTATATGTTTTTCTTCATGGCAAATTTGGATTTAAGTGTACTTAATTATTGCCTTCAAAAGACGATGTAAAAGTACCTTTCCTAGGTTAAGCCTGAGTTAAGGCATCAGTCAATTGCATTAAAGGCTCAGTTAAAATTGAGTGCCCACCTTTGTAAAAAATATGTGAAAATGTTAATCCAAGGTTATTAAATCCTGTTATTATCTCTTTTGATTTCTCCTTATCTATAAATTGATCTTCATCACCTACCAATAGGTAGGGGGAGAAGCTATTTAGCTTTGGTATATCATGGAGACAATCACTAGGGACAGTTCCACCCCATAATACTATGTTATTCAATAACTTATGTGTATTTATTGCCCATCTGCATATAGTGGCAGCACCCTGAGAGAAGCCGAGAGCAACTACTTTTGCCTTTGAATGTAAAATAAATGTTTCGTAAACATTATCTAGGTATTGAATATAGTCTTGGATTTCATGTTCTCTATCTTCTGTCGTCATCCAGGATGCACCCACACGTCCACTTACGTCCTTTAAGTAAAAGCGACTGAGTGCCTCCGGAACAATTACAAAATGTTCATCAGGATCAAGCACTTCAAATTTTTTAATAAAGAATTCTGCGAGATAGCCATAGCCATGTGTTACGATCCAGATGATTTTCGTGGATTCACTAAGATTGCCATGGGTGAAAATCCGGGCAGTCTTAGGAGTAATTAAGCTATGAATTTGCGCCATACGGTAAATATACAATCGCTTGGTTAGTACATTTTTTCTTAGTTTTACACAAATGAGGGATTTTAAGAAGTATTATACCATAGCTGTAACACCGGATATGGTATACAAGGGGCTAACGAACCCCGCCGTTATTCGTTTATGGACAGGTGCTGATGTGGAGATGAGCGAGGAGCCGGGCTCTGAATTTTCACTTTGGAATGGGGATATTTGCGGAAGAAACCTGGAATTTATCCCAGATAAGAAAATTGTACAGGAATGGTATTTTGGAGAACAAGATCAGCCTTCTGTCGTTACGATACTATTACACGAGCATAAACAGGGTACATCTGTAGAGTTACGCCATATCAATATTCCTGAGGAGGATTATGAAGATATCGTATCCGGATGGAATGAGCAATATTTTGGAGTTTTGGTAGACTTTTACGAAGAAGGATAAGATTAAATATAATCCGCATCATATCCCCATCTGTATTCCATTAGATAACTTAAGGCCTGTTCAGCCTTCAATCCTTCAAATAATACTTTGTAAATTACCTGTATAATTGGTGTTTTAGTTCCGGTACTGTCTGCTAGTTTTTTAGAGATACTGACAGTTTTAATACCCTCTGCTATTTCTGAAGAAGTGGCTAAAATATGTTCCAGCGTTTCGCCCTTTGCAAGCCGAGCGCCTACAGTATAATTTCTACTGAGAGGCGATGTACAAGTAGCTACTAAGTCGCCAATACCTGCCAATCCTAAAAATGCCTGTTTGTCGGCACCCATAGCTGTAGCTAGTCTAATAATTTCCCCTATTCCTCGAGTTATCAAAAAGGCCATTGCATTTTGTCCATAGCCCAATCCACCCAATGCCCCGGCAGCTAAGGCCATAGAGTTCTTTAATACACCTGCAAGCTCAACGGCATAGATATCATGATTGCTATATACCTGGAGACGTTTGCTTCTTATGGCAGCTTCTCCTTCTTTAATGACTTCATCAAACTTACTGGCTATTACCGTAGCTGCAGGATGTTGATCTGCAATCTCCCTTGCCAGGTTGGGACCACTCATACAGCCAACACGCTTAACGCAGGTTTCTTCCAGTATCACTTTACTCATGGTATAGATATCGCTGGGCAATAACACTACATCTTTATCTAATATCGTTTTGCCGGGCTCGAGTTGAATATCAAATCCTTTAGTACAATGAATCATCATGTGATCCGGCGCTAGGTATTGCGACATGCTTCTCATCAGCGCTCTGAAAGAATCGGAGGAAACAGAAGGGAAGAGCAGGTAACAACGCGCTGCGACTTCTTGCATATCATTGGTTGCAGTTATATTTGGATGAAGTTTTTGACCATTATTAACTCTTTCCTTATTGATGAGTTCTACTGCTTCAGGCCTTCTGGAATAAAGTAAGACCTCGCCATTCTCTGCCAAAAGGTTAGCTACAACTGTACCAAAACTACCTGCACCAATTACGGCAACAGGCGCTTTATTATATGCGTTTTTCAAGCCCATAGCCTAACATTCTGTTGTGATAGAAATACAATACCTTAAGGTCTTCGCTGGTAATATTTCCTGCCTTATTTCTAAGAATAGGCAAATTGGTATGATAGATACAAACATTATTGATACCCAATTCTATAATTTCTTCCAGCTCTTTGGTCGTCATATGTGGCGCCAGTTTTATTTTTGATTTGTTATTGAGTATATACAATTCATCTATTACATGTTTTACTGCAATTTTGAAGGTATCCCATTCTATCTCTCTGTCCTCATCGGAAGTTCTTAAAAGTGTAAATAAGTCTGGATAATCCAATTTTTTCTTTAGTAGTTCAAACGCTACAAATGCTACTACGTGTGAAGCATATACTACATTATTTTTGAAGAATTGTTCAATAATCTTATCGCCCAGCATTTGCGTATAAATCATCTCTCGCTGTGTATCTTCCTTGAGTTGTCCTTTATTGGTAAAATAATTTCTGATAGCTACAGCATTTCCAAATTTATCGAGGCTATTTCCATCGCTGTCTAAAGTATTTCCAAATACATCCATTGGTTCTCCCAAAGAAAGCGTGATATCTGTAGATTTGGAGAATGTCTCCCAAAAGAATTTCCCAATTCCTTTACCTGCAGTCGTTCCTTTCTCTTGTGAGAGATATTGTTCTTTTCCTGTTCTTTTTAAGTGTTCTTCTATCAACGAGGAGGCTTCCAGAACAAAGTGGTAACTGATTGTTAATGGTACAATAAATATTTTTGGTGCCAGATTGGATGGATTCTTTTCGTAGTGTATGCGTTGTGCAGCCATTACTGTTCCGAGTAAACCAAGTTTTAATTCATCTTCGATATTGCCGGCACGGGAGCGTGTTCCCCCGGGAAAGAAGATAGTATGTGCGCCTGCAAGAATATTCGTTTTGGAAAAAGATTTCAGGGTTTCCAGATACACACCATTTTTTTTTCTTCTATCCAATTTATAAGCTCCTAGTTTGCCCATGAAGAAGCTGAAGAATTTGGAGTTAAATAGATTTAATCCTGCGCCATACTGAAAGGCTGGCATTCCGATATAATCCATTCCAAAACCAATAATGATAGAGTCCATGTTGCTAAAGTGTGTAGGGACAAGTATGACGGTTCCTTTTGTGGCAAGGTCTCGGAGTTTATCTACTGGTCCGGCTACAATAAGTTTATCCTTAAGTTTTTCACCGGGATTAAATAAGCCTTTAAATCCACCAAAATGTGCATTTAATAATCTGGCAAAGAAGCGAACCAGGATTTGTCTGGTCAGCCAAAATATATAAGGTTTAAAATCTCCGATAATTTCATTGGTATACCGATAAACGATATCCTGAAGAATTTCCTGATGTCGTTCTTTGGAGATGTCTTCATCCATCTGTGACGGATCAGCTTCGAGTAGGCGTCTTTTTACTGAGTTCCAAAATTCACGCTCATCTTCCGGATCTACCTCCCATGGCTCAGAACGCAATCGTATATGTTCAAGGTATAGTGTTTTCTGTAACTGATTCCTAACGGCTGTTAAGTTGCTAAACGATTTATTAAATTCCAGTACGGTTTCAGAAATAGTTTCTTGTAATATCTTATCCCTCTTCTTCGCTATCAGGTTGATAGGCCAGTCTTTTATTTTAGGTATTACAGATTCGAGCATTGTAGATCTTCAGCTATGATGATGGTAAAAATAGTGTTTTAATAGAAAATTGACACTAAAACGCTGTTAAGGTTTATAAAAGGAGGCTCTTAAATTCGTAATTTGCATGGTAGATGCGATTTAATCCTGTAATAAAGTATAAGTTGGAAGAACTTAATTTCTTGCTTTCTAAGGGGGAAGGGGCGCAATTAGATTTTAAACAAGGAATTACGAGTCAAAAGAAGATTGCAAGAACTATTGCTGCTTTTGCCAATAATAGGGGTGGAAAGTTGCTTATCGGCGTTCGTGATAACGGACAGCTAATAGGTTGTGATGTAGAGGAAGAAATGTTTATGGTATATGAGGCTGCTGAGCATTTCTGTGAGCCACCGATTGATATTTATTTTTCTGTTTATGAAACTGAGGAGGGTTTATCTGTTCTGGAAGTTGAGATAAAGAATAGTTTACGTAAGCCACATTTTGCTTTGGATGATCAGGATGATTGGCAGTTGTATATCCGAAGCAATGACAAAACGATGGTGGCTACGAAGAATATGCAGAAGATATTAGGCAGTGAAGACAAGCGAAATTCTTCCTCCGAAAAGTTTGACTCCAAAGAGCAGTATGTTCTGGATTATCTGAAGCAATATGAATTTATTACACCTAAATTATTGACGCAGAAGCTCAATATTTCCTTACAGCGCGCCAATATTATGTTGGTTAAACTGACCCAATCCGGTTTATTGATCTACCATAAGGATGGAAGAGGAGATCATTATTCTTTGAGATAAAAAAAAGCTCCTTAACAAGGAGCTTTTTTTTATTATTAAAATATACTGTTATTTTCCGGGAGCAGACAAAGGGCTACCAGGTTGCTGACTAGGTGCCTGAGGTGCTGCAGGAGCATTCATTTTTGCAGCTTGTTCTGTTAATGTTTTTACTTGCTCGTTACTATTAGCTTTAGGTACCACAAATGCAGTCATTACACAAAGTAGTAACAAAACCAGTGCACTTCCCCATGTTGTTTTTTCCATTACATCGCCTGCGCTTTGAACTCCAATTACACTGGAAGCAGCATTGCCGATACCACCGCTAAGACCGCCACCCTTAGGGTTTTGTATTAAAACGATAAGTATGATAAATAAACACACGATTATGATTAGAACTGATAAAAATGTAAACATGTTATTCTCCTTTTTCTATTTTTTTAATTAGGACTGCAAAATAAGCACTTTTTTCGGGAAATTTCATGCTGAGCGCATTATAAATCTCTATTGCTTTGTCTGTTTTTCCTTGTTTTTCATAGATTTTTGCCAATGTTTCAGTCATCATATCTTGTTTGAAACTCACTGATTCTGAGGCTACTTTGTTTACTTCTTCGTCTATTTCATGGAATAAGTCTACTTCGCCCTCGTCAAAATTGGGCTCAAATAGCTTGTTTTCTTGTTGCGGTAAATTAATAGAGATGGGTTGATGTTCTTCTTCTTTTTTAATCTCCTGAAGTAGCTCAACTTCATATCTGGGTATTTCTATCCATTCTGAGGTGTCAGCAGCTGGATCTATAGTTTTTGTATTTAAGTCATTACCCAACAACTTCAGCCATTCCATAAATGTATGAGGGTTGTCGGTATCTTGTATAGCTTTAGGTGTTGGTTCAGGGGTTATCTCATTGCTTATCACCGGAATTCCTTTTGCCTCTTGTATTTCTTCTTTTGCAACAGCTAAACTTTCTTGTTTCTCTGTAGGTGGATGTAAAGTTATTTGTTCAACGCGTTCAATAGTTACTGGAGTTTCCTCTTTCATTTGCTGGATTGCTCCAAATACTTTTTCTGCTATGCTTATTTTCTTTTCCTCAATAGTATCAGGTTTAGCTGTAACTGTTTCCGCATTATCTTCTGTTTCCGCATTAGATGTTGTGTCTTGTAGTGCAGAGGTTTGTTTCAATTCACCATCAACTGTGAGCGTTGGGTTTTCTACTTTATGTTCTTGTTGGGTAATCGCTGCTGTAGTAATTACTTCTGACACTTGTTCTGATTCTTGCTCTTTTACTGATTGTCGTAATTTAATTTCAGCAAGAATCTGATCAGCTATAGTGAGTGGCTTGACTTCGGTAGAAGCTTCCGTGGGTGAAATGATTATGGGTGCTATTTCGGACATGTCATCTTCTGTAATAGAAGTTGTTTTTGATATTGGTAATGATGCTGCTTCATTAGTATTTTGCTTATCCGTAGCGTTACTATTTTCTATTTCTTGAACTTGTGTAAGGGGTAAGCTCGTGTTAGTCTCTTTTTGAAGCAGAAAATATAATTTGCTTCTATTGTTGATGTAGAATGCGGTTTTATGTAATTCTTTTTCGCTGTAGTCGTGCTTTCTTTTTAGGGCATAGAGATGAAATAAGGAAACATAGGGATATCGTGTAATCCAATCTTGTAATACTTCATCAGACACCTTATTTATCAGTGCAGGATTAGATAATATATCGCTGATTTGATAATTCATTACCAGTTACTGAATGTTTTATTGAAAATTTGTTGCGTTAGCCTGTCAAAAATAATATTTAATAATTCATTTTCCACCTCTGAAAATTGCTTATTTGCATCATAATTTTCTCCATCTCGGAAGGTTTGTGAATAGCTCTTCTTCTCCTCTCTTTTATTTACGCATTCTATTCTAACAGTGATATTTAATCTATTCTGAGCGGTTGTCTCTGTATTGGTGATAGATACCGGCTCAATAGAATATTCTGCAATGGTTGCACTGAATTCCAGGTCTCCACTCTCTCTTGTTAGCGCCAAACGGGTATCTCTCAGGAATTTATCTTTTAATTTTTCTGTAAAGGTAGGCGCTGCATTGGGATTCTGTAGTGTTGCTACATTAACGGTTTGTGACATTGTAAATGTTTTCCAGTTTGGATCCACGCTGGCATCCGTAAACCTATAAATTTTACATGCGGGTATACAGCAGATTATTGCAATGCCTAAAAAAAGATATACCAGAGTAGCGTTCATCTTTAGATACCTTGATCCATATGCGCAAAGGAATTTATTTTTCAAGGTCATATTCTTTTATTTTTCTGTACAATGTCCGTTCTGAAATTCCTAAATCTAATGAGGCATCTTTTCTTTTTCCCTTGTGTTTCTCAAGCGCCTTTTGAATCAAATTCTTCTCCATTTCCGAAAGAGATAGATTTGAGTCTATGGTTGAAATTTCATAACTCGCTTCGTTGTTAAGGATGATGGTAGGATTACCAATTGCCGTTGTATCTGCAGCAGGAAGTTGTTTTTGTGGGAGATCAATCTGTTTGGAGATATGTTCATTAATCACATCGCTAAAGTCTATTTTGCTTTCTTCCAGATTGCCATTGCTCATGTTCCAGACAAAACGCTTTAGGTCATTTAGGTCATGTTTGATATCAAAAATCATTTTATATAATAGCTCTCGGTCTGAGAATGCAGTTTCACTATCATTGTTAATGACTAAAGGTAGGGCAGAAGTATCTGAATTTGGGATAAACCGTGTGAGTTCTTCTTTTGATATAATTTTATCTTTAGATAATACAGATACCTGTTCTGCTATGTTTTTAAGTTCACGGATGTTTCCAGGGAACCGATAGCTCGTTAGTATATGTTTTGCTTCTTCCGATAATTGTATGGTAGGCATTTTATATTTCTCAGAGAAATCAGATGCAAACTTTCTGAATAATACTGCGGTATCTTCTTTACGCTCTCTTAATGGCGGTACAGAAATAGGTACCGTATTTAATCTGTAGTAAAGATCTTCTCTGAATTTCCCCTGTTTGATTAATTTTGGGAGATCTACATTTGTTGCTGCTAATACACGTACATCCGATTTTTGTACGGCAGATGAACCAACTTTGATAAATTCGCCGCTTTCTAAAAGTCGTAATAGTCTTGCTTGTGTGCCAATAGGCATTTCTCCAATTTCGTCTAAGAATATGGTTCCACCATTTACGGTTTCAAAATAGCCCTTGCGTTTCTCATGAGCTCCTGTAAATGCACCTTTTTCGTGCCCAAATAATTCGGAGTCTATAGTGCCTTCAGGAATTGCTCCGCAGTTAACAGCGATAAAATTTTCGTGTTTTCTGGAGGACAGGTTATGGATAATCTGAGAAAATACTTCTTTACCTACTCCACTTTCTCCTGTAATAAGAACCGATAAGTTGGTAGGAGCAACACGAACGGCTACTTCCAGTGCTCTGTTAAGCGCAGGGGCATTTCCGATTATCCCGAATCTCTGTTTTACTGCTTGTAATTCCATCTCACATCATAATTAAAGTAATACCTTTCGGTATCTAGTTATAAATTATCATCTGCTAAGCTTACAACTACGCCCTTAAGCATTGCCTTATTTGCCGTTTCCACAAGAACATTTACGTATTGTCCGATCTTATAGTTCTCTTTAGGAAATATAATTGTTTTGTTTTGAGAGTTTCTGCCCGCCCATTCGTTGGTATCTTTCTTAGATACTTTTTCTATGAGCACTTTGAATGTTTTACCTATATCCCTTAAGTTGCTTTGTAAGGAGAGTTGGTATTGTAAGTCTACCACTTGAGTAAGTCTTCTCTTTTTTTCATCTTCGGGTACATCATCCTGGTACTTACGTGCAGCTAGTGTTCCTGGTCTCTCAGAATAGTAAAACATGTAGCTGTAATCATATTGAACATACTTCATCATGGATAAAGTATCTTGATGTTCTTCTTCTGTTTCTCCACAGAAACCTGTAATGATATCACTTGAAATTCCACAATCCGGAATAATACTTTTTATGGCATCAATTCTTTCTTTGTACCATGCGCTATCGTAGTTTCGGTTCATGCGTTCAAGGCATGCTGAATTACCAGACTGTACTGGTAAATGAATATTATTACAAATATTTTCGTACTTCGCTATAGTATGCAAAACTTCATCTGTAATATCCTTAGGATGAGAAGTGGAGAAGCGAACACGTAGCAGTGGATTTATTTTTGCGATACTCTCCAATAGTTGCGCAAAATTCAGGAGCACTTCTGCCTCCTTCTCCTGATGTTTTTCTTCTCCTTTCCATTTATAGGAATCTACATTTTGTCCGAGAAGGGTAACTTCTTTATAGCCTTTTTCAAATAAATCTTTTGCTTCAGCTAAGATTGATTTCGGGTCACGACTGCGTTCTCGACCGCGTGTAAAGGGAACTACACAAAAAGAACACATATTATCGCAGCCTCTCATTATAGAAATGAATGCTATAATGCCATTTTTATCCAAACGAACAGGAGAAATATCAGCATAGGTCTCTTCTCGCGAGAGTAAAACATTTACTCCTTTTTGTCCATCTTGAGCATCTTCTAAAAGTTCCGGAAGGGATCTGTAAGCATCTGGTCCTACAACTATATCAACTAGTTTTTCTTCTTCCAGGAATTTTGATTTTAGGCGTTCTGCCATGCATCCTAATACCCCAATTAGCATTCCAGGTCTTTGTTGTTTTATTTCATTAATAGACCTTAATCGTGTGCGAACTGTTTGTTCTGCTTTTTCCCGAATTGAGCAGGTATTTAATAATACTAAGTCAGCCTTAAAAATATCCGAGGTAATACCATACCCTTGATTAGAGAGGATAGACGCTACAATCTCGCTGTCGCTAAAATTCATTTGGCAACCATAGCTTTCAATATAAAAGTGCTTATTGTTTTTAATATCACTGCTCTGTAGTATTACATTCAATGCTTCGCCCTGACGCTTTTCGTCATGATTTTTATTGCTGGTATAGTCTAAGAGATCCTTCATATTTGAAAATATTGTACCTACGGTAATATTTTAAAAAATTAATGGGAAGGCAAATTTACATAAAATAAAGGAAGGTGACAATTTGTCATAATAAAATATTGTGTAAAAAGGTTCATTTTTAGCTGTTTAAACATCAAAACAGCTAATTAAATAAATGATTGTTGTCATTTGATAGTTTAATATTGCTGAATTCTATCAATTTTTGCGTCAATCTGTGCTATGTCTTTAGAAGAAGAAAATTCATTTCAGCCCCCTTTAAATAAGCTAAAAAAACTTTTTAAGTTGCTTGGTCCAGGTTTAATTACAGGTGCAAGTGATGATGATCCTTCCGGTATAGCCACTTACTCTCAGGCTGGTGCTCGCTATGGGTTGGCAACATTATGGACGGCATTGCTTACTTTTCCGTTAATGGCTGCTATTCAAAGCATGTGCGCCCGAATTGGTTTGGTTACTCAAACTGGGTTGACCTCTACTTTAAAGAATCATTATCCAAGACCGATTCTTTATCTCATGTTGCTATTCAGTTTTCCTGCAATCACCTTAAATATTGGTGCAGATATACAAGGTATGGGTGCTGTATCCAATCTTCTTTTTCCTGCTATCCCTGATTATATTTTTAGCATATTCTTCACGATACTTATTCTGGTTTTTATAATCAGATTTTCCTACCGAACATTGTCTAATATCCTTAAATGGCTTTGCTTACCGATGTTTGTTTATCTTATTGTACCCTTTTTAATTCATACTGATTGGAAACAGGTAATGAAGTATACATTTATTCCAACGCTAAAGGCGGATAAAGATTTTTTATTGATATTGGTAGGTATCCTGGGAACAACTATTTCACCATATCTCTTTTTTTGGCAAGCAACTATGGAGGCTGAAGATATGACGCATGATCCGGACAAGATAGTTGTGAATAAGCAGATCCTAGACGATATGAAAACAGATGTAAATCTGGGGATGTTTTTCTCGAATCTAGTGATGTACTTTGTTATTCTTACTACCGGTATAGTATTGTTCAATGCCGGTATTCATAAGGTAGATACGGTGGATGAAGCAGCTAAAGCGCTGGAGCCTTTAGCAGGTAAGTTTGCCTATGTGCTTTTTGCCTTCGGTGTAATTGGAACAGGATTTTTGGCTATCCCGGTTTTAGCAGGATCTCTTTCTTATATAATGACTGAAACATTTGATTGGAAAGGAGGTTTGGATAAAAAGTTTTATGAGGCAAAACAATTCTATATCACAATAGCGATATCGCTTCTAGTTGGTTTGAGTCTGAATTTTATTGGTATATCGCCCATACAGGCGTTATTTTATACTGCTGTTTTATATGGGTTAACAGCCCCTGTGTTGATTGCAGTTATTCTGCACATCTGTAATAATAAAAAAGTGATGCAAGGTTTCACTAATTCAATTTTGCAGAATATTTTGGGTGTCATAGCTCTTGTACTAATGTCGATGGCAGCAATAGCCTTAATTTATTATCAACTTAAATAATATGTTAAATTCTTTCTACAGGTGTTTAACAGATTTATGAAAAAGGAATAATCTTTTGCAAAAAAAAGAGCGCCTCTTCTCCATTCATTTGTTCAGTAATGAGTACTTCTTCAGATACATGGTTCATGTTCTCACTTTTTCTGATTTCCTGTTGTAAAATATATTTTGGCTTAGACGGTCCGAATATCAGAATTCTGTGTGCATTATCCAATCGACTGATTATAGTCGAGCAAATCTCTTTTGTATTCTGTATTCCTGGCTGGATTACTTCTTCATATAATATGCTATCCGACGCCAATATGAAAGAACGATTACGATCTATATATATCCCATAATTTTGGAATTTTCTATTCTTCATGGTATTCTATGATTTCAATAGAGGAGGTGTTTTCTTCTAAATTATTATGGTTGTCACCTCCAATACTATAATAATTATTTTCTTCATCCTCCTCACCAATTTCTTCCAAATCATCATCTAGTTCAGCACCCGGAATATCTAAGTCATTACCAAAATCAGCTTCACCGATGTATTGCTCATTCCACCCCTCTATTGACTCTTTTTCTTTTTCGCTAAACAAGTCGTCTAGATTAATATTGACTTCCACACTCTGATTGTAAATATCTTCACCAATTAAATATTCAAATATTTTTGGCATTTGCGATTCTTTATCTTCTTTCTTATTAAATGTTTCCATGGCTATGTTTTTACTGATTATTATATAATTATTGTACTCGCTTTTTCAATACATTTTCTGCAATCTTTTGCGCATTGTATGCAATGCTCACAATTGTGCTTCTCGCACTGTTCCGCACAAGTGATGCATGCATTTTTACAATCTTGAACATCCTTCTGTGTGATAACCTTATTCTGAAAATATTTCTGAACTATTGTGTCACATATCTTAAAGCAATTTTTACATTCTTCCTGACAATCACTTCCACATCCTTCCTTGTCACAATGCTCAGGACATTGCTCACACGATTGAGCGCACTTCCTACATAACTCAACAAATTCTCCGATCGTACTCCCGCTTGTCATACCTTCACCTTCAGGTTTCAAGTTCAGCTTTTATTAAAAAGTTATTGTTATATTATTACTTTTATCTTTTGCAGAAATCGCATCTATACGAGCTTACTTTCTCTGATAATAAGTAGGAGCTATACTTATTATTACTAGTGACGCGGAAGGGTCATGATATGATCCTTATTTATCCATTCAGAAACAGTAGGCATTCCTTCGGGATTTCATTTTCTTTTCTCTATCGAAAGTCTATGCAATTATACTTTCTCCTAAAAAAGAAGACCCCCTAATTGGGGGCATGCTTTTATTAGTGATCGCGGAAGGATTCGAACCCTCAACCATCAGAGCCGAAATCTGATATTCTATCCAATTGAACTACGCGACCGATTAGTTACTGTATGAACAAGTAAAAGTATAAAATTATTTTTTTTGAATCTAATTTCATTTTACATATAACTATTTACTAATAACTTATACCTTTGCTATATGGACGGAAGAATTGTCAGCGACACCCTTAATATACAAACTGAATTAATTATGCCGGCGCATACCAATCCTATTGGAAATTTAATGGGTGGTCATTTATTGTGCTGGATGGATGTTTGTACTGGTATTTCTGCTATTAAACATTCAGGTGCCTATTCTGTAACGGCTAGCTTAGATAATGTTTCTTTTAATTTACCTATAAAAATGGGGGATATTGTTGTCCTGAGGTCATTTGTTACCCGAGCATTTAATACTTCTATGGAGGTGATTTGTGAAGTTTTTATAATGAATATTCATACGCAGGAAGAAATAAAATCGCATGAAGCATTTTTTACTTTTGTTGGATTGGATGCTGCTTCCAAGCCTGTAAAAATCAGGAGTGTAATACCTGTTTCTGACAGAGAAAAATCCCTCTATGAAAGTGCCTTACATAGAAGAGAATTACGCCTAATACACGCTGGCAAACTCAAGCCGGAAGATGCTACTACTTTAAAAGATTTTCTTAGGTCGAATTAATATCGAATACGCATGTGTTCTTTCTCTCGATTTTCTTTTCGCAGAAATACGATTCCCATTTCAAAAATATCTATAGTGAGTTTTACCTGAGGATGATTTTTTATAAACTCCCAAGCTTCCTGCATCTCTTCACTCCAATGTATATCATCAAATATCAATACAGTATCGTTGTGCGTGTATGGTAATACAGTTTTAAAGTATTCTATAGTTGGGATTTCCCGGTGGTTGCCATCAATAAAAATGATATCAAACTGTTGTTGGTCGTTGCATACTTCTTTTAGTACTGTATCAAAATTACCAACAACTAATTGTATGTTGCCAAGGCCTAATTTCCTGAACGTCTCTGCAGCTACGCCAGCTATAGATTCACTGCCTTCAATTGTAATTACCTTGCTATTAGGTTGTGCTGTGGCGAGGTAGCTTGTAGTGATACCCAGTGAAGTCCCCAATTCTAAGATAGAACTTGCTTTGAAGTAGCGCGTAAGCATAAACAGCAGATGTCCATATTTCTCCTTCTTTACACTTTTTTTAGCAATGGTACTTATTTTACGCTTGCTACTCTTCATACTCCTGGATCCAGCTCCGAGGTCTATCACTTCTAATACAGTATCGTCTTCTTTAAGTGTATCGCGAATTTTTTCTATACTTTCATATTCGGAGTACTGTACCTCTTTTTCAAATACTTCAGTTACCAGTTTGAATACGAAAGGGGAGTGAATCCTATATTTATTTAAGGAAGATAGTGTATAGTAGATGTACTCAGATATGTAGAATAGATTTGGCATTATGTTCGGATTCGTGTATTGTAATTCAATCAACTATATTTTTCTTTTTGGAAATTAATCTTCTATACGATTTATCTGAAAGTCGATAATTTGCAGAGGTGTTTTTCCTTTATATTCCGGATTAATAAGTTCGGAATAGTAGGTGGAAAATACTAATCCACGCAAACCTAAGTTTAATTGTCTATAAGTGGAAGGTAATATTCCTTCACTTGGATTATTTGCTGCTTTCTGGAAAGTAAGTACCAGCCATTCTATAATTCCCTTTGGGAAGAATGAAAATATAGCTAAAGCAAGATTAAGCGCCGTAAAATCATCAGGTGGAACATGGATGGTGAGTTGATCCAAGTAGCCAATTCCTGCAACCTCTGAATAAGCTGGAAACTCTCCATTCTTAGGACAGTATACATCGCCAACTTTTTTAAGTCCAACTATTGCTCTTTTAGAGAAATGATTTGCCATGATATCAGTATAGTTTTTTGCTTATTTTAAAAGTTGAGTGGATAATCTATGGGATAACGCTTTAATGGTTAGGCCTGGGTTAATACCAGGAGCATTAGGATAAATACTGGAATCTGCAATATAAAGCGTTTTTTCACCATGAACATTAAATTCAGGATTTACAACAGACTTATCCGAATCTGTTCCCATTACACAACCACCCATTAAGTGTAAGCCAAAATAGAAATTAGACTCAAATACTTCATTGGCACCTGCTGTTTGCAAAATGTTTTTTATTGCTGCAAGACCTTTATCTCTTCTTGTTTTATCTTGGTCTGTAAGTGGTTTGATAATAGTTAGTTTTCCGTTATTATCACATTGTATTTCTCCGACATTCTCATCTCTAACTGCGACTTCGATACACTGCATGTATCTATATTTTTTCATGTAGTCTTGATGTTTTTTTCCGGTTACATTCATTAGCATACCAATGGAAATCGGTGGAGCAAAGACGTTTTCTAATTTAAAGCCTTCTTTCCTGAAATTAGGATCTTTAGAGGCAACAGTTTGAAAGGCTAACTTATGAGCATCTACAGGTTCGTTTTGGAATCCCAGCCACATAAATTGTGGATGTGAAGCAAATTTCTTACCCAAGGCTGGTAGCTTCGATTTGAATCCTGACATACTCATCATTCTAGTGGTACCAAATGCTCCTCCTGACAGTATTACCTTTGTTCCTTCAAAACTTACTTTTTGTCCGTTTTGTATTCCATGTATTTTACAAGTATTGCTATTGGGTTCTACTTTGTGAATTTCTGTGTCGGTAATAATTTCTAATCCTTCTTTTTCTGCTTTTTGAACGAAAGCTACCAATGAACTCTGTTTAGAGTCGCGGAAACAACCACCTAAACACCCGATACAGTCATTCCCTCTGTCGTGCGCGCAGTCGCTCTGGCCACGTCGGAGGTCAGACCATTTGTAGCCTAGTTTGTCACAGGCTTCTGTAAATAGATTGGCGTTTCTATTTCTTTCTGATGCAGTGAATGTGTGGAGCTGCATATCTCTTTCAATTTGATTGTAGTGAGCATCCATAGTGGCATTGGAAAACCAATCTACTCCACTTTCATCTTTCCAGGCATCAAAAGCATTGTCATCAAATCTGTCCATTAAGCACTGGTATACGATTGAAGATCCACCAACTAATCTGGTTCTTAGAAATCCCATTTTTCCATCTTTACCAAATTCTATTCCACCACCCCAATACAAGTTAGCAGAAGTTTCTGCCTCTGTTTTTGGAAACGTATTTTTACGATAGAATTTCCCGGCTTCGAGCAATAGCACCTTTGCACCTGACTTATTTAGGTAATAGGCTAAAGAACCGCCACCGCTACCACTGCCTACCACGATGAAGTCATATATTTTATTGGACATAGCTTTATTTAATACTCTATGAATACTATTTAAATTTTTCTTTCTTTCCGATGGTATCAATCTTCAAACCATTTATAGCAAACTTGATATAGTTTTTACTCTTGCTAAACCAGCTATCCATTAAGTTTTTCAATAACTCAGTTTTAGTGGCAGTGTATGGATACCAATGAGGGTCAATCATATCGCTCATTTGGTCAACGAGTACAGATTTTAAATTACAGAAAGTTAGTAAACCTTCTTCGCCCTTAAATCTTCCGAAGCCAGAATCCTTTACACCACCGAAAGGTAAATAGGGATTAGCCTCATTGAGCATATGATTATTAATACAGACATTTCCGCATTTTATTGCCCTTGCAACCCTGTAGCCTCTTTTCATGTCTTTAGTCCATACAGAAGCACCAAGACCATAAGGTGAGTCATTGGCTAATTGTATAGCTTCTTCTTCTGTTTTAAATTTCATAACAGCAATAGTAGGGCCGAAGGTTTCCTCCGATGCAATTTTCATATCATGTGTGCAATCTGCAAGGATAGTCGGTAACATATGCATAGAGCCTGACTCTTTAATACCACCACACAATAATGTAGCGCCTTTAGCCAGTGCATCGGTAATATGATCTTCTACGATCTTCACCTGGAATGGTGCTGTCATACTACCTACATCACAGCTTAAATCTGTTTTAGTGTCTCTATCTGGAGTGGAAGGTCTAAGCCTTTTAGTTTTATCTACAAGTTCATTGATGAATTTTTCATAAATGCCTTCCTGAACATATAATCGTTCGATTCCTGTACAGTTTTGCCCTGCATTTGTAAAGGCACCCCACATCACGCCATTCACCGTTCTGTCGATATTAATGTCATCAAATACAATTGATGGATCTTTACCGCCTAATTCGAGATCTACTGCAATTAGTTTTTTAGAGCAGGCTTCCATTATCTTTTTTCCGGTATTTACGGAGCCCGTAAAGTGTACTTTATCCGGACGAAGATCAACCAGTTTAGCGCCGGTATCTTTTCCACCAATAACAATCTGAATAGCATCTTTCATAAACCCGCTGTTAGCGAAGAAATGATCCCAAAGCGGTTTCAAAGGGGTAACCTCGGAAGGTTTTGCCACCACTGCATTGCCTGCGAGGAAAGCCATTAAGCTCGGTACAATTACCTGATAGAATGGAAAGTTCCATGGCGTTATCACAAGAATAGTACCTAAAGGTTCAATAAATTGTTGTGCCTTTTTTCCCATTAAGAAAACGGGGATAGGAACATTCTTATCTTTTAAAACTTTTGGTGCCATCTTCTTATAAACATCGATTACATCACATACCTCAAATACTTCTGCTGCAAATGCATCTGTTCTTGATTTTCCAGTTTCTGAAATAATAGTATCCAGGATTAAATCCTGATATCGCATTACATATTCTAAAATCTTCTCTACCTCTTTTATACGCGCATCAATTGACATCGCTTGTATTTTATTTTGAACAGACTTGGCACGTTCAAATATTTCCTGGAGCTGATTGTCAGAAGGACTATCTATCTGATAGAGTATGGTTCCGTTTATTGGATTAGTTACATTGATTGCTGTTGTGTTTAGCACGTCCATGATGTTGTAATTTTTGATCTACAATATACCTATTAATAGGGAGTAAAAAAATAGTCCTTTAAAAATACTAGAAACTTTAAGAAGCTATTCGTCTAATGTTTATTTATACTATAAGAAGCATTGACCTTGTCCGCGATAGGTTGGAACCTTAGTCAGTATTTTTCCATCTGATATGATATGTAATTCCTGGAAGCGTTCGCAGAGTTCTCCTGCTTTACTATGACGAAATAAAATAGAGTCGCCGATATCTATTGTTTCAGTACCCCTATATTCAAAAGGTGTCTGTACTTCTCCCGTTCCTTCATTATCAGTTAACTGAATCCCCTCAGGTAAATAGGGCTTTGGTTGTTTGTCAACTCCTGTAGTTCCACTCGCAATATATCCGCCACCCAAGCAGGTATAAAATCCAGATTTAGGTTTTCGTACGATTTGTATTGCAAAGCCTGCGGCAGGCTGATGTTTGAAATTAGCGTAGTAGTCGAACAAAGCAGGAGCGTAGAATCCAGATCCTACAGTTATCTCCGTTACCCAATCTTCCTGTTTACTGCTTTCAATACTTCCTGTACCTCCTGCATTTACTAAGTTGAGCGTGTAGCCTTTTGATTGAATATAGCTTACTATCTCTTCTCTTCTCTTTTTATAGTCGATGATGGATCTCTTTTTCAGAAAGGGTATAACATAATTTTTTATTCCATTTGTTGGATTTTTTTCACCTAATCCTGCTACTTGTGCTTCATATCCCATTAATCCTGCCAAGCTTACATTGCTGTAGTGTTGAAATATATCTACTAATGCTTTTCCTTTTTCTACAGTCGTAATTGGGGAGCGCATTACTCCGAAATGTATACCTGGAAAATCAGTAGACATATCTGCGTCTATACAAAGTGGTTGTTGTACACCAACTTCTTTGGCA
>CANHGL010000023.1 GCA_947460245.1 Sphingobacteriales bacterium
ATATTTCCAAAGAAACCCGAGTTCTTGGTAAGCAATACGTAGGGCGGAAGGTCATTTTCAATGTGCCCTTCTACAACCACAGCATTAGCTGGTGCAGGAACGTTTAACTGTATCTCTTTTTCACAAGCTACAAAAAGCAGCACAGCGCTTAAAGACACTATATATCGGATACTATGCTGAACTTTTTTCTTCATCGTCTAAAATTTAAAATTCCAAGTGAAAGATGGAATAACCGGAAATAAAGAAACATTTATAGGCGTAAACTTTAAATTACCAGCGACCAAACTTCCCTCATTTTTATAGTATATAAAATACGTATTCTTTCTATTATATACGTTATAAATGGAAAGATTGAAACTGTTTCTCCATCTTCTATTTGGCTTACGCTTAGGAACAGGACTATACGTTAAAGAGAAATCCAAACGATGATATGCAGGTAAGCGATAAGTATTTCTGCCACCATAGCCGGTTACGTAGCCAAATTCTATAAAATACAATTCATTGGGAAGTGTAAATGCATTACCTGTTGCATATACCCACGTAGCCCCAACACTCCATTGCTTATTGATATCATAACTCAGGTTAACGGAGATATCATGGGTTCTGTCATATTTTGCAGGAAATACTTTTCCATTATTTAAATCCGGAAATTTACGATCGCTGCGCGATAAGGTATATCCTATCCAGCCATTCAATTTGCCTGTTTTTTTCTTCAGGAAAAACTCTGCACCATATGCTTTACCCTTTCCAAATACGTACCCCGTTTCCTGATCTATATTCAGCTCCGGCACATAGCTTTCGCTGTATTCTATCTGATTCCATAGATGCTTAAAATACACTTCTACAGAAGCTTCAAACATATTGTTTTTGAAGTTTTTAAAATAGCCCACTGAATATTGTAATGCCATCTGCGGCTTTACCAATGCAGAACTTTGTACCCAAACATCAGTAGGTAGTGTGCTGTTAGAACTTGATACCAAATGAACGTACTGATAATTCAACCCTGCTCCTACTTTAATAGAATTATTTTTACCGAAGGCATAACGCATACTGAAACGAGGTTCCGGCCCAACATAAGTCTTTATAGGTTTTCCCCGTTTATATACGGTAGTATCAAGTCCCACAAACCCATTTCCTTCTATGGAAGTGAAAGGTCCTATTTGCTGAAACATACTTAGTCGAAAACCAAAGTCAAACTTCAGATTTTCTGTCGCATCATACTCATGATCTATATACCATGCAATTTCATGGGAGTAACGGGTATTGATATTTGTAGTAGAGAAATCTGCATCTCCCGATTTAGCGCTTGCCTGCGTGGGTGTCATGCGGTGATGGGTATAAGTAACCCCAAATTTTAATTTGTGCTTCGTATTGATATAGTAATCAAAATCTGTTTTTACGTTATAATCCCGAACGCCGGAGTTGGCTTTAAAGGAGAAATCAAGCTGACCACCCGTGAAACTAAAATTATAGTCATTAAAAATAAAAGACATATTCATGAACAACTTATCGTTGAACAAGTGATTGTAACGAATAGTGGTAGTGGCATTACCCCATGGGATTTTTATATTGGTTTGATTTTTAGAGGAGTTGTATACAAACACATCCCTTCCAAAATATCCACTGATATAAAGCCTATCCTTATCTGAAAACTGATAATTAGCTTTTACATTCAAATCGTAGAAGAAATAATTGGTACCTGCAAAATCTGTCTGCTTGATGAAGGGTTGCGCAATATCAAACACATAGGTACGTCTTCCTGAAATCAGGAATGACCCCTTATTCTTTTTTTTAGAATACTGTTTTTGCAAGGGGCCTTGAACTGTTAGCCTGGAAGAAATCAATCCAATTCCGCCTTCCATTTCAAAGCGTTTATTATTACCTTCCTTCATTTGAATATCAACTACAGACGAGAGTCTGCCACCAAAGTTTGCCGGCATCGTTCCCTTATAGAGCGTAGTATTTTTAACAGCATCCGGATTAAATACGGAGAAAAATCCAAATAAGTGACCGGTATTGTAGACAATGGCATCATCCAAAAGAATTAGATTCTGATCAGGACCACCACCACGAACATAGATACCGGAATTTCCTTCTCCTGCAGCTTGAACCCCAGGTAATAACTGTAAAGCTTTTATGATATCTACTTCTCCCATAAATGCAGGAATAGATTTTATTTTATCTGTAGAAAGTTCTTCCTTACCGAGAGTAGCACTCCGAACATTCTCATCTTTTCGCTGATCTGTAATTACTACTTCCTCTAATGTTTTAGAGGCATCAGATAATTCAAAATTCAGTCGGTAATCTTTATCCAACAAAACCGATTCCGTCTTTGCGTTAAAACCCAGATAAGAGAAAACTATCTGATACTTTCCTTCGGGCAAGGACAAGGAATAAAAACCATAAAGATTAGTGGTTGCACCCAGGGTATTATTACCCTGAACAAAAACATTAGCTCCTATGAGTACCTCCCCGTTTTTCTCATCCTTCAGATAACCACTAATGGTATAGAGCGCTGTTTGTTTATTTTTCTGAATACCGGATTGTGTAATACTATCCTCTGCTGAAGAGCTCTTGGCAAAGGCAGACAATGAAAAAACAGAGACGAAAAAGAAGGATATAAAAAATTTGCTGCCCATTAAAAAAATATTAGGAGTAAAAGTAATGAGTAATGCGTGGAAGATATGCAGAATGAAATTAATCCTTCATTAACTTTTTTATCAGCAACCCTTGATTGGTAGTAATCTGCATTAAATAGATACCTTTTGGTAAATCGTTCAATACTAGCTGACCATCCGCTGGATTGAAAGTATTATACACCACCTGACCGATACTATTCGTTAACCGAATATCGGAAATGGAAGTAGCACCAAGATTTCTAACAGTTATAGCGCTTTTAAACGGATTTGGATATACCACTAACTCATTTTCCAAAGATGCATTGGAAACATAAGTAGGTGAAGACAGCAGCTGGTATGCCTTCTGAAAATCAGGTATACCATAACCAATATGCTTATCCGGCGTTAGGAATTGAGATGCACTTTGTTCTATCGCCGTTTTAATTTGCCAGTTAGTTTTTCCCGGATATGCCTGCCAGAGACAAGCTGCCATACCTGCCAACGAAGGAGCCGCAAAGGAAGTACCACTACTTACTGCTATACTATTATTGGAGCTGATTACTTTCATATTCCATCCTACTGCCGCTACATTAGGCTTTACCCTTGGGTCGTTGGCCAAACCATAACCACTAAAGGGAGCAGGATTACCATTAACATCTACGGCTGCAATGGCAAAAGCACTATCCGCATCTGATGGTGAAGAAATATAATGCCAGGTACCAGAACCTTCATTACCTGCTGCAACGACCACCAAAATACCTTTAGAGGAAGCAATATTAACTGCTTTGGCAGAAGGTGTATTGTTCTTCATCATATCTGAAGTATCGTGATTCTCAGAAGGCAAGTCGAAAGTGGTATATCCCAAAGATATGTTCACAACATCAACACCAAGCTGAGCACAACGCTCCAGTGCCGTTGCCAGATTAAACTCTTCCTGTAATCTTTCTGTATCTGCATTTTCTGTCATAAAAAGATAGAACCTTGCTTTTCTTGCAGTTCCTATATAATCGTTATTAATAACACCTGCTATACAGGAAAGCACATTAGTTCCATGAGAAATACTTTCATACACCGTAGAATCATTATTCACATAATCATACGTACCTAAAAGCCTTCCTTCGGAGCGAATATGGTCAAAACAAACATTCGTGTTGGCACCTGTAAAACCTCCATCGCAGACAGCAATAGTCATATTTTCTCCATTGTATCCTTGCTCGTGCATATACTCCCCTTTCAACAGATTAAACTGAGGAAAAGAACTCGTGTAGCTATCTTCAAAAGTCAATGCTTCATCGCAAATATCTGCTTGCTGCACTGCAGATATACCCAACGAAGAAACCTCCTTTAATTTAGTTATTGAAGCTATAAAGGGCCATGCCGCAATCTGGGCAGCCTGATTAGCCTGAGCTTCTATCATTACTGCGTTAAGCCAGCTGGATGACTGCTTAAGTACCACCTGCTCCTTTTGCAGTGCAGATAAATACCTCGGGTTAACCGGATAATCTCTTTGATCGAACAAGATGTTAAAATGCCTTCTTTTTTCCAAAGCTTTATTAGAGAATACAGACTCAATATTCAAGGAATAGTCTTTATCCTTAAAATAAACTATATACTTACACCAATCTGACTCAGCAAAGACAGAAGAAGAAATGAATATCAGAAGTAAAATTATAAATCTACTCTTTACCATATTCTATAGCGTATTGTCTTAAGATAAATCCTTTCTGAGCTCTATCTTCCCAAGGCAAACCAATATTTGTTTGACCGGCAACTATCCAAAATTCTTTATATACCAAACCTACATTTCTGGCAAAACGCTCAACGGAGTAAGTTTTATTGATAGCGGAGGAATCATAAATATGATAGACTAACAGGGAAGAATCGAATGATTTGTAAGCATTACTATAAGGCACATCTTTTTCTTTAATAGTATACAACCAATCTTGCACCCTGTAGTTGGAAGTATCTATAATATAAGGTGGGGGTGAAATAATAAACTTATTACCCAACCACTGGTTATCCTTATCGTTCGGAAATATTAATTTCAAGTACCTTAAATTATCTTCTACGCGCTCTACAACCTTATTGGTCTTTACCGCATAGAAAACATTAAATAGCTGCCAGGATACAGGAACAGAATCGGCATAGTAGCGTTCTATTCTTATCGCGTCCCGCCCAAGATTATCCGTAAAATGCTCCGTCATCTTTTCTTTCAGGTATTTCACAGAAACCCTACTGCTACCTGTGAAATCATCAAAAATGGTCGAATCTATTTTATATACGATGAATGCACCTGAATCAAATGGAAAATAATTATATCCCAGCTCGCTGGTATAAGTATCCGTCTCCTTCTTACAGGAACTAACTGTAAAAACGAATATTGAAACCAAAAAGCAGTATACTATGAGCCTTTTCATACTATAAATATACAATAAAGAAGGAATTTTAATAAAAATCTGTATGTACCAATTTGATTTTCATATGGTTTAAATGCATCCTGAGTATTTTAAGACCAAACATGTAACTTTATACCATGATTCTCCAAGACACCATTGGCCAACAATTCCGTAAACTACATATTACACATGGGATTATCTGTGGCGTATTAATAGTAGTATTAGCCGTTTCTAGATATTTTCTAAAAGAAGAAGATAGTAAAATAATTACTCATATGACTTTAGAGATTATCGCTATTACTTTGACTTTTATAATGGTGATAACAGCAAGGTTTATGTTCTTTATGCGAACAAGACCTGCTCTTTCTGCAGTTACACTAAAAGAAAAAATTGCAATTTTCAAACACGCATTTCATTTACAGATGATGCTATTGGGGAGTGCCGCAATGCTGAATGCTTTACTTTATATTGTAATAAATAACAATATAAATTTCTTTGTCGCTTTGGGAATATTGCTACTGTTACTATTTCGCAGACCAACAAGAGTCATCGCTGCCATGGTGCTGTTCAACAGTGGCCAGAATGTTCAGTCAATTTATGATGACAATACCCTATTATAAAGAGCGCTCGCTAATAGAATCCCATTCTCATCATAAATAGAAAATGGCCGGAATAAAATCATGTTTTTAAATTCAACAACGCTATTTAAGTATTAAGTACAGTCGATAAAATAAATCTGAAACATTCCGACTAAATTGTAATTTTGAGCCATGGCAAAACAAACTACTTCCAACGTATTAATGGTTCGTCCGTCAAGTTTTCAGTTTAATATTGAAACTGCAGTATCTAATGCCTTCCAGCAGACACTTGAGGGCGTTTCAGAAAAAGAAATCAGAGAAAAGGCTGTAGCAGAATTTGATGCTTATGTAAAAAAATTAGAGGCTCACCATATCCGTGTTCTCGTTATTCAGGATAGTCCAGAACCCGCAAAGCCTGATGCTGTATTTCCAAATAACTGGATTAGTATGCAGCAAAACGGGATGGTATACCTCTATCCTATGAATACGCCAAACAGAAGACTAGAAAGACGTGATGAAATTCTGGAAACGATTGAGCAATCCTTTGAGATCAAACAAGTCATTGATATTTCTGACAGTGAAAACGATCATCAGTTTCTCGAAGGTACTGGTAGTATCATATTTGATCATATCAATAAGATTGGATATGCCTGTATTTCTCCAAGAACAGATAAAGACCTATTTATAGCTCACTGCGAACTTCTGGGATATAGCCATATCTACTTCCACAGCGAAGACAGCGATGGAAATCTCGTTTATCATACCAATGTAATGTTAACCATAGGTGATGGATTTGCCATTATTTGTCTGGAATCGATTCGTGAAGAGGAGGAGAGACAACTTCTAACAGATAAATTACAATCGACCGGACATGAGATTATTGAAATCAGCGAAGCGCAGATGAATAATTTTGCAGGAAATATGCTGGAAGTTCACAACAAAGAAGGCCAGCGTTATTTGGTGATGTCTGAAACTGCTTTTGAGAGCTTAAACAAAAGTCAGGTTCAACAAATTGAGAAACATGCAGCTATTCTGATGGTCTCCATACCTACCATAGAAACGATAGGCGGAGGCAGTGCCAGATGCATGCTGGCAGAGATATTCCTGGAAGAAAAAAATTAAGAAGACTTAAGCATAATCAAAATCACCATAAGGTGATTTAACAGTCACCTTTTTAATATCAGAGGCTTCGACATATCCTACTATCCTGGCATCTATTCCAAAAGATTCTGAGATATCTATAATTGTTTTAGCAAATTGCTGATCAATATAAACTTCCATTCGGTGGCCGCAGTTGAATACCTGATACATTTCTCTCCAATCTGTTTTTGATTCTTCCTGTATAAGTTTAAATAAAGGAGGGACAGGAAAAAGATTATCCTTTACCACATGCATCTGATTGATATAATGCAGCACTTTCGCTTGCGCACCACCACTGCAATGAATTAACCCATGAATATTAGATACACCAATTTCACGGATCATCTTAGCTACTACCGGAGCATAGGTTCGCGTGGGCGACAACACTAATTTGCCAGCATTTAAAGGTACCCCATCAACAGCATCTGTCAATAACTTTGAGCCACTGTAAACCAATTCAGATGGCGTATTGGGATCATAGCACTCTGGGTATTTTTCCGCATAAACTTTAGAGAAAACATCATGACGCGCTGAGGTAAGTCCGTTACTCCCCATACCTCCATTATATTCAGATTCGTAGGATGCTTGCCCGTAAGAACTTAGGCCAACAATAACATCTCCGGACCGGATATGCTCATTGGATATAACTTCTGATTTTTTTATTCGTGCCGTCATTACGGCATCAACAATTATTGTTCTTACCGTATCTCCTACGTCGGCCGTTTCCCCTCCCATTGCATGAACAGACACTCCATTATCTCTTAACATCTCTACAATCTCATTAGTGCCATCAATAATGGCAGCAATCACTTCACCTGGAATCAGATGCTTATTTCTATTAATAATGGAGGATAAGAGAAAATTTGAAGTAGCGCCAACACAGATTAAGTCGTCTGTATTCATTACAATAGCATCCTGAGCAATTCCTTTCCATACCGACAAATCACCGGTTTCCTTCCAGTACATATAAGCAAGAACGGATTTTGTACCTGCTCCATCTGCATGAATAATATTACAGTAAAGCTCATCATTTCCTAAATAATCAGGAAATAGCTTGCAAAAAGCATAGGGGTATAAACCTTTATCTGCCTTTTTAATTGCGGCATGAACTTCATCCTTGGTTGCGGATACTCCCCGCTGATCATAGCGATTCAATTGAGCCATTATACGTTGAATTGCTTTAAATGATGATCTAGATGCATAAACATCGCCTTACCCCATAATTCTTTAGACATCACTCCGAAAGCTGGATGAGAACCATGGAATGACGATGCTTTTAAAAATCCTTCCATAGCAGATAGTAACTCCTGCTTGGCCGTTTCAAAATCAGGATCCTCTTTAATAATAAAAGCATCCACAGTAGCCATATTTTTAGGCCATTTCGGAGCCACCTCTATCATCAACCATCTGGAAATTGGGTTAGCAGCAATATAGAATAACTTATCTTTAGGTAATTTTAGTTTTCCGGTAGGCACTAGGAAAGCCTTCGTAAGGTGTTTAAACATTTGGCTTACTGACATCTTACCCCAAAGTCGACTAGAAGCAGCAGTAAGCAGATTTAATCTTCCCAATTGAATTACCTGAGTAGCGGGATCAAATAGTGTTTTCATTAATTATTCCGATAAAATTTTAAATGCAGTTCTTCTGTTGCGCTGATATTGTTCTTCTGAACACTTTGCACATTCACAACTATCAATAGGTATAGTCTCTCCATATCCTTTTGCAGTTAACCTATTAGCATCAATACCCTTTTCAATCAAATAGGCTACTACACTTTCCGCCCTTTTTTGGGAAAGCGTTTGATTGTATGCATCTGAACCCCTACAGTCGGTATGAGAAGTTAACTCAATCTTTATGGTAGGATTCTTTTTTAATATATCCACTAAGGAATCTAAACTCTGAGCAGCATCTTTTCGAATATCCCACTTATCATAGTCGTAATAGATATTATTTAATACAATCTCTACATTTTTATAGATTTTACTAAGTGTTATCGTTTTTTCAATTACGATAGTATCCCCATCCTTTGCGGTACTATTTGCTTCTGCCATTTCCTCTTGCGATAAATAACCAGCTTTAGAAACTTTTAAGATATAACTGCTTCCTTTGGATATAAATACTTTCTTTAATCCTTCTGCATCTGTATTCATAAACTTTATACCTAAAGCAGCCGGATCAGGTTTGCCTGAAACCTCTATAGTAGCATTCGCAATAGGTTTCATCCCCAAAAGAACAGAATTGGGATTATTTTCATTCTGATAACTTTTTGTCTGCACCAAAATCTTTAGCAGATAAACGGGAGGTGGAAGTGGCTCTTTGGGTGACATTCTTTTCTCAAAGAAATAAATATCATCCTTACCTTTTCCACCAGGCCTATTAGAAGTAATATAACCGGTTAGCAGAACAGAATCATCTTTTGATTTTAGCAGTGCAATACCAAAATCATCCCCACCACTATTAACCCCATAGCCAAGGTTCTGAATATTGGTATACATCTTCGATTCCTTACTTGCAGAATAGATATCCAAACCGCCATATCCTATTCTGCCGTTCGAAGAAAAATAAAGAGTATTATCCTGAGTAATTACAGGAAATAGCTCATCTCCTGATGAATTTACTTTTGAGCCTGCATTAATAGGAGTACTAAAATCTCCTGCGATATTTTTTTTAGCAGAATAAATATCCTTGCTGCCATATCCACCCTTTGCATCTGCAACAAAATATAACTCACTTTCATCCGGAGTAAGAAATGCTTGCCCTTCATTTACAGTATCCGCTAACAACTGAATACGCTCAGGATTACTCCATGATTCATCGATATTTTTTATGCATCTGAAAATATGACAAAATTCATTTTTATTTTTTTGATCACTACCGCAGCGGGTAAAGTAAGCCGCCTTACCATCCTTTGTCAAAACAAACTCAGCATCGTGAAATGGTGAATTGAATACTTTATCTATCGGCGCAACGTCTCCGAACTTTTGAGATGAAATTTTAGCTGTACTGAAAATTACTGTATAGCCCTCGCCTGTCCATGCGTCCGTATTATTATCAGAGGGTTTTTCTGACTGACGGGTTGAAGAGAAAAATAAAGTATTATCTTTTAGAAACGGACTAAAATCAAGACTTTCAGAATTAATTTCAAGATCAAAAAGCTTAACATGCGTCGGCTTTTTTCTTTTACTGATTATATCCTGCAAGAAGTCATATTCCTTCTGCAAACGAAACTTCTCACTTTTATTTGCTTTAAGATAATCCTCCAACGACTTAAATGCCAGCTCATATTTCTCTAAACGCTTTAAAGCATTTATATAATAAAGTATAGCATCTTCCTGAACCCTTGCATCTGCAACCTTTTTATACCATTCTTCAGCATCCGTAAACTGTAATTGTTTATCATAGCTTTCTGCAATCTTTAAAGCAATTTTGGATTTCTCTTTAATGTCCTTTGACTTCTGATAGTCCTTTTGAAGCATCTCCGAAGACAATGAATATTTTTTATAAACATAGGCAGTTTCACCATCTTTTATTTTTGAAGTAGGCGCACAGGAAGTAACACCCAAAATTAAAACAGGAAAAACCCACCAACAAAACGAACCTCTCATATGCTAAAAATACCAATTCTTGAACATAAAATCAAAAATAAAGGCTGATGTTTCCATCAACCTTTATTACATCATTTAGAAAACAACATTTCTCTATACTTTGGCAGGGGCCATAATTCATCATCTATGATACCTTCCAAATCATCTGTAATTTCTCGCATCTCATCCATTAGCGGTCTAACCTTATCACAATAAAGTTGTGCAAGCTTTAGCACACCGGAAATTTCCCCACCCTTAACTCTTAAATCAAGCATATCATTATTAAGTTTGATTAGCTTGTCTATTCCTTCAGAAATATGTTTCAGGATATTTACCTGAGCTCCATATAGCTTGGCATCTATGCCAATATCCTTTAGGCCCTTTACATTAATGATAAGCCTATTCTGATACTCCACACAAGCAGGAATAATCTGATTAATCACTATTTCTCCTAATGCACGTGACTCAATTTGGATGGCCTTAATGTAGTTTTCCAGGGAAATTTCATACCGTGCTTCTACTTCACGATGAGAATAAATCCCCAGCTCCTCAAATAACTTTACAGATTTCTCGGAAACAAAGGCTCCAAGCGCTACAGGAGCGGTCTTATTATTACTCAAACCACGCTTCTTAGCTTCTTTATGCCATTCTTCGGAATAATTATCTCCTTCGAACATGATGCGTTTTGCTTCTTTGATAGTCTTACGCAAAACTTTAAGGATAGCTACATCTTTATAATCTCCGGCTTTAATATATTCATCTACCTCAACTTTAAATATCTTCAGTTGCTCTGCAACAATAGCATTAAGAACTGTCATCGGCAAAGCACAATTAGCCGATGAGCCTACAGCACGGAACTCAAACTTATTTCCTGTAAAGGCAAAAGGAGAAGTTCTATTGCGATCTGTGTTATCCAACATAATATCCGGGATACGATTATGAATATCTAACCGCAACGTGATATTATCCTGTTCATCAAACTTATCTTCATCCACACGTGTCTCAATCATATCCAATACTTCCTTAAGGTAAGTACCTGTAAAAACAGAAATAATGGCTGGTGGCGCTTCGTTAGCACCCAAACGATGCTCATTTCCATGAGAAGCCACCGAGGCGCGCAAGAGTTCCTCATGCCTGTTTACTGCTGCGATAGTATTGATAAAAAAGGTTAGAAACTGCAAATTCGTTCGAGGTGTCTTGCCCGGTGACAATAAATTTATACCTGTGTCTGTTCCCATACTCCAGTTATTGTGCTTACCACTACCATTTATACCCGCAAATGGTTTTTCATGAAAGAGCACCTTTAGTTTATGCTTACTGGAAACTCTGTCCATTACATCCATCAGTAATGAATTGTGGTCTACTGCAAGATTAGCTTCTTCAAACATTGGGGCACATTCAAACTGAGAAGGTGCCACCTCATTGTGTCTTGTTCTTACCGGAATACCCAACTTCAAACATTCAATTTCAAAATCACGCATGTAAGCGTATACCCGCTCAGGTATAGCACCAAAATAATGATCCTCCAACTGTTGCCCCTTTGGAGAGCGGCGGCCTAATAATGTTCTTCCACTCATCACCAAATCAGGACGTGCATAGTACATAGCAGAATCTACCAAAAAATATTCCTGCTCCCAACCAAGTGTTGTATTTATATGCTTCACATCTCTGTCGAAATAATGTGCTACCTCTGTAGCCGCCTGATCCAATACCTGAATAGACTTTAAAAGAGGTGCTTTAAAATCGAGTGTCTCACCAGTATAAGAAATAAAAATAGTAGGGATACAAAGTGTCTTGCCATTTCCTACTGTCATAATAAATGCAGGGGAAGTGACATCCCATGCAGTATATCCTCTAGCTTCAAACGTAGCGCGAATACCACCTGATGGAAAGGAAGAAGCATCCGGCTCCTGTTGTGCTAAAGCATCAGCACTAAACTCTTCAACACCACCACCACCTTTAGGCATAAAGAAGGAATCGTGCTTCTCTGCAGTAGTACCTGTTAAAGGCTGAAACCAATGTGTATAGTGGGTTGCCCCCTGCTTCATCGCCCAGGCTTTCATAGCAGATGCAACCTGATCTGCGATATCCCGATCTACTTTTTTACCATCCCGTATACATGCAGCCAAACGCTTATAAGCATCCGAGGGTAGAAATTCCTTCATTTGCTGTTCTCCAAATACAGAAGATCCAAAGAAACTAGAGATTTTTTCTGCTGGCAATTCAATATTTAGCTTGGGTCTGGATGAAAATGCTGACAATGCATTAAACCTTGTTTTTGACATATTTTTATAGTTTATAAGCTAAGATGGCAAAAAAAAAGGAATAATTTCCAAAGAAAATGATAACTATTATCTTTTTATCCAGAAATTTGTGAACTATTTTTATTTTTGCCCATACACAGACCAATCAAAATAAATGGTATAGCCACAGATCTATATCGAACTATAGCACCTGAATTATTCACAATAAGACCTATTAGAAACAGCGTACTTAAACCAAAAAATATAGAAAATATAGCATAAGGGTTGGTAATTAATGCTCTTTTATCAGATGCCACTAAAAGGGCAAACAATAGCATCAGTAGCGTATATGTTTCAAAAGATGCCAAATAGGAAAGAAACTTATTACAATCATTTGGTAGCGGACGAATAAAAGGATTGGTAATTGCCTCCCAAAGCAATATCATTAGAGCGCTTATATTATGAGGGAAACTTTCGACCGGAAATGACATATTACCGTGTGCATTCAAAAATGTGGCTCTCCTGACTAAAAACTCATTTATAACACTAAATTCTGGAACATAAATATCTACTACAAAGGCAAGTAAAACAAACACTACAATGCAAGCAGTAAACATTTTAAATGAAGACTGTTTTAAATCAAATCTACTATAAATGATTATGGCCGCAATTAATGGCAATAAAAATGCCAGCAGATAAATACGTGTATAACCTAATATAATTAATCCCAAAAAGGCGAACACCATATTTGTCTTTGTATTCCTTAAATTAAGAATAGAATCAACGCTGCGTAGGATCACACCCAATGAGAATATAACTATAGCTTCTTTATGAACTCCGGAAGTCCAGAAAATAATAGAGGGAATTCCAAATAAGATAAACTTCAACATTCTCTTACTGACAACCTTATCCTCAAAAAATAAATACAAATTATATGCACCTATGAATGACAAGAAAGCAAATATAACGGCATGTACATTATAAATTCCAAATGAGAAAAGTCTGATAATTGCATTAAGACGCACAACAAAATAATTACTGTTATCAAACCAGTAATTCATAGCATCGGTATATGGTAATAGCGACTTGGGAACTGGTGTAAAATCATTGGCGCCAATAGCCAGTTTGAGGTAAATCAACGGATTCGACTTTAACGTATCATAGATAACATTCCCATCCTTAAAATACAAAAATGTATCTCTGCCATTTATCAGACCCTCTTTAAAAAGATAGCCGAACAAAATTGCACTAAAAGTTTTTAAAGAAAAAACAAAAACAAGCAACTGCTTAGACAGCATATTAGATTTAAAGAAATAGCTCGATCTAATCAACCATAATAACAGTAAAAAATAAACAACCGGGCCTGCAATTTCCTTAAACATAGATTGGGAATCAAAAATAAGCAATTTATTGTACTGATAATAAATAATATTTTAAGGTTAGATATAAATAACTATTTTTGGATATAATAATTGTTATAAGATGTTATCAACCAATCATTCGCCCGAAGTAACTGAAAAAACAGCTGCTGAATTAGGATTACTACCAGAAGAATATGCGAAAATTAAAAATATCTTAGGACGTGTTCCGACCTTTACGGAACTAAGTATTTACTCCGTCATGTGGAGCGAACATTGCAGTTATAAAAACTCTATCAAGTATCTAAAAAAATTACCTAGAACAGGAAAAGCTTTATTGGTAGAGGCCGGAGAAGAAAATGCAGGATTAGTAGATATTGGTGATGGCTGGGCATGTGCCTTTAAGATAGAGTCTCACAATCACCCAAGTGCTGTAGAGCCCTTTCAGGGTGCTGCCACCGGAATAGGCGGAATACATCGAGATATTTTCACCATGGGGGCACGGCCGGTTGCTTCGCTGAACTCTCTTCGTTTTGGCAATCTGGACAATAAAAAAACACAACACCTTCTTAAAGGCGTTGTTAAGGGTATCTCTCATTATGGGAACTGTTTTGGCGTTCCTACCGTAGCAGGAGAAGTATATTTTGACGACTGCTACCAGGTAAATCCTTTGGTTAATGCAATGAGCGTTGGAATTGTTAGAGTAGGTGAGACTATTTCTGCTACCTCTATGGGTGTAGGAAATCCAATTTATATTGTAGGTGCTGCAACAGGCAAGGATGGAATTCATGGTGCAACGTTTGCATCAGAAGACCTTGGTGAGGATGCTGAAGATAAAATCCCATCCGTACAAGTCGGTGACCCTTTTACAGAAAAACTATTGCTCGAAGCTACCCTGGAAGTTATAAAAACTGGTGCCGTGGTAGGCATGCAAGATATGGGTGCCGCAGGAATTACCTGTTCTACCAATGAGATGAGTGCCAAAGGTGAACATGGCATGAAGATATGGCTAGACAAGGTGCCGACACGACAAAAAAACATGCAACCCTTTGAAATACTATTATCTGAATCTCAGGAACGGATGCTAATCATAGTTGAAAAGGGAAAAGAAAAACAAGTAGAGCAGGTTTTTGAGAAATGGGATCTTAACTGTGCTATCATCGGGGAAGTTACTGAAGGTAATTTGGTCCAATACTTTATGGATAATGAACTGGTAGCTGAAGTTCCTGCAGACACACTGGTATTGGGAGGAGGCGCACCCGTGTATGAGCGATCATTTAAGAAGCCTGCTTACCATAGCAAGAGAGATGAATTTAATATCAATTCCATTCCAGTTCCTCACGACCTTAAAACTGTTGCAAAAGAATTGGTGGAAAATCCTAATATTGCTTCGAAGCGTTTTATTTACAAACAATATGATTCTATGGTAGGCATCAACAACGCTTCTACCAATAGGCCAAGTGATGCAGCTGTGATTCGATTAAAAGGCTCAAAGAAAGGTTTAGTGGTTACAGTAGATTGCAACTCTCGTTATGTGTATGCAGATGCTTACCAGGGAGCTGCTATAGCCGTATCAGAAGCAGCAAGAAATATTACCTGTACCGGAGGAAAACCGTTAGCTATTACGAACTGCTTAAATTTTGGAAATCCTTATGATGAGGAGGTATATTGGAACTTCGTTCATGCCCTACAAGGCATGGGTGATGCTTGTATAGAATTCGATACCCCTGTTACCGGCGGAAATGTATCGTTCTATAACCAATCTCCTAACCGTGCGGTAAACCCAACTCCTACCATTGGTATGCTTGGATTGATTGACGACGTAGATAAAATCATGACACTTGACTTTAAGAACGAAGGGGATCTTATTTATTTGATAGGCGAATGCAAAAACGACATATCCAGTTCTGAGTATTTATTTCATCATCACAAAGTACAACTCTCTCCTGCTCCCCATTTTAATTTAAAGGAAGAATCAAAAATCCAAAAAACTGTTGCGCAATTGATAGAGAAGGGACTATTGCAATCTGCTCACGATCTAAGTGAAGGAGGAATGTTTATCGGGATACTGGAAAGTGCAATGATAAATAATTTCGGATTTGAAATTACTACTTGCTCAACCTTACGAAAAGATGCTTGTCTATTTGGAGAAGGACAAAGCAGAGTAATTGTGTCTATAAGCCAAAACCATAAAGAGGAACTAGAAGAATTCCTAAAAGTATCCGCTATCCCGTTCAGGCATACCGGAATAGTAAAAGGCAAAGATCTTATAGTGGATAATGAAAACTTTGGAAGTATCACTGAATTTAAATCAATTTATGACACGGCTATAGAGCGTTATTTTATTTAAGTCTACATCAAAATAATTATGGCGGAAAAACACAAAATACATTTTATTCAGGATTACAATACTTCTGTAACACGCTTGTTTTCTTTTTTCAGCGATCACAATAGAATGGGTGAAGTATTTCCTGCTTTTATTAGAAGAATAAAAAATAGCAAAGAAGCAAAAAATATTAATGGCATAGGTTCTGCAAGACTGTTAATTGCCTTCCCTGTTATTCTACAGGAAACGGTTACTCAATATATTGAACCAAAATTAATTGAGTACAGGATTACCTCTGTCAGTCCTTTGAAAAACCATATCGGAACCTTAAATTTCACCGCCTTAGGAGAACAAAAATCCAGGCTTGAATATACCATAGAATTTGAAGCACTGATTCCACCCACAGGGTTTATCCTAAAGAATCTCTTGGAGAAACAAGTTGGCAATGCCATCAGAGAGCTAAGTAGAAGATTTGATAATAATCCGAATTACTAAAAATAACCCATGAAGAAATTAATTCTATCGATTACAATATTACTTTTGGCAATATCCTGTAAAAAAGAAAATTATGCAAATCCTGATTATCTTATTTTTGGTGCCCTACAAGGAAACTGCAGTCAAGGATGCAGGTTTGTTTACTACCTGGATAATTTAAAACTGAAGGAAGACAGCACTGTAAAATATTTCTCAAGCAAAAATCTGGACGATTTCAAAAGCTTCCTTGCTGATGATAAATTTACTATTGCAAAAGACTTAAAGAATAAAGTACCTATTGCACTAACCGAAACAACCAAAAAGATATTTATCGATCTCAATGCATCCAGCCCAAACTTATGGTATGCTGAAATCCGGCTCAATGGAAGGACTTACTACTGGACTTTTGACAACTCAAAGAGCGGAACACCCGCCTATCTGAAACCTTTTGCCGATGAAATTATACGAATTTCATCTCTTTTACGTTAATTTATGAACAACGAAAGTGTGCGATTAAACCTATGGAGTTAAAAATCGTCAAACCATTAAATAAAAAAGCATGACAAAGTACCCATTAAAAAACAGCACTATAGCTATACTAAGCATAGCTATACTAGGATTAACATCTTGCAAGAAGAATCTGACTGACGAAACGGAGGTTGCTGCTGTGCAGAGTCTTAGTATCGCAGAAGTTGAAGATGACAATCTTCAAATTATGGCAGATCAGGCATATGCGGAAGGATCAGTTCCCGATTTACGCATTGCACCAGATAATTCTATTGACTTACTTACGACTTGTGCTATAGTTACAAGAGATACTATTTCATCTCCAAGAATCATTACCATCGATTTTGGAACAGGATGTACAAACAGCTATGGCACCACCCGAAAAGGGAAAATTTTTGTAAGCTATACCGGGAGATACAGAGATGTGGGCACTGTTATTCATATCACCTCTCAGAATTACTATGTTAATGATAATAAAGTAGATATAGACCGAACAGTAACTAATCAAGGGGAAAATAATAATGGCAACCTTGTTTTTGGGGTACAAGCCACCAGGACTGTAACCTTTTCTGATGGAACTACCTGTACAAGTATTTCCAGCAGATCCAGAGAATGGATTGAAGGGATTACTACTTCTACTTTCACAGACGATGTTTATAGTGTTACCGGTACAGGAACCCATTTATCCAGAAGGGGCATACTTTATGATGCAGCAACAGTTACTCCACTAATCAGGAAAGTTGCTTGTCGTGAATTTGTTAGCGGAGAAGCAAAGATTATCCGCCATGGAGCCACGGACAGATACGGGATTATTAATTTTGGAAATGGAGATTGTGATGAGACAGCCAGTGTAACTTTAGATAATGGAAGAACATTTACTATAAGTTTGCGTCACTAAACAAATAACCGAAAATAAAAAAGCGACCAGGTTTGCCTGGTCGCTTTTTTATTTAAATTAAATCCATTTTGAATTTAATCGTTTAAAATCTGTAGTCCTGCTTCAATATAATTGCGTATATCATCATTCTGCATTTTCGGATCATCCGGATCTCTTTTTATCTTTTTACCCAAACGCACTATAACAGCATTACGATCAGGAACTACAAAAATGAACTGCCCCAGAATACCTCTGAAATAAGGAATCTGATGTCCTTTGTAATTGATCATCCAAGTTTGATACCCATACCAGTCACAAACATGCCCCTTACTATCTTTAAGATAAGTTGCAGGTGTCGTCATAGCTGCTATATAAGCCGAATCTATCAATTGAACCTTATCCCATTTGCCATTTTGCAGCACTAACTGCCCCAAACGTGCGAAATCTCTGGCTGTAGCATTCAAACAGCAAAATGATTTCTCAACTCCATGATCATCTGTACTCCAAATAGCATCACTCTCTGCACCCAATGGATTCCAGAGATATTCACGCGCATTTTCGGCTACCGATTTATGGGTGACATTTCTAATTATATATCCTAGTATCTGCGTGCAGGAACTTTGATATTCAAATAACTTACCCGTATTACCATTATTCCTAAGTTTTAACTTAGCCATTAACTTGTCAAGGTCATTACCATAATAAGAAGCTGCTGTAAGAGAGAATATGTTCCAGTATGACTCATCCCAATCCATATTGGCACTCATCGTTAATACCTCTTTTATAGTTAGCTTACCATTTGGAATATTCGTTAACTGAGGTACATATTGCTTAACATCATCCTCCAGAGATGTAATTTTTCCCTGCTCCACTAATTTACCAATTAGTAAAGCATTTACAGTTTTTGCCATGGAGAAAGATCCGGATATAGTGGTGGGGTTATAGTTTTCCCAATACTGCTCATATTTTATCTTACCATCCTGTATAACCAGGTAAGCACAGGTTTTTCGATCACTAAAAAAATCCAATAAATCTCTATTGGGTTTCTTATTATTATAGTCAGATTGAATACTCCATGCCTTAGGATGAGCTGACTTAGTAATTGTATGACTGTTGAATAATCGATAATCATCCACATCTGCAAATGTGTGCTTTAGGCCCATCTGGACATGCAATGGAAGAAAGGAATACAGCAAAAAGAGAACGGCTAAAGAGAAGAATATTTTTTTCATAAATAATACGCGTTATTTTAAAATAGTAACTTTTGCCATGAAGAAATATACCTCACTGTCATCATCGAAACGAACTAATCCTGAGTAAAAACCATCCTCTTGATATTTTAGGCCTTCTACCACCCTGCCTATTTTTCCTATATAATCATTCTTATTAGATGAGAAGCTATCTTTATTATCAATATCTGTAATTACGACTCTGGTTCCTTTAGAGATATTAGTTAATGGCATATTAAGAGAAGTTGAAATTGGAGGAGAAGCTTTTTTAACTTTCACCAAATAAAAATAAGGGCTTTTGCCATCTGCCATCTTTATCTTTCCTGAATACCCGTCTTTTAATGCATCATAATCCAATCCGTCAACAACCTCACCTTCTTTACTGATATACTCATAACGATTAGTAAAATAACTATCTTCTTTATGAACTGCTGTAACAATAATCTTATCTCCTTTTTTAACGCCCTTTTCATTTACCGCGGAACTCCATGATTCCTCTTCATTGTTTTTATTCTTTACAGGAACAGGTAAATATGAAAATCTTGCTTTATAAAAATAAGCCTTAGAGCCATCATCAAAACTAAAGTCTCCAGCATAAAATCCATCTTCTTTCATCGTCATACTACCCTTACTCACCGTACCCTTCTTACCCAAATATTTAGAAAGGTCTGAATAATAAGCATCCTCCGGACTAATATCTACCAAATAAACTTTAGCGCCTTCATTTAGGACACCTGTAATGAAGGAAGAATTAGCTAAAGACCTGCCATTAGCTATTTTACCCAATTTTACCTTGAAGAAATAATAACTCTTGCCATCATCAGTTTTAATAGACCCTGATGTATAGCCCTCATTATCCAAATCCAATGAACTAATTGTCTTGCCTGTCTTTCCAATAATCTCTGCTCTATTGGAGTAATAGGAATCATCAGGTGATATGTCTAAAATCTGAAATTTTGAACCAGAGGGGATGCTACTGCCTTGAAAATATAAATCATCATCAAAAGATATGTTATATTCCAAAAGAACACCAGCATATGTATGCGAATGCGCGACTAATCCTAAAAATAAAAAAACAGATATAAATAGATTTTTCATAGCATTATTTTACTCTTTTAAATATAAAGAAAATTATGAAATATTAAATAACTAAGGAAAATGCAACTACTATTTAAAGCAAACCCCTGCCCGTCTTCTGTAAAACATCAGCATCTTTAAGTTCGCGCATCAAGGCATCCAAGACTCCATTTATAAAGTCTTTACTCTTGGGCGTACTATACTCTTTTGATATATCGAGGTATTCATTTATGGTTACCTTGATGGGGATACTTTCGAAATATAAAAACTCAGATAGCGCCATTCTAATCAGGATAACATCAATTATGGCTAATCTGTCTGTATCCCAGTTTTTAAGCTTTGGCTCAATCATCTGCTGATGCTCCAGCTTGTGAGATATCGTCTTATTAAATAAATCAATACCAAATTGATTTATTTCTTTGAATTTATCTTTTAAACTATTTTTTTCAAAATGTAATTTTAACTCATTCTTACTTTTTTGTATCACCTCATTGACCGCTTCTACTACAAACTCTGCGTCATCCATCCAATTAGTAAAACACTCTTCTGTATTAGCAAGAAAAATCTCATCTTCCAGCATTATAGCATTTAGCAAGTAAGAGATTATATTTCTATCCTCATCTACATTAAAATCCGAACCATTATTGAGGTAGTCATTATAAGCTTCACTTTCAACTAACTTTTTATATAATTGACGGATACTATTTTCATCTATATGAGAAATCGTATTGGCATTCTTAATTTCTAATTGAAAAAGTGCATTATTATTCAAATACTGAACAAGAACATTACTTAATAACTTAGTATTGAAATTAACGTCTGTTTCTTTTTTAATAAACTTCGAAGCCTTAACCTTTGCATCTGTCTCAACAAAATTTGCTATTTCGCGGAGATGTAACAACAAATACAAGTATTGATCTTTTACAGATGATATACTTTTCTCTAAATAATTCTGAAAAGAAGACAAAGCAGGGGGAGCTATAGTTGTTTTTTTCTTAGTAACGGAGCTTGTATCACCTGACATTAGGGTGCCGCCATTTACAGCCGAATCCTGAAGCGTTATTTCATACGCATATATATACTGCATAGCTTTAATCCGAACACTTCTTCTGGTTATCATAGGATGTAATGAACTTTTGGTTGGCAAAGATACTTTATAATTTTAGAAATCATTCATGCTCAAAAATGAAAATCATATTATTTTAACTTAAACTTTGAATATCTCACCCAAATAAAAATTACCTTAAAATGAGTACTGTAATACTATGCACCCATACTAAAATCAATTATTCAATTCCTTTTCCTAATTTCGTAAAATGCGAGCGCTAAAGGCAATTAACAGGTATTTCTACAAATACAAGTGGTTATTATTACTTGGCGTACTATTTGTGATTACTTCAAATATATTTGGACTATTCACACCTGAATATATACGCTACACTATTGACATCGTCAAAGAGAACCTGTCTGTATACCAACTCACTAATGGATTTGCGCTTCAGACTTCCCTCAAAAAGCATATTACTTATTACATTATTTTCTTTTCCTCAGTTATCCTGATTACTTCCTTGATAAAAGGGCTACTTATGTTCTTCATGCGCCAAACCATTATTGTGATGTCGCGCAAAGTTGAATATGACCAAAAGAATGAATTATACCAGCATTATCAACGCTTAAACACCGCATTTTACAAAAGAAACAATACCGGCGATCTCATGAGTAGAATTAGCGAAGATGTTTCTAAAGTAAGAATGTATGTTGGCCCTGCTATTATGTACTCCATAAATCTCGTTGCCCTTTTCAGCATGGTTATTTATACGATGTTGGATATCAACGCCTATCTAAGCTTTCTTGTATTGTTACCCCTGCCCATTTTAGCATTTTCTATCTATAAGGTGAGTGATATTATCAATAAAAAGAGTGAACGTATATCTATAGCCCTTTCAGGTCTTACCTCAAGAGCTCAAGAGGTATTTTCGGGCGTAAGAGTAATACAATCTTTTTCCATTGACCAACAGATCCAAAAAGAATTCTATACTGCAAGCGAAGATTATAAGGAACAAAATATATCACTAGCCAAAATCGAATCCTTCTTTGCGCCTCTTATGCTATTGCTTATAGGCATTAGCACCCTGTTAGTCATCTATATTGGTGGAAAAGAAGTTTTAAATGGAAGCTTTACCGCCGGAAATATTGCTGAATTTGTATTCTATATTAATATGCTTACCTGGCCGGTAGCTTCTTTGGGATGGTGCGTATCTCTTGTGCAAAGAGCAGAGGCATCTCAAAAACGAATTAATCATCTATTAGAAGATACCAACCAAATTATTAATACCACTAATAGTCCCTTAGGGCCTATTCAGCATATAGAATTTAAGAATGTATCCTTTACCTATCCAGATACAGGAATTCAAGCGCTGAAGCAGATTAACTTTATAGTTAACCGAGGAGAAAAAATTGCAATCGTAGGAAGAACAGGAAGTGGAAAATCTACAATTGCAGAACTATTACTTAGGACATATGACACAGAGACCGGTGATATTTTCATTAATAAGCATACTATAAAAGAAATCAACCTCTATTCTTTCAGAAATAAAATAGGCTATACCCCACAGGATGTCTTTCTATTTTCAGATACTATCAGAAACAACATCCTGTTTGGCAACCAAGATACAGAGAATGCCAGCGTTGAAAAATATGCAGAAATAGCTTGTGTAGATCAGGACATAAAAGAACTCACCAAAAAATATGACACTATAGTTGGAGAACGAGGCGTGATGCTATCCGGCGGTCAGAAACAAAGAATATCCATAGCTCGCTGCCTCGTAAAAGAGCCCGAGGTAGTATTACTAGATGATTGCCTTTCTGCTGTAGATGCAAAAACTGAAAAAACAATCCTTGATAACCTCAATAAGGCCTTGGAAGAAAAAACCTTGATTTTTATAACTCATAGGATTTTCTCCGTGATGAATTTTGATAAAATTCTGGTTTTGGAAGAAGGTAAAATAGCGGAAATAGGCAGCCATAATGAGCTGATAAAGAAGCGAGGTATATATTTTGAATTATATCAACTGCAACAAAATGAAACCAATGAAAAATAAGGTTTTCGCAGTTATTAACATTCTCTGATACTGTGGAGTAATTAATTTTTATTGTTGTCTTTTTTGAAATATTATTGTGTGCACAAAAAAGTTTGAAAAGTGGAGAACGAAAAGAATTATGAAAAGAATGGCGTATACTCTAAGAGAGTTAGAGCCGGAAAGAGAAGAACGTATTTTTTCGATGTACGTACAACCAAAGCGAATGACTACTACTTAACTATCACAGAGAGTAAAAAGCGCTTTGAAGATGACAATTATGAACGTCATAAAATCTTTATTTACAAAGAAGATTTTATAAAGTTTGTGAATGCCATGCAGGAAACCGTAGATTATGTAAAAACAGAACTACTTCCTGATTATGATTTCGATGCACATAATCATGATGATTACGAGGACAGAGAGTTCAGACAAGACACTATCATTACCTATCAAAAAGAATCAACTGAAACTGGAGAAGTTGAAGACCTTGGTACACCTCCATCATCAATACAACCCAACCTATCTGAGGATGTAGACAAATGGGACTAAAGTATATTCATAACTGAATTTAAAAACCGCATTCTGCGGTTTTTTTTATTTAAATGGGATTTTTAACTTTTATCATACCAAGCGCAACCTAACCCTCAACTATTTTTTCTAACTTGTAAAACTTAATTCGATAAACTTTATAGCGTGTCTATTGAAACCCAACAAGATCTGATTTTAGCTACTCTCCAAGAGGAGAAGCCTAACTTTAGTGGTTTCAGAACAACGGAATTGGCAGATTTCTTAAATGATTTTCCGGATTACAGCTATAAAATTTTGGAAAACCTAGAACCGCATCGTGCTGTAAAAACACTAAAATTCCTCGATTTAAAAATTCAAAAAAATCTTATTCATACCCTCCCATCTGAGAGAGTAGCCACTCTTGTTCAGAATATGCATTTTGACGACCGAACAGCATTATTAAGCGAACTTCCAAGCGAAGTAGTCAAAAAACTAGTGCAATTTCTCCCCTATGAAGACCGAGTAGAAACCTTGTCACTACTTGGCTATCCGGAAGACAGCGTTGGACGATTAATGAATCCTGATTATATAGAGGTAAAATCCTTTTTTACCGCGCAGCAAGCATTAGATAAAATCAGAAAACTGGGTAGATCTATTGAAAACATCAACTTTCTATACATCATAGATGAGCAGGAGAAACTGATTGATGATATCAACCTCAAGGAGCTCCTAATTGTATCGCCAGAAACGCTAATCAGCGATATGATGGATAAAAAATACATTGCGCTCAATGTTACCGATAATCAAGAGGCTGCCACACTCCTGTTTAGAAAAAACAACAGAGCAGTTCTACCGGTAGTAGACGACAATAATATCCTTCTTGGCATCGTAACCATTGATGATATTTTAAGAGTACAGAGCGAAGAAGATACCGAAGATATTCAAAAAATAGGTGGTACAGAAGCACTTGATGAGCCCTATATGAATACCGAATTTTTGGAACTCATCAAAAAACGTGCGCCATGGTTAGTCATTCTATTTTTAGGAGAAATGCTAACAGCAACAGCTATGAGTTTTTTTGAAGATGAAATTTCCAAGGCTGTCATCTTAGCTTTATTTATTCCATTAATTATTTCCAGCGGAGGAAACTCCGGCTCTCAAGCATCCACTCTTATCATTCGTGCAATGGCATTAGGAGAAATCACCTTTACAGACTGGTGGCGTGTTATGAGACGAGAGATATTAAGTGGATTAGTATTAGGATCAATGTTGGGAGTAATAGGCTTCCTGAGAATAGTCATCTGGTCATCCATTAGTCCGGTTTACGGAGAACATTATATATTAATTGGATTAACCGTAGGTATTACATTAACCGGAGTGGTTTTATGGGGAAGCCTATGCGGATCCATGCTACCCTTATTTCTCAAGAGAATTGGTGCAGATCCTGCAGCATCCTCCGCACCTTTTGTGGCTACATTGGTAGATGTAACAGGATTAATCATCTATTTTGCGGTTGCCTCTCTCTTATTAAGTGGAACACTTCTATAGTTTAAAGGGCCAATGGTTCTAACAGCCAGAATACTTCACAACAAATAGAACCTCAGATCTTTTTAGAAATATCCCTATCAAATTGTTATTTTTGCGATTCAATTTAGATTATTCATCATTAAGCTATTTAGAATGGGATTACAATGTGGCATAGTAGGATTACCAAATGTGGGAAAATCTACCTTATTCAATGCCGTTAGCAATAACGCAAAAGCACAGGCCAGCAATTACCGGTTTTGTACAATAGAACCCAATGTAGGGCTCGTAGATGTTCCGGACGACCGCCTGAATAAACTTGCAGAAATTGTGAACCCCAATAAAATTATACCTACTACCATAGAGTTTGTTGATATAGCAGGATTGGTGAAAGGCGCAAGTAAGGGCGAAGGATTGGGTAATAAGTTTCTGGCAAATATCCGCGAAGTAGATGCCATTATACATGTAATACGATGTTTCGAAGATGAGAATATACTAAGAGAAGAAGGTATTATCAATCCAATTGGCGATAAGGACATAATAGACACAGAGCTGCAATTAAAAGACCTGGACAGCGTAGAAAAGAAAACTCAGAAAATACAAAAACAGGCAAAAGTTGGAAATGACGTAAAAGCCAAACACGAATATGACATACTGATGCAGTGTCAGCAATGCCTTAGTGATGGAAAGAATATACGCTCATTAAACTTCTCTAAGGAAGACAAGCAAATATTTGCTGATCTCTGCTTTTTAACAGACAAACCGGTAATTTATGTTGCCAATGTAGACGAAGCATCTATACTTACCGGCAATAAATACTCCGAAGCCTTAACCAAGATGGCGGAAACTGAAGGGGCACAAGTAATTATCCTGAGCAACTCTGTAGAAGCTCAGATTTCAGAAATGGAAGAAGAAGACAAAGCGCTGTTTCAATCAGAATACGGGCTAACAGAACCAGGCCTGAATCGTTTGATACGATCTGCTTATAAATTACTTCAATTAATTACCTATTTCACTGCTGGGGTTCAGGAAGTGCGGGCATGGACGATACATGAAGGATGGAAGGCACCTCAAGCAGCCAGCGTTATTCATACAGATTTTGAAAAGGGTTTTATAAAGGCTGAGGTTATTGGATATGATGATTATATTCAGTTTAGATCTGAAGCAGCCTGCCGCGAACAGGGCAAACTACGTATTGAGGGTAAAGAATATGTAGTAAAAGATGGAGATGTAATGCATTTCAGGTTTAACGTGTGACATTTAATTGATAAATTTTGTATCTTTGATTTATTAAACACATCTAAAAAATAATATCCAATGGGAAGAGGTGATAAAAAAACTAGAAAAGGAAAGATATTTTTAGGATCTTTCGGTAAAACCAGACCGCACAAAGTAAAAAAAGCTGTCGCTAAGGCTAAGTAATCTACTTACCTTATTCAAAAATAATGAAAACGCCCAACCTTATGGTTGGGCGTTTTCATATTAACTTAACACAAGATCATCTATTAAAATATACATTAAAGATGAAAATGTGGTGTGATGGATGAGGAGGTTAGGAAACTAAAAATAGTTCAGGTTATTGATATATTTGAGAACGCTTCCAATGGGGCTGCTATCTCTACGGAACGATTTACCGAACTGCTAAGGAAAAATGGGCATACCGTATGGGTTGCGAGCACTGGGAAGATAGACCATCATAAAATACCTTTAAAAGAATTTTATCCTCCGGGTGCCTACCTAAAAGGGATAATGCAGCGAATGAAATTTGTATTCGCACTACCCGACATAAAGGCATTAACAGCTATTATAGCAAAATGTGACATCGTACACAATCAGCTTCCATTTTATTTAGGCTATTGGACTGTTCGTATTGCCAGAAAACTAAAGAAACCAGTTATCTCTACCTTTCATGTACAAGGTGAACAACTTACACAAAATGCGGGTCTTAAAAATCCTTTATGGACTAAATTCATTTATAAAATATTTCTCCATTTTATTTATAATCGATCTGATCTCGTGATTTGCCCAAGTACTTTTGCTGAAACGGAAATCAAAAAGTATGGCTTAAAAAAACCAACAGTTGTAATTTCCAATGGGGTACCCTCACAATACAAACCTATAGCCTACCCTAAAAGATACCCGGATAAGTTTACCCTTCTCACAGTAGGCAGGAATGCGGTAGAGAAGAGACAAGAGATGATTATAGATGCCATTGCAGCATCTCCCTACAAAGATAATATTCAACTTATTATTTTAGGTGATGGCCCACAAAGAGCTCGGCTACTATCGTTAAGCCAAAAGATACTTTCTGTTCCAACAGAATTTAATTTATTACCTGCAGATAAGATTATAGAATATTACAACAGCACTGATCTTTACATACACGCAGCAGCCGTGGAAGTAGAGTGCATGACGGCGATAGAAGCTATGGCATGTGGATTACCCTTACTGATAGCTGATTCTCCTTTAAGTGCTACCAAACAATTTGCACTTAACGACAAATTCCTTTTCACAACAACGGAAGAACTTACCGCAAAGATTAACTATTGGTATACGCACCAATTTGAACTAAATGAATCAAGAAAACAATACCTGAATCTTTCTAAAAATTATTCTACAGAAAAATCTTATCAAAAATTGGAAGAAGTATATTACAATATATTAGGCATACAACAATATACATCGATAAAAAAAGAGCAAGCTGAAATTAAAAGTAAGTTTAGAAGTAAGATGCTCTGGAAGAAAAAAACACAGCTCTTATTACCGGAACCATCTACGTCTAAAATCCTCTTGAGTGGGCACCGGTAAAAAAATTGAAGTACATAAAATAGAAATAAGAATGAGCGGTATTACTGCGGGGTGATATGCCTGGGGATTAACCCACCACACTGCCAACAAGCTAATTAGCAGAATACGGTATATCTTAATATAAGTGAGCAACCATGAAGGCATTTGCTTTTTATAAACAAAAAATACTAACGGGATATTTAAAGGCATAGCCCATAACATATTTAAATTCCATTTCGTAGATGCATGATCTGTACAAAACCACATTAATAAGAAAACCCAACCGAATAAGCCTAATATACTCAGAAAGACTACCGGTAATATTTTATACTTTGATAAAACAGCAGCCTTAACTTGTAATAAAATCATAAATAACAACAAGATCCAGAAAGCAAATGAAGGGGTAAACCAATTTACAGGCTGAACTTCAGGGACTGCGTCGAGTAGCAAATTGTTACCTGAAACTAAAGGCTTTCCATCTACCACTGCACTATCAAAAGACTCCATTAATTCTAATGGTAGAAACGTTCTCCCAAATTTTGCCTTCTGATCGGTAGGAATACCAATTAGAACATCCATTCCTAAATCCAACCATTCATTATGCACATTCCTGTCTATCAACTGACGAAAAGTAGCAGCATCATCTACATCCTTTTTTACTGTAACATTTTTAAACAGTGACAATATTATATCTCGTGGTCTCGTGGAACAATTATCAAACAAGAAATCATATTTATAATATTTGTTTTCCTCACGGGCATTAATTGTCAGGCGCTCAAACAGTATTTGTTTTTCATTCTGTGTAAGATTCAAAGGCTGCTCCCGTATCCAACGGTTTTCCTCTCTATACATTTGTTCAAATTCCGGATAATTGTCTATCGACTCAAAGTACAAAAGCTTACCCCTTATAAACTTCATCAGAAATCCAGGCTCTGCAAAATTAAATGTACCATAGTTGTAAACAAAATCCCATCCATAAATGGAATCCTTAACACGAATTGCCGTATGACCGAAACACTGGTAAACCTCTGCATCCGACCTCCCTACAGTAAGTAAACTCACATTGGAGGAGGAAGACAAAACAGGCAATCTAAGGTCTTTATTATATCCGTATATTAGCTGAGTACTCAACAGGAATAAAAAAGCAGCAAAGATCTTAAGATGGTTTAACATTATATCACGAATATAACATATTGCAACTTTCTATCAAAAAGCACGTTATAAAAACAGTTAACAATCATTCTAAATATGGAAGAAAGTTTCAAAAATAAGACAGAAGCAGAGTGGAAAGAAATACTAACTGATGAGGAATTTCATGTTTTGAGGGAAGCAGGCACGGAACGCCCCTTTACAGGTAAATATACTGACTCGGATCTGCATGGAAATTTCACCTGCAAAGCATGTGGTAACCTACTCTTCACTTCTGAGACAAAATACCATAGTGGATGTGGATGGCCTGCCTTTTATGATAAAGCAGGAAATAGCGCTGTAGAAACCCGATTAGATTATAGCCATGGCATGTCGCGCATTGAGGTAGTATGCAAACAATGTAAATCGCATTTAGGACATGTATTTGAAGACGGACCCAGGGATAAAACCGGACTCCGCTATTGTATCAATTCAATATGCTTGGACTTTGAGACGAAATAGAAGACTAAACAGATGTTTTAGCCTTGTTTTTAAAGGAAGCCCATAAAATTACAAATGCAACAATTACAAATGGTATACTTAACCACTGACCATGAGTTAAGGTAATA
>CANHGL010000024.1 GCA_947460245.1 Sphingobacteriales bacterium
CCAATTTTTTTCAATCCATTATTATTGGAGCTTAGACAAAGTTCTTTTAATGGTTGAAGGGCATTAAGTGCCCGATGTAGTTGAAATACTTCCCTCGGGTTAATCTTACCCATAGGTACTTTGGAGATTAATCGTTCCAGATCGCCAATCTGCTTAATCTGTTGAATAATGGTTTGATGTATATCCTGCTCACGAATAATATATTCAACTGCATCATGGCGTTCATGAATGAGTTGCATATCTTTTAAAGGCAATACTATCCATCGTTTCAGCATTCTGCTGCCCATTGGACAAACTGTTTTATCCAGTATTTGCAGGAGTGGAACACCTTTTTCATGAGTACTTTGAATCAGCTCTAAATTGCGTGCAGTAAATCGATCAATCCAAACATATTGATTATGTTCAATCCTTGAGATATTAGAGATGTGCTGTAGCTTATGGTGTTCTGTTTCTGCAAGATATTGCAGACACGCGCCTGCAGCCTTTATTCCATGAGGAAGTTCATCTATGCCAAATCCTTTTAAGGTCTGCACCTGGAAGTGTTGTAGTAGTTTTTCTTTCAGGAAATCTTCCTGATATACCCAGTCTTCAATTGCATAAGTATAGTATTTATTTCCATAGATACCGGCAAATCGCTTTTGTTGTTGTTTCGGGAAAACAATTTCGGAGGGGGAGAAGCTTTGAATCAATTTATCCATATAGCTTTCATCACCTTCTGCCATCAAAAATTCTCCGGTAGAAATATCCAGAAATGCAATACCAATCTTTTGCTCCTCGAAATAAACAGAAGCAAGAAAGTTGTTGGATTTGTGATCCAGAATTTTATCGTTTATCGCTACACCTGGCGTTATTAATTCTGTAACCCCACGTTTTACTATAGTTTTGGTCATCTTGGGATCTTCGAGTTGCTCACAGATAGCAACCCGGTATCCTGCTCTTACAAGCTTGGGCAGATAAGTTTCTACAGCATGATGAGGAAATCCTGCAAGTTCCAGATGTGTATTGTTGCCATTAGCTCTTTTAGTCAGTACAATACCTAATATTTCAGCTGTTTTGATGGCGTCTGCTCCAAAAGTTTCATAGAAGTCGCCAATTCTGAATAACAGAATGGCATCCGGATATTTCTGTTTTATCCGATTGTATTGACCCATTAAAGGGGTTTCTTTTTCTATATTTTTAGACACTTTGCTTTATATTATTTTAATTCGTATTGTTGAACTTGTTTCAGAACCTAATTAGTGTTTATTTTAGGCGCAAAATATTACAACACGAAGGAACGTAAAAATACGATATATGCGTAAACTCAAGACTACAGAGCTCAATAGATTATCCACAGATGCTTTTAAGGCGGCAGAGAAATTCCCTGTTATTGTGGTCTTGGAAGATATTAGAAGTGCGATGAATATCGGTTCTGTTTTTCGTACATCTGATGCATTTCGGATAGAGGGAATTTACCTGACTGGGATCTCGGCCACCCCTCCTCAGCGAGATATACAAAAATCTGCTTTGGGTGCTACGGATACAGTAAATTGGAGATATTTTGAAAAAACAGAGGATTGTTATCAGGAGCTTAGTAATATGTCTTATGAGTTAATCGCAGTTGAGCAATCAGATAACTCTGTGCTATTGCAGGATTTTATGCCGGATAAGACCAAGAAATACGCTTTTGTATTGGGCAATGAGGTAGAAGGTGTTTCTGATTATATGCTAGAACATTGTTCTTCCTGCCTGGAGATTCCACAATTTGGCATGAAGCATTCGCTGAATGTTTCCGTTGCTGCCGGTATTGTGTTGTGGGATGTGGTAAGTAAATTATCTGTAGAGAGGGAGTAATCTATTCGGGTTGCTCTAAGTGTAGTAATTCTTCCTGATCTAACTTAACGTAGTTCATTCCTACAGCATATTCTTTGTCAAATAGCTTTAATAACTGCTTATAGGCAAAAACATTGCTAACCCAATCAATATTATTGACATCAATAATTACGTATTTATTTTCAGGATTCTGCTTAAAAAATTCGAAATACATTTTTTCTAACCGATTGAGGTAGATTCTCGACATATTTTGTTCATACTCTCTGCCACGTTTCTTGATATTACGCATTAGCTGGTCAGTATCGGCATGCAGGTAAAATACAATCTCCGGTTTCGGAAGTTTTTTATAGATCTGATCAAAGAATTGTTTGTAGAGCTTAAATTCCTGTTTGCTTAAGTTTACTTTAGAAAACAGCAAACATTTCTTCAGCATATAATCAGTAACCGTAAAGTTTGAGAAGATGTTGGGTTCGCTGAATATTCTGGTGAGCTGCTGATAACGCTCAATCAGAAATGACATTTCCAATTGAAGCGCATATTTTGAATTATTCTCATAGAATTTAGGCAGGTAAGGGTTTTCTTCAAAGGCCTCTAAAATTAGCTGCCCCTTAAATTCTTCAGCCAGCAAAGAAGCCAGAGTGGTCTTGCCTGCGCCAATATTGCCTTCTATGGTGATTAACTTGTAGATCATGTATTATCCTCTTCTTTATCCGGGATATTAATTAAATAACGCTTGTGTTCCGTTATTTTGTTCTGTCAAAAATAGATACTTTCCCCGTATCAACACAATCTTTTGCTAAATCTTCCAGTGTCTTTTTGAAAACAGGATGAATATATGTTTGATTGATTTCCAGGAGTGGCTCCATTGTAAAATTTCTCAGATGCAGCCGTGGATGAGGTACTGTAAGGTTTTTGGCATTTATCTGTATATCATCAATAAATAAAAGGTCTATATCTATGATGCGTTCTGCATTTTGGTATTTATTTTTCCTACCTAGTTCTTTTTCTATTTTTTGTGTCAATTTCAGTAACTGGAAGGGTGTCTTATACGTTTTTAGTACAATTGCCTGGTTGAGATAGTTACTTTGTTTGGTGTTTCCCCAGGGCGCTGTCTGGAATATAGAGGAGTATTGCACTATTATACCTGCACGCTGCTGAAGAAAGTACCTTGCGAGCAACATGAATTTCATTCGGTTGCCTTTATTGGATCCTAATAATAAATAAACTGTATGCAATCCTATTATTTATTCAATAATAACAACTATTTTTGATTTCAAGAAATAAGATCATGGATATATTCGTAGGAAGTTTGCCTTTTAAAATTAAAGAGCAAGAGGTAAGAGAGATGTTTGAGAAATTTGGAGAAGTAAGCTCCGTTAAAATCATTATTGATAAAATCACACGCCAGAACAAAGGATTTGGTTTTGTAGAGATGCCCAATAATGAAGAAGCCAATAAAGCTATTAGCGAGTTGGATGGTATGGAGATAATGGGAAGAACGATTATTGTTAGTCGCTCTGAAGACAAGAAAGAAGCTCCCAAGCGCAGTTCATTTAGTGGTGCTGCACATAAGGGGGGCAATCCATTCTTAAAAGGAGGCAGTGGATTTGGTGGCGGTAGTTCCGGTAAGGGTGGCTTTAATAAAGGCGGTGGATTTAATCGCGGTGTCTTCAAAGGGGGAAGTAAAAGAGGTAGTTAGTTTTAATGGAATATTTTCTATTCTCTAATACTCTTTAAAGAGTCTTCGATATAATTTGTAAATTTCTTTATACTCTCAGTAATGAAATCGATATTTTTATTGGCTATTGCCTTTTTTGCACTTACGGATGGAGATCTAGCTATTTTGGGTGTTAAAATCAATGATTCAGCAGACTATAAGTTGGACTTACAAAAATTAAGCAGTGATTCATTTACTCTTAAGTATAAAACTACAGATGGGAATCATCTCTCTGTAACTACAGATAATGGGAGAGTAGTATTTATGGAGAATGATTGGCTTCAAAAGAAGGAGGCAAATATCCCTCTGCTTACTGATTTTAAATTTGGGGAGACTACTTTAAAAGAAATTAGAAATGTTTTTGGCACGAGTGGTTTTGCCTATCGAGAGCAGTCATATCTTAAATCCGAGAAAACATTAACTACTATTAATTGCTTTGAATTAGAATCACCTTCAAGTGTAATACTCGTAGCGATCACCAAAGCTCCTATTAGTAGCATTACGGATAAGAATGATGTTTCGGGTTATCTTAAACTCGATGCTATTATTTTAGCCGATAAGAAGTACTTGGACGGCATTTGGGGTAAGAAGAAAACTTTTGATCCACAATACAAAAAAGTAAAATTATAATGGACGAGTTAATTGTAAAGGATAGTAACGGTAATGTTTTAAATGACGGAGATTCTGTAATCTTAATCAAAAGTCTTAAGGTTAAGGGTGGTAATGTTACACTCAAACAAGGAACTCTGGTTAAGCGAATACGACTTACAGATAATGAAGAAGAGGTGGATTGCAAAGTGGATGGTATGAGTATCGTACTTAGAACAGAATTTCTAAAGAAGAAGTCTTAATCTCAGTCCTCTTCTTTAGAAAAAAATAAACCCTATTTAACGGTTATTTCATAAGGCATACTGTATTGTAGTATGCCTAGTGCTTTGATTTGTTCCAGTTGTTTCATGTACAACAATTGAGGAGTAAGGTTTTTAAGCATCTTTACTTGGTCTTCATCTTTATCAAATATTCCAGATAAGAAGCTTTCTGCAAAAGTTTTCTCCTTTGGATAACTTATCAAGTCGGCATTTTTAATTTTAGCTAATTCTTTTACGCGTTTTAAAGCGAGTTCCATGCCACCTATCTCGTCTACCAATCCTATTTTAAGCGCATCTTGTCCTGTCCATACTCTTCCGCGCGCAACCTTATTTACTGCAGCGGTATCCATTTTTCTTCCCTTGGCTACGCGGTCGAGAAATATGGCATATCCTTTTTCTATGTGTTGTTGCATTTTAGCCGTTTCTACTTCATCCCAGTCGTTGGTAAGGTTAAGATAATTGGAATGAGCAGCCGTTTTAACCTCGTCGAATGTAATTCCAAGTTTTTCATTCAATGCTTTTCTGATATTTGGAATAATACCAAATATTCCGATAGAACCGGTGATGGTGTTTTGTTCAGCTATGATTCTGTCTGTTGCAGCAGATATATAATAGCCGCCAGATGCTGCATAGTCTCCCATAGAGGTAACTACTGGTTTTTTTGCTTTTAATTTTAACAGTTCATGATTGATTTGTTCAGAGGCAAAAGCGCTACCGCCTGGTGAGTTTACCCGAAGGACAACCCCTTTCACGGCATCATCTTTTTGTAAGTCTTGTAATATTTTTACAAATCCTTTGCCACCAATTACACCATCTACTTCTTTGCTATCATTAATTTCACCTTCGGCATAAACGATGGCTATTTTGTTCTCATTAGTGGCTGATATTTTACTCTTAACATAGTCTTTATACTTACTGTAAGAAATCAGTTTCAATGCATCTTTCTTTTTGTAACCTAATTTCTCTTTTATTTCCAAGAATACTTCATCTTCGTATCTTAAACCATCTGCCAGGCCATATTGTACTGCTTCAGAGGCATCCATGACACTTAGGTCGTCTTGTATTTTTTTCAGAGAGTCAACAGCAATAGAGGTAGATTTATTTAACCCGGTAAGATACTCTCCGGATATACTGTTAATCATGGCAGTGCTCTGGATTCTGTCTTCCGGACTCATCTCCTTACGTCGGAAGCCTTCGGTAGCGCTTTTAAACTCGCCAACGTAAAACACTTTGAAATCAACGCCTAATTTATCGTAGAGTCCTTTCATGTAGGTGCGTTGTACGGCGAACCCATCGAATTCACATTCCCCAAGCGGATTCATATAGAATTTGTCTGCTACATTATTGAGCAAAAGATTTTTTTCAGATGCTGCATTAGAATAAGCATAGATAAATTTCCCAGATTTCTTAAAGTCTTCTAAAGCTGTTCGTATTACAAACATAGTTGCGGGAGGCGATTGTATTTCATCGATATTAAGATATACCCCCTTGATATGGTCATCTGTTTTAGCGTAATTAAGAGCATCCTTTAATTCAAATAATCCGATAGTAGATTCATCCTTTATAGATCCTGAAAGTGCGGACATCGCATTAAAATTTCTAAAAGGGTTGTTATAAGCTCTATCTGTTATATCTCCCTTTAAGGTAAGATTTAATACAGAATTGGCTTCCGGCTTGCTAATTTTAGAGCCACCTTTTGACAGGCCTCCAACGAATAGTAGAATAAATAAAAAGAGTGCTGTTCCAAATGCCAGTAGGGATGCAAAGAAAATTTTAAAGAAAGACTTCATTTTTTTATTTTTTTAGAAAGATAAATAAAACAATATATTTTTTATTACATATTTTAGTTTTAATCTATTGCCGTAAGTTCTCCCTGGTGCATTTTGAAAATATAATGCGGTTGTTCCAGTTTTTGTTCCAATAATTCGTCTATTTCATCCGCATTTTTAGTATTTAAGGAGTTGTCTTTCTTGCTGTCCCAATTAATGAAAAGTTTATCCTCATCTATGTATTTTTCAGTACGCTTATCCCATTGAATCACTTTGCCTTCCGGCACATAGACTTTTATCTTCAGTTTTTGATTTCTGAATTTGGTGCTATTATTGTTTAATTTAATAAATGGGTCAATAATAAGCTGATTGTTATTTTGATTAAGTTGGTGTGAAAACAGAGTAGCGTTTTTTAAGGCTTCTCTTTCGTCTTTTCCATTGGCTGAAAATTCTTTAACTACCACAAAGGAGTCTGATATGCCTGAAAGTATTTCAATAGAAACCGGAAAAAAATGATCCTTATTGTTTGAAAGATAATTCATTAATTCCTCTTTGCTGTTAATACTGATGGAATAGTTATCGTAGTCTTCATCCTTTAGTGTTGGATTCATGGAAAGCATTAGCGTGTCAGATGAATATCCATAGTTTAATGGATAAGTCTGGTTTATTTTCTTTTTTACTGCAACTAATTCTTTTGCATGATAAATAGAAAGATTAGTTAATGCAATTCCTAAAATAAATAATCCTATCAATGGAAATATTACACGTTTCTTTAATGGTTTAAGTTTTTTTGAAAGAACATGTACAATAGTAACCGTAATTAATATAATTGGTATGATACATAATAATAGTCCTCCTATACCCATGGCCCAGGCATCTGTAGTATGTACGAAATAATATTTATTGATGTAAGGAATACCAAACAAAGCAATAATGGTTAATCCAATCAGTGCCAATAAAAATACTAATCCAAGACTTCCGCCTACTAGTACGAGTACTGCTAACCCAATGGCAACAATCGCTTTAAAGAAAAATTTTACTAATTTACCAATGATTTCTACAATCTGTTGTAAGAATCCGATTCCTTTTTTCTGGATATTGTCACTGGCTTTTTCCAATTCATCGTGTACTTTTTTTTCTATATTATTGAGGTTAATCTGCTGTCCGCTCATTTCCAGTTTTTGTGCAGCAGTTTTTGCTTCTGGCATAACAATCCAAAGAATGAGGTAAATAATAAATGGCGATCCAATGCCAATGAATACCATTAATATAAAGGCGATCCTTAACCATATTGGATCATTCCATCCAAAGTAAGCAGTTAACCCGGAACAGATACCCGCAACGAGGGAGTTATCCGGATCTCGGTATAGCTTTTTATTTCCGTTTACTGTTGTGCTATTAGTATATTGTTTTTCTTGTTTTTCTGATTGCTCATCTATTTCAAATTCTTCTGGATTACCCATATTTTTTATGGCTAAAGTGGTCTCCTCTATAGTAATGATATAACTTTTCCCTTTCAATAAAAATACTTCTGCAAATCTTGATTTTATGTCGTTTAGTATTTCATCTTTACCCGCTTCTGTACTATAGAATTTTTCTAAAGAAGTAAAATAGGTGAGTAGTTGTTCATACGCATCTTCATTAATAGTGAAGACTTGTCCTGCCAGGTTTATATTGAATGTCTTAGTCATGTCTTTATATTTTAATTGTTTTCTATTGGTTTTTGAATTGAGTTGCTTTTTCTGCAGCGGCAGCGAGTTCTGTCCAGGTTGTCTTTAGTTCTTCGCATGCATTTCTTCCACTTTCAGTAAGTGTAAAATATTTTCTGGGGGGGCCTGATGTTGACTCTCTCCATTCATAGGTTAATAGTCCTGCATTCTTTAATCGTGTTAAGAGTGGATATACAGTTCCCTCTACCACTAACATATTTGCTCCTTTAAGTGCATCGAGAATATCTGAGGCATATACTTCGCCTTTGGATATGATGCCAAGTATGCAATACTCCAATATGCCTTTTCGCATTTGTATCTTAGTATTCTCTATACTGAAGGAGTTTGATGGTTGCGTATTCATAGAGTAGTTTTTATCTTTTTTTGTTTTATGATGTAAATATATAGCTAAAACAATGTACTATGCAACACATAGTACTATATTTATTTTGTTTATTTTTTAAAATGTTGATATTCAGCATATAATATAGATTAATAAATTAGCACTAATTATATTTTTAGATTAATTTTATTCTGATTCGATTATATTTGTGATGTGAAAAATGGAATTTTAATACTTCTTTTTGTTCTATGTTACGGCCAATCTAATGTTTACGCAGACGATAGCTTTAATGGTAGTCCTTACTCTACGGTTTATACGCATTTACACTATTTGCAAACCAATGAGTATGATCCAAGAACATCCTCTAGAGCATTTAATATAAAAAATACGAGAGAAGCAGAGCGACTGTCTATTCAGTTGAAGCAGATATTTGATGGTAAAGGTATATTCATCAAGCTGGAGAATGTTCCTGATAATCCTGATTTTGTAGACAGCACTAAAAGAAGAATGGTGTATATACTACATCCTAAGCTACCCCAGGTTTATTTGCAAAAAATAGGTGGTAAATGGTATTATTCTAAAGAGACCATTGAAGCCATACCTGGTCTATACAAGGATGTATATCCATTTGGTTCTGTTATTTGGGTGAAATTATTTCCGTATCAATCAGAGCATACTTTTTTGAAATTACATTATTGGCAATGGATAGGCTTTACGTGTATTCTTGGTATATTTTTTATTGCCTATTTTCTTATTCGTTTTATATCGTACAGAATCATTAAGAAAATTGTTGAGTATAAGATATCTTATCCTTTTGATGATTTAAACCTACTAAAGATTATTGCAAATTCTTTTAGTTTAATGGTTGGCTTTCTTATCGTTCAGTTGGTTTTACCGACCTTATTATTAACAACAAAGCTATCTGCTTCTCTTACGAAAGCCGTCTCACTGGTTTCTGCTATTGTTTTTGTATATCTCTTGTATAAGCTTACTGAGGTTATAACTCAATATTTTGAACAGATCTCTAAAAAGTCACCAATACCGGTTGATACGCAGATAGTACAATTGCTAAAACGGATATCCAAGTTATTTATAATCATTTTTGGTATTTTTTATATTCTTAGAATTTTTGATGTTAACCTGACAACTGTTATTGCGGGTATATCTATAGGAGGCTTATCTATAGCGTTGGCCTCTCAGGATACGATTAAAAATTTTATTGGATCTATAGTTTTATTTATAGATAAACCATTTAAAGTTGGAGATACTATCTCTGGAGATAATTTTGAGGGCGTAGTTCATGAAGTAGGCTTCCGTTCATCGAGAATAAAAACTGCTGATGATTCTGTCATTGCCGTTGCAAATGGGAAGTTAGCTGATATGACTATAGATAACAAAGGACAAAGGGTATTTAAAAAATTTAAAACAACGCTTTATATTCCCTTTGATACACAGTTATATAAACTCGAATATTTTATAGAGGGCATTCGTATACTTCTGAATAAATACCCATATGTAAAGAATAATTCTATAGATGTTTTTCTTACAGATATTCAGGAAAAAGGCATGAGTATAACCGTAAGTTATAAATACAAGGTGTATAATCATCGCGAAGAGTTACAACACAGAGAATTCATTTTGCTGCATATTTTGCGATTGGCAGAGATATTACAAGTAAAGTTATTTGAACAAAATCAGTTGTTAATTGAAGCTAAGGAGCTGGTGGGGCATGAGATGAGTAAAGAAAGTTTAAAGCTTCAACTGGATAAGTTTTTTACAGATTATTCTGAGCAACTTCCTAAGTAGTTTTCTTTTTTTCTTCTTAGTTTTTTTATAATTTCTTTAAACTTTTACAATATAAATACGTTAAGTCTGTTATGAATACAAATGCTGCTATTTTTGAAGATATTGTTCAGTCTCGACGATCTGTTCGTTTATATGATTCCAACGCACCTTTTGACGCAGATGCAGTCGATAGAAGTTTGGATAGAGCTTTATTAGCCCCTAATTCGAGTAATCTTCAGTTATGGGAATTTTATAGAGTAAAAACACCTGCTAAGGTCAAAGAATTGGCAGTTTATTGTTTAGCTCAAAATGCAGCTACTACAGCTAATGAGTTGTTGGTAGTAGTTACCCGTAAAGATAAATGGAAAGCACATGCAGCATTTATTTTAGAGGAATCTATGAAAACGTTCCCCCCAACTATTGGCAAGAGAGAAAAGATGATGATGGATTATTATAAAAAAATTATTCCAACGCTATATTTTTCTGATCCCTTTGGGATAACCAGCATTTTTAAAAAAATCTTATTTAGTGGCATTGGTTTATTTAAGCCAGTACCCAGACAGGTTACTGCTACAGATATGCGGGTAGTTGTTCATAAAAGCGCAGCACTTGCAGCACAAACTTTTATGTTAAGTATGAAGGCCGAAGGTTATGATACTTGTCCTATGGAAGGTTTTGATAGTGTTAGAGTAAAGAAATTCCTTAATCTGCCTTTTGCAGCAGAAATTTGTATGATAGTATCTGTAGGTACTGCGACTAAAAATGGAATATACGGCGAACGTCTTCGTTTGCCTAAACAAGAGGTAGTCTTTGAAGTGTAGTACTCTTTTGTAACATTATTAAGTCTTATCTTCATAATTATGGATGCTATTCTTAAAGGCTTAATTTCCGGTATTACTATTAGCGTTTTAATTGGACCTATATTTATTGCATTAGTGGATATAACCATATCGAAAGGTTGGCGTTCTTCTCTTTTTTATGTCTTAGGCATAATAATAAGCGATTTGATATTAATTGCTTTCCTTAATCAACTATTACAATATTTCCCTTTTGAACAGTATAAGGTTTATATAGGTTGGATAGGGGGTGTTGTATTGCTTTTCTTTGGACTAATCACATTTTTTTCCAATTCGTCCATTGTACATGCAGATATAAGGGATATTAAAACTTATTTCGGTGCTTTTATTAAAGGTATTACTATAAATATCTTGAATCCATTTGTGGTCCTATGGTGGATAGGAATACAAACTACTTTGATTTCTTTCAGCTATTCCAATATGGAAAAATCTGCATATTATAGCGCTTTATTAAGTATGGTTTTTTTGTTTGATTTACTAAAAATCAGATTTGCTTATTTTATAAAAAACAGACTTACTATAGAGAAACTTTCCATAGTAAAAAGGATTGCTGGGGTGTGTCTTTTTGTCTTCGGTATACTAATGATTATTCGTATGCTCGTTTACTAGTCTTCTTCGAGTGAATTGCTGCGTTCGCTAACATAGTCGTCTAATGTAGAGAATCTGAAGTCAGGGTATTCCTGCATAAATTTCTTATTTTTTAATCCTCCTTGTAATGGTCTTGCTGCAGCAGCTTGAATGGCTTCAGTTGTTAATGGGATTAATTCATAATTAGCATAAGGAAAATATTTTAGGACATTTAATGCAAGTTGTACTCTATTCATATAATCTGTACCGGAAATATTGTAGATACCCGATTTTCTATCTTTTAAAAGCAGATAAAGGCATCTGGCTATATCATAGGCATTTATTGGAGTTGCATATTGGTCTACTGGCAGTTTTAGGAGGAGTTTCTTTTGTTCAAATACTTGTTGGATGATTCTCGATACAAAGTTTTTACCCCGCTCTTCGTCGCCATATACGTTTGTGATACGTAGAATAATATAATCTGTTAGAGTTGATGTTACAAGGCTTTCTGCTTCAAGCTTATGCCTTCCATATACCGACAGTGGATTAGGTGATGCATCCTCATCATAGGGACCATTACTACCATCAAATATATAATCAGTAGAGATAAATATCAGTTTAGCTTGTATGCTTTTAGCAAGTGCAATACAATTTTTCGTAGATAACACTGTGAGTTCATAACTTTCTTCTGGATGCTCTTCACAATAATCAACATGGGTTAAGGCGCCACAGTGTATAATTATATCTGGTTTGAAACTAATTAAATCAAAGTTATCTGGATTGTCGAGATTAAGTGTATCAAAAAAAAATGTATCAGGGGCAGGATAGGAGAAATACGTTCCAACACATGCTATATCTTTTGTTTTAAGATAATTTATGCAGTTAGAGCCTACTAATCCAGATGCACCAATTACTACTACTTTCATCTATTATTTGAATTTTAAATTTGAAAAGAATCTCTTGCCAAAGATAAAATAATCTCTTACGATACTACCATTATAAATACCTTTTTTATTGGGTTCACCTATAGCTGATAAAGTTTGAAGTTCTTTTAATGCTATCCTCTTCTTGTCTAGTGATTTAATTCCTGCTTTATAGTCTTTCAGCGCTCGCTGGATGGATTTAGCTTCCTCGCCATTTCCTGACAATTTACTCTTTATATAAGCGATGGTATCGAGAATATTTCTTACCGTCGTTATTCTGTTTAATTCCTGATCCGGTAAATTTTTGTGTAATAGCGATCTATTGTTCTTGAAGTTTAAGTAGGTTTTTTGTGGACTTAATTTACTTAAAGTGCCACCGCCAACATGATAGACAGTTGCCTCCGAACAATATCCAATTTTGTAACCAAGATTTTTTAATCTCCAGCACAAGTCGATTTCTTCCATATGTGCAAAGAAATCGATATCTAATCCACCTATTTTATGAAATAAATCTGCTTTGATAAACAGACATGCCCCGCTTGCCCAGAATATTTCTCCACTATTTTCATATTGACCATAGTCCGTTTCACATACATCAAATATTCTACCCCTGCAAAATGGATACCCATATTTGTCAATAAATCCGCCTGCAGCTCCTGCGTATTCAAATTTATCTCTTTCGAGGTATGATCTTATTTTGGGCTGACAGGCAACCATTAAAGGGTCTTTCAATATATATTGAATAGTATTTTCTACCCAGTTTTTAGTTACTTCAACATCTGAATTTAATAAAACATAGTAGTCGCTCTCAATCAATTTTAATGCCTCATTATAACCTCCAGCATAACCAGTGTTATTGAGGTTGTGCACTATTCTTATGTTCGGATAGTGCTGTCTTAAAAATACTACCGAATCATCAGTTGATGCATTATCTGCTATAATTAATTCAGCATTTGGATAGGTTGTGTGTTCAATTACAGATGGTAGGAATTTTTCCAGCCATTGTTTTCCATTATAATTTAGGATTACTACGGAAACTTTAGGTAATTGGTCATTAGTCATCTGTGTCTCAATAATCTATTAGCTTTTCAAAATTACACATTTTATTATTTCTTACTACTGTAATCTATTCCGGCTCGTTTCCATCTTCTGTGACTCCATAGCCAGTAAGAAGGTTGCTGCTGAATATCCCGTTCCAATAGTTGAGTAAACTTTTCCAGAATATGGTTTTCTGATTCTATCTGAGCTTGTTCGGTTATAGTTTGAAATTTCAGTGAATATGTGCCTCTTTTTATCTTATCTATGGATAAATACAGAACAATGGCATTTGTTTTTCTTGCTATTACATCAATACCTTTAAAAAACGGAGTTTGAATTCCCATAAAATTTGTCCAATATGCCTGCTCTGTGTCTACCGGTGTCTGATCTGCAACAAAGGCAATTAAGCTAGGATCCTTTTGTAATTTTTTGTAGAGTGTTTTTAGCTGATTCATCGGTAATAGTCTACAACCAAAACGTGCTCTATTCTTAACAATAAATTTTTCAAATGTTTTATTACTGGGTGGAAGATACAATGCTGTAGCGGGTAATGCTGTTTCAATTCCAGCTAACAAAGAAGCCCATTCCCAATTTCCATAATGCCCTAAAGCAACAAAAATATGTTGTCCAGTTTTTTCATATTTTTTTAGTAATGCATCGCTTTCTGGTGTTAACTGCATTTGATTTCTAAATTCATTTTCTCGGATAGAGATACTTTTTATAGTCTCTGCTACAAGATCACAGAGGTGATGATAGTACTGATTTCTCACCTTGTTGCATTCTTCTGAACTTTTCTTTGGAAATGCATACTTTAAATTAAGTTCTATTACCTTTTTTCTATAGGGGTAGGCAATTCTTAAAAAAAGATAGGTTAAATCTGAAAATACATATAATACGCGAAGAGGCAAGTAGGATATAATTCTTGCCAGCATAATACCAGTATTCGTTAGAAAGCCTTTCACTTCCTAAAAATACTTATTACTTATTAGTTATAAGAAGGGTACAGGTTATTTTTACAATCTTTTAATTACCCTAACTTTTAATTTTTATACGTATCAGAATCTGATATCTTTGTGCCATGAATCAGATTCTAATCGAGGCTCAGTATATTGGTAGTTGTTCCTATTGGGCAAATTTGCTTAAAGTTGATAGAATATATCTTGATAGTCATGAGCATTATGCAAAGAGAAGTTATAGAAACAGAGCACATATTTTAGGTGCTAATGGACTTTTGCGTTTAAGTATACCTTTAGCGAGTGGCAAGCATCAACATTCAGCTATGAAGGATGTGAGAATTACATATAATGAACCTTGGCAAAAACTCCACTGGCAAAGTTTCACCTCTGCATACAGACGTTCTCCATTCTTTGAATTTTATGAAGATGCTTTTGCTTCATTTTATAGAGACCAATTTCAATTTTTATTTGAATATAATATTGCCTTAATGAAGGTCATCGCAAAGATTTTAAGAACAGAACTGCCTATAGTTATTACGGATGTTTACTCAGCTGTTCCTCCGGAAGGGATAAGGGATTTGCGTAATCTTATAATACCTGGTAGAGTATACACGCCATTACCTCCCTATACACAGGTGTTTAGTGATCGTTTTGACTTTATTAATGATCTTAGTGTTTTAGATGTGCTGTTTAATTTGGGCAATAATAGTAAGAATTATCTTACGCAGATTACAGTATAGTTTAACAACATTTAATCTGTTATAATCTCTTGAAGAGTCCGCTAAAGGTCATCATTTCCATAATATCGGATACCTTTAGCTTTCCTGTCATCAGCGCTTCCTGTGGATTTGTTTTTCCGGATTCGACTCCTTCATATATAGTATCTTCTACCTCTGTAAGGCATTTAGCATCTCCTTGTAATCCTTCTAAAATCTCACAATTACCGTTTTCCAGTTTTACAGTAAACTGACCACCATTAGGACCCGAGATATCAAAATGATATATACCTGAAATTTTAGCAGCTTTCTCTTTCTTTAATCTAGATGGCAATGCCAGAATAATTTCTCTTGCTGTGTTTGGTTGCTGATCAGCCACGTCATGTTCTGAAGTAGAGGATTCAGAGCGACTATAATTTACTTCATCGATTACCATTTTTGAAATTATCTCTCTCATGATTTCTGATGAGCCACCACCTATAGTTCCAATACGTGCATCCCGAAAAGCTCGGGCAACTTTATATTCTTCCATATATCCGTAACCGCCAAAAAATTGCAAGCATTGGTAGGTACATTTATCTGCAAGTTCTGTAGCTAATAGTTTCGCCATGGAACTTTCTTTTACCGCATATTTCCCATCTGTATGCATTCTGCAGGTATGTAATACGAAGAATTTTACAGATTCTATTTCTGATGCCAATTGTGCCACCCTGTGTCTTAGTACCTGAAATTTATTGATTGTTCTTCCGAATGCACTACGCTCATTCATGTATTTTAAAGAGTATTCCAAAATAGACTCACAACCTGCGTAAGCCATAATAGATCCTGCTAATCGCTCTAATTGCAATCCCCCCATTAGGTAGTAAAACCCTTTCCCTTCTTCACCCAAAAGGTTTTTTACAGGTACTTTTACATCGTCAAAATGTAGCTCTGCTGTATCTGAGGAATGCCATCCTAATTTTTTTAATTTATTGCGTGATATTCCTTCGCTGTTTAGATTAACTATTATTAAACTTACACCAGCTGATCCAGCATCGGGATTGGTTTTACAAACTAATATTACAAAATCACCATATACACCATTTGTAATAAATGTTTTTGTTCCGTTTAAGATATAATTATCGCCTTCTTTTCTTGCCCGCATTTGAATGTTAGCTGCATCACTACCTGCACCTGGCTCAGTAATTCCTATAGATCCTATTTTATCTCCAGCAATCGCAGGTTTTAAATAGTTTTCCTTTAAGTATTCGCTTCCATGATCCAGAATATAAGGGGTACTCATGAATACCTGCACTGCTGCTGTAATGGCAAATCCACCTGAAAAAACCTTTGATATTTCTTCCAGCATAATGACATCGTAGAAAAAATCAAGATTGCTACCACCCAATGCCTCAGAGTAGCCAAGTCCGAAATAGCCCATCTCACCGAATTTTTTCCAGAACTCACGGTCTATCTTACCTTCTGCTTCCCATCTGTCAATATGTGGAATAGCTTCTGCTTCCAGAAATTGTCTAATGGTTTTTCTGAAGGATTCATGATCTTCACTGAAATAATAACTAAGTGCTGCTGATGTTGCCATTTTATTTATTTAAATAATATTCCAAATTGCATCATTTTATTGATGTCGCTTACCTTTATTTTTCTGTTTCTACAACGTTGTTAGAGTTAGTTTTTTTTCTATAGATATCTTTTGACAACTGTCCTTCTTCTTTCCATCGGTTTAGATTTGGAATAACTTCTTTTGCATGAATTCACGCAAGGTTTTACGGAACAAATGATGATCTTCGGTTAAGTAATAAGAGGATAGGAGTGACATTTAATGTAGTATTTTTAGTTTATACTTTTAATATTAAGTAATTCTCTGGTTTCTGTAATGGTAGCAATTTCTCTGTCTAACATGCGTGCTAAGTTTACGCCCCATTCTACACATTCACCATTTGACTTTGCCATTTCGCCATTTGGTAAATAAAAATTATCTTCTAATCCAACGCGAAAATTTCCTCCCATCGTACAGGCTGTTGCTGCAAGCTGCCATTGTTTTCTGCTGATAGTGATTACCTGCCAAAATGCACCTTCAGGTACTTGCTTTATTTGATGAATTAAATTATCGATACTTGCAGGGATGCCTCCTAATACACCCATCACGAGGCTGTAACAGGCATTGTCAGGTATTAAGCCCATTTCTCGTAGGGGTACTGCATTGTGAATATGCCCTGTATCGAAACACTCCATTTCAGGACAGATGTTGTTTTCATTCATCGTTTTTACAACTTTAATCATAGTGTCAAACGAATTTTCGAACACGGCATTCCAATAGAATTTTTTTTGTTTTTTTGAAAAAATGGCATAGTTCATACTACCCATATTAAATGCTGCCATGTCTGGTTTAGTAATAGGTAAATGTTTTATTCTTTCTTCTACCGACAGGCCGATAGCACCTGTTGAGAAATTTATTATTACATCGGAAGAATGTTTGCGTATTTCGGCTTTGATTTCTTCAAAAACTTCAGTGCGCCAGCTTGGCATTCCATCATTTTCGCGTGCGTGGATGTGAACAATGCTTGCGCCGGCATCAACAGCACGTTTAGCTTCCTCTCCGATTTCTTTAGGTGTATATGGTATTGCAGGACAATATGAACGGTTGGTAGCTGCTCCTGTGAGTGCAGCGCTTAGTATTAGTTTTTTATTTGACATATTGATTGATTTTAGTGTATACCAGATATTTTTTTAATTCAATCATTCTCCTTTCCAAATAGGTTTTCTCTTTTCCTTAAATGCAGTTAAACCCTCAGCTGCATCTTTGCTGGATAAACATCGCATCAGCATGCTATGTAAATAGTTGTGTTTTTCGTCAGTAGTTATATTTTTCATTTCCTGAAAAGCTTTTAAGCCTAATCTAACGGCTGTTGGGGATTGTTCCTTGATTTCCGCTGCCAGTACTTGAACTGCATTTTCCAGCTCTTCCGGTTTTACAACTTCTGTAATCAATCCGATATTTCTTGCTTCCTGTGCATCTATTGTTTTTGCACGTAAACACAGGTCCAATAATTGTCGTGACGACATTAAAGGTTCCAATGTTGCCATGACCTGAAATGGCCAAATGCCTCTTTTTACTTCCGGTAATCCAAATTTAGCAGTATCAGCAGCGATTACATGAGTGCATCCTCCAATCATCAGGAATCCACCTGCATATACATCTGCGTGTACTTGCGCAATACAAGGCTTATGAAGCCCATTAAATTCGTCACCTAGCTTTACTAATTCTTTTGGTACAGGAATACTTGATACCTCCTCTGATGTAATTTCACCGCCAAATGCTTTTAAGTCTGCGCCTGCGCAGAATGTTGGTCCATTTGCTTTAAGTACAACTACCCAAATATCGTTGGTATAATGAGCATAGGCGAGGGCATAAGCCAATTCATTTGCCAATGGCATATGAAAGGCATTTCTTTTTTCAGGACGGTTCAATGTAATTGAAAGCGTATTGTCTTTTTCTTCGACTATTAAATAAGCAAATGTCTGTTCTTTGAAATTTTGTATTTGTTCTTCTGTATATAACATTTTGATTTGGAAATTTGATGATGAGATAATCAGTTTATTCTTTCATTTTTAACAGTAAGGTATTGGCTTCTACAAACTGTTTTTCGGATATATACAGTTCTTCCACAATGCCATCTTCATGAGCTTCTATGGTGTTTTCCATTTTCATAGAGATCATCACTAATAATTTATCACCGGCTTTTACCTGGTCGCCATTTTTGACAAATACACTAGTGACTTCACCCGGCATAGGAGCGGCATAACCGCCCTTTATTATCTCTTCAGTTGGATTTTGGAATTTATGGATGTGTGTTAAAACGATTTGTCCCAACGCAGAACAATGTATAAAGTATTGATTTTCGTTCTGTGAAACATGAAAATTTCTGCGAACGCCATTAATTTCTAAGATAATACTTTTACTATCGGATGACTTATCAGTTTTGTCAATCGAAGTAAATGTCTTGTCGGCGAAAGAGATATTTAATTCATCGCCCTTAATGGTATATCTAGTGCTAAATTCATATCCCAGATAGGCATATTTTTCTTCCTGAGGCTGATAAAAATTATTTCGCCATCCTGCTTCTACTGCTTTTGCTATTGTTCTATTTTCTTTCCTTTGCTTAAAGCGGAAGTGTTGCAAGGCAACTGTAAGTACATCTAATGTATCTTGAGTATATTTTTCTCCCTGGTAATTAAAGCTATTTTCGAGAAAATGAGTATCGAAATTGCCTTTCTGGAAATCTTTATTTTGTAAGATACCATAAAGGAAATCTTTATTAGTGGTAAAGCCCGTTAGCACCGTTTCTTTTAATGCTTTAGACATTTTTGTAATGGCTTCCTCTCTATTTTTTCCTTTTGCAATTACTTTAGCAATCATGGGGTCATAGAAAGTTGAAATTTCACTTCCATTTTCTATTCCAGAATCATATCGCATACCTATAACATCAGATTCTTTCCAATCTAAAACTTTCCCACTTACCGGCATAAAATTATTTGCAGGGTCTTCAGCATATATGCGAACTTCAATGGCATGTCCATTTTGTGTTATGGAATCTTGCAAAAAAGGAATTTCTTTTTCTGCTGCTACCTCTATTTGTAATCTAACCAGATCTAATCCGGTTACTTCTTCTGTTACGGGATGTTCTACTTGTAGTCGTGTATTTACTTCCAGAAAATAAAATGTCTGATCGGGTGCTACAATAAATTCTACGGTGCCTGCATTGTCATAGTTTATTGCTTTGCAGGCAGCCACTGCCGCATCACCCATTTTTTTACGTGTTTCATCACTGATAAATGGAGAAGGGCTTTCTTCAATTATTTTTTGATAACGTCTTTGAATGCTACATTCGCGTTCAAATAAATGTATGGCATTTCCATGTTTATCGCCAAAGATCTGAAATTCAATATGCCTGGAGTTATCGAAGTATTTCTCTATTAATAAAGTGTCATCACCAAAACCATTTAAAGCTTCGCTTTTTGCAGAAGTTATAGCCAGATCTAACTCACTTTCTTTTCTTACTATACGCATTCCTTTTCCACCGCCTCCGGCACTAGCCTTAAGTAGTAATGGGAATCCAATTTCTATTGCCTTTGCCTTTATTGTATCTATACGCTGATCATCTCCCTGATATCCAGGTATAGTTGGAACATTATAGGATTGCATAATCTCCTTGGCATTTATTTTGGAGCCCATCAGCTCTATAGCTTTAGGATGTGGACCTACCCAAATTATTCCTTCTTCGATAACGCGTTTTGCAAATGCTGCTTTTTCAGACAGGAATCCATAACCTGGATGAATGGCATCAGCGCCTGTTCTTTTGGCGGCTTCAATTATTTTATCGGCAACGAGATAGGATTCACTTGGTTGTTTGCCGCCAATACGAACGGCTTCATCTGCAAGTCTAACAAAGAGTGCATTTTCGTCTGCATCTGAGTATACAGCAACAGTACCTATTCCCATTTGCCTGCATGTTTTAAAAATACGTATGGCTATTTCACCACGGTTAGCAACGAGAAGTTTAGTAATCTTATTTTTGTTAGACATAATCATTTAGATTTCAGATTTATTTCTTATTCGTAACGCAAATTACATTCTGTAAACACCCCACGCATTAGTACCTTTTATATCATTTAGATAAGTTAATGCGAGTACGAGTCCGAAAACATTACGGGTATCTCTGGGATCAATGATTCCATCATCCCATAATTGTCCGGAAGCAAAAAATGCATTGCTTTGTTTCTCAATTTCAATTTTCATAAATTCTTTCATTTGTTCCGCCTGCTCTTCATCAAATGTTTGTCCTGATTTTGTAGCGGAGTCTCTACTTACCATTTGCATAACTCCGGCTAATTGTTCTGAACCCATTACAGCAATCATGGAATTTGGATAAGTAAATAAGAATCTTGGGTTATATGCTCTGCCACACATCGCATAATTTCCTGCACCATAACTTGCGCCCATAATAAGTGTAAACATTGGTACTTCTGAATTGGAGACGGCATTAATCATCTTTGCACCATCTTTTATCATACCATTTTGTTCATATTCTTTCCCTACCATAAATCCGGTAATATTTTGCAGGAATAGGATAGGCGTTTTATTCATATTGCACAGTTGTATGAAATGAGCACCCTTGTTAGCAGAGTCATTAAAAAGCACACCGTTATTTCCAATAATAGCAATCGGATAACCATGTATTTTAGCATAACCGCATATCAAAGTACTGCCATATTCTTTTTTAAATTCATGAAATTCTGACCCATCAACAATACGCGCTATTACTTCTCTGCAATCAAACGGTATTTTTGTATCAGCAGATATGATTCCGAGCAATTCATCAATTGGGTATTTAGGTGCTATGAAAGTTGCATCTGATGTATGTTGGGAAACTTCAACTTGTATATTCAGATTTTGTAATAATTCTCGGGCAATCCTGATTCCATCTTTTTCATCTTGTGCGAGATAATCTGATACGCCTGATATTTTACTATGCATTTCAGCACCTCCCAAGGTTTCATCATCAACGATTTCATTGGTAGCCATTTTTACTAATGGTGGTCCTGCTAAAAAAACCTTTGCTCTATCTTTAATAAATATGGTATAATCGCTCATTCCTGGAATGTAAGCGCCTCCTGCCGTAGAGTTTCCAAATACAATAGAAATAGTTGGGATTCCTTTTTTTGAGCGTCTGGTGATTTCCTTAAAATTATTTCCACCGAGATTAAATACCTGAGCCTGGTCTGGGAGATTTGCTCCTGCACTCTCTACGAGATTTATGGAGGGTAGGTTGTTTTCTAAGGCAATTTCGTTGATACGTAATGCTTTTTTTAAAGTTGCAATATCAATTGCACCACCTTTATTAGTACCTACATTTGCAGTAATTAAACACATTTTTCCGGATACTATGCCAATGCCGGCTACCATAGTCCCACCAGTACCAAATCCTCCTTTTATTCCTAATCCAGCTAATGGCAGTAATTCTAAAAATGGAGCATCCTGATCCAAAAGTAATTCTATACGTTCTCTGGCCAAAAATTTACCGAGTCCTTTAGCTTTATTTATATGTTTTTCTTCCCCTTGAAATTGTGAAGTTTTTATATGCTTTTGAAGTTCTTCTATTTTAGAAAGCATCTTTACGTAATTCTCTTTATACGCTGTGGAGTTTGTATTCACTTTCGAAAGTAGTACTGCCATTTTATTTCACTTTAACTAGTTTTATGGTATTCTATCTTACTAGAAACCGCTAAAAAACACCTTGTAAATATGGTTAATTTCTTTCTATTTGACTAAACGTTTGGTAAATTAATTTATGTAAATATTATGTTAATTAGTCTTAACTTATTAATATTTAAATAGTTATGTTTTTTAAATTAAACGAACGTTTGGTAAATATTTGGATAATTAAATTTATTAATTTACTTTTGATTCCATTGTAAACTTATTAAAATACTAAATATGACAGCAAGAGAAATTATTCTAGCATTACCTACAAGATTAAAGCAAGATGAAGCAGGAGATCAAAGTGGTGTATTTCAATTTAAATTAGAGGGTGAAACAGGTGGGGAGTTTACAGTAACTGTGGCTGATGGAAAATGTGATGTTCAGGAAGGTTTACAAGGTGAGCCCAGTTGTGTAATTACAGCACTAGCTACAGATTTTGAAGATGCGGAGTTAGGTAGAACGAATAAACAAATGGCTGTAATGATGGGTAAGATTAAGATTAGTAATCTTGGAGCCATGCTTAAGTTTATTGGAATGTTCAAAGACATTGAAGCAGCTTAATAAGATTAGAAATTCAATATTTAGAAATGCAGCATTACTAATGCTGCATTTCTTATTTTTGCAAAAATGTAATAATTAATTATGAAAAATAAAGTAGTTGTAGTAACAGGTGCAAATTCAGGTATTGGCAGAATAACGGCCCTAGAATTAGCCAAATTAGGGGCAAAAGTAGTTATGGTATGCAGAAATGAACAGAAAGCCAGGGCAGTTCAGGAGGATATCAATGCAATTACAGGATTGAATAATTGTGATTTGTTTCTATGTGATTTTAGCTCCTCTGCTTCTATTAGAGATTTTGCGATGAAATTTAGGGAGAAATATGATAGAGTAGATATCTTAATTAATAATGCAGGTACAATAATAGGAGAGCGTCAGGTAACGGAAGATGGGTTTGAAATGATGTTTGCTACAAATCATTTAGGTTATTTTTTAATAACCCATTACTTAATGGATTTATTAAAACGATCAGATCAGGGTAGAATTATTAATGTGTCTTCTCTTGCTCATCGCTTTACAAATATGTATTGGGATGATTTGCAGGCAGAGAAGAAATTTGTATCTATCTTACAATATGGACATACTAAACTTTGCAATATTTTATTTACGAAAGAACTCGCTCGTCAATTGAAAAACACAACTAATATTACCGTTAATTCATTACATCCCGGGAATATCAACTCTAATTTCGGCAGAACCGGCGGAAAGTTCTTTAAGTTTTTAATTGAGACATTTGGTTTTGTATTAACAAGCGTAGAAAAAGGAGCGGAAACTTCTATTTACCTGGCTATTTCTCCTGAAGTTCATAATAAAACAGGCCTTTATTGGTATAATAAAAAACCTGCTACTCCTTCCATGGAGGCTAATAGTTCTGAGAATGCAAGCCGCCTATGGGAGATTAGTATGCAGCTAACCGGATTAAAAGAATATGGTAATATCAATCGGTAAGTTCTTTTTTATATGATGTCACTGCTGTTTTCACTCCTTGATTTTTTTGTTGAAAATTTACCTTCTCTTCGATTAACGCTTTGGCTTTTTCCATGCTGTCTTTTATGGTGTTTTCTGACATTATATATTGCCGGTATAGCTAAGAAAGACTGGGGTTGGCCCACTGGATATTCCAGAAAAATATTTCATTTTGTTATTTTCTTTTCAGCATATATGGTGCAAGTTATTTATGACCTGAAAGGAGTTTTTATATTAGGTTGGTCTGCAAGCTTAGTTGTTTTTTATGCGTGTTATAAAGGAACTGGAAATCACTATTTTGAAGCTTTAGCTCGAGAGAAGGATGCACCATTCAGAACGCGATATATTTTATATTCTTATTTAGCAACGCTTGTTGGTGGAGTCTTTTCAAATTTATTTTTTCATGAATTTGCAATTTTTGGTTATGCGATTACAGGCATCTCAGATGCCATAGCAGAGCCAATCGGAACAAAATACGGAAAGCATACCTACAGGGTATTTAGCTTTAATCAGTCGAAGATTTCCGAAAGGAGTATAGAGGGGAGTATAGCGGTATTTTTATCTGCTCTAGTGATAAGTGTTTGTATTGTTTATACCAGTGCTTTATTTACAATTTCCTTTCCCGTTTTATTGATGATTGCACTTATATGTGCATTAGTTGAAGCTGTCTCCCCATGCGGATTTGATAATGCTATTTTACAGTGGGCATCCAGTGCTTTATTTTTTTATTTTTTAAGTGCAGGATAAATACTCGTATTTATCTTTCTTTCTTTTTTCTGAGTTCTTCTTCAAACTTTATAAAATCTGCTAGCTTTTCTACAGGGATATTTTTTGCTATGATTTTATAGTCTTGCGTAATTACGAAGAGTTTTGGTGTTGCTATTATATCGTATTCTTTTCTAAAAGCACTTGCGCCTCTCATATCTGCGCATACGATCCAGTCGTTCGCACAATTTTTTGCGGCAAAGGCTCTGAAGGTACTGTCTGTCTGCTCTGTTGATACAGAAAAAACTCTAACACCCATATCTCTTAAAGAGTCTTGATATATGTTTTTTAACAAGGGTATTTCTTTCTGACAATGTCCACAATCTGAATTCCAAAATACTAAAATGGTATATCTATTTTTAGGTACAAAATCGTGGAATAGGAAGCTTTTGCCTAATGTATCCTGAACATAAAAATTAGGTGCTGGTTTGCCAATTAAAGTTGGTTTTATAGACTCTATTCGTTCTTTGAGTTCTTTTAATTTACTGGGATCTGCCCACCATGCCAAACCGCTCAGGAAGTACTTATCTGCCATGTATACATATATGGCATCTTGTCCCATAATTTCACTTTTTGCATATTTCAGAAATAGTTCATTTACACAAAACTGATACATCTCCGGATTTACTTTCGCCTTGGAAATGATATAATCTATATTCTTAATGATAGAATCCGGCTGTGGGAAAGTATAGTTATCAAAATATTTTAAAAGTCTATTTTGGAATACTGGAGACCTGATATAACCTGAATCTGAGAAATCTATGTTGTCAAAATAATGTCCCTGTGTATAGTGGAAATTGTAAAAGGTATCTATCAAGCTACCATCTGGATTTCTAGGAGCTTCAGGTACTTCTATATCTAACATTATGTTAATTAATTTGGTATAAAAATTTGCAGGGTATTTTTTTGCCAGTTGTCTTCTGTGTTTTAGTATATCATCATTTATTTTTTCAGCTTCATTTACCGTTTTTATGAATTCAGGGTCTTCTTTCTGCAGTGTTTTTATTTTTTTCATCAGAGCATCGTTTGTCTGTCCTAGTGGCAGCATGAAACTCATGTCTTCATACATCTCTTTATTCTCAGAGGAATTTTTTACAGTCATGTTTTTGACTAAATTGAATGTGTCTGTCGCTAATGAAAAATCATTTTCATTTATTATTATATCAAAGGAGTTATAACGCATAGAAGGAAATGCAATTAAATAAACGCCTGATGGAATATTTTTTTTCCCTTTTATATCTGCTACTCCTTTTTCATTAAAATAGATCGTGTCTTTTACATATCTTTTATCGCTGTAATAGTATGCGAGGATTCCTATTTTATTTTCCATTCCCTTTACGGAAATACTTATATTATAATTCCTATCCTGAGCTTGAGTTTTCGTAGAAAATAATGAAAAAAGAAGCAGAAATAGCAATGTTAGATTTAAGGTCATCTTAGTCATATAATCATTTGTATTTAAGTATCGAAATTAAGTAATCATATGTGTTTTTTTCTGTAAATCTTTGTTAATTTGTAATGGGTTATTATGCTTAAATATATTTATATTTTACTTGGTGGTGCAATAGGCAGTGTGCTTAGATTTGCTTTGGGTGATTATCTTTCCTTAAGATATACTGGTGTATTTCCTATAGGCACACTCACCATTAATTTATTAGGCTCTTTATTGATTGGGTTATTGTATGGGATTTTCTCCGTTAATGGAGTATTAGATGAGAAATTAAGATGGTTTCTTTTTATAGGTTTTCTAGGAGGCTTTACCACTTTTTCAGCCTTTGCCTTAGAGAATATGAAATTATGGAGTTCGGGAGAGGTTGGTATTTCACTGTTGTATATCTTATTGTCTAATACTTTTGGCATAGGATTTGCATTTTTGGGATATTATATCGGCAGTAGTATAAAATAAAAAATCCTCCTAATGGAGGATTTTTATTAAATCTATTTTTGATATTTATTCGAATTCAAAGTCATTGCTTTTTAGACTTACACCCAATTTGAAATTTCTGAATTCATAAATTTCATAAATTCCCTTTTCGTCTTCGAGTTTATGATAGAGTGGCAGATAAGTCGTTTTGTCTATATATAAAGTTGTTTTCTTTGCATAGGAAGAAGGTATTTTAATTTTTTGGCCAGGTTTAACCTCATCATCTATGTCATTTAGTTCTTTGATTTTATATTCTGATATGGCGCGTGCATTTCCAATAGACCATACTGTATTCTGAGATGGAGCAACAGTAAAGTCTACAATTTTATAATCTGGATCCAGAATCTCAATTTTATAACATTCTTTTCCGTCATAGTTTACGCTTCCGGCTAATTTGCAGAATTCCGCATAGTCTTGCTCTTTACGTTGTGCCATACTCATTTCCAGAATTTTTTTAATCTGTCCAAATCCGGCACGGGTAATAGGATTATGAACTCCCTTCATTAACAGGCTGCTTGTGGGAGATAAGTTTAAGGATAAGCCTTTCTTCACGGATACTTTTGGTGAAACTGAAGGATCAAATCTTAATTGAGCGGATTGTGGTAAGTGTGCGTAAGCATATATTTTTAATGGAGAAGCCATTACTTTAAATTCTACATCACTCTTGCTGTATTTTCCGTCATTCATTCTTTCTTGGGCAAAGAAGTGATAAGTCATGGTTTTAGCACTTCCCATTGCAGAAAGGCTTTTGGTCATTATATCTATTGCGCTTTCTGCCAAAACTCCGGTATGGCTTAATAATAAAAGGCAGGTAATGACTGCCAGCGTTAATTTTTTGTACATAGCTTTCTAATTAGTGTTATATAAAATTTGTTGAATTGTCTAACTATATAAAAATAAAGGCTTTTCTCGATATTTTACAAGTTCAGGCTAATTATGTGTCTAATCTTTATACTTTTTAACGATTGCCTATAGCTATTCATTTTAGAGTTCAAATATCTCTCCAAGTCTTGGTATAACTATATTTTTATATTGATGCTTTATTAAAGTATCCTTAAATTCTAACTGGCGTTCAGTTTCTCCATGTACCAGAAATATTTTTTTTAGTCTTTCTTTATCTTGTGTTGACAGATATTGTAATAATTCTGGTTCGTCGGCATGAGCGCTGAAGCTACTCATTACTTCAATTTGAGCACGTACTTTCTTTTGCTGATAAAAGATGTCTATAGTATCTGGTTTA
>CANHGL010000025.1 GCA_947460245.1 Sphingobacteriales bacterium
ATTTAAAACATCATAAGGCTTGCTGGCTACTTTATCCACCAGCTCTTTTTTCGGACGCAGTCCTCTGAATGCTTTAATCGTTATCATTTTTTTAGCTCCTTCTTTTTTTCCGGAGATACTTTCTTGCGATCAACAGGTGATGCCAATTCGGGTAGGATTCCATACTTCTTAAAGGAATCATCCATGAATGCTTGGAGAGAACGAATGTATATCGGATTCTGAATATTGGTAATCTGGTAATAGGCACTGGAGCTCCAAAGATCCTGACCAATTAGACCCTTCAGTTGATTTTTAATCGTAGGTATACTTCTGCTAAAGTTTTCTGTAGAATCTGGTTCTGCTTTTTTAGTTTTTCCAAAGGCATAAAATTTATTCAAAAAAACAGAGTCTACTTCAAAGTCTTTTATAAATACATCAACCGTTGGATATCTTTTTTCTAGGAAAGAGCGGTTACTATTTACATACTCCAATACAAACTGATTAAAGGACCCAGTACGCACCAGTTTTCCATAATATTTGGAAGACCACGATGTATCGAGGGGTACAAAGATGTCTGGAGTAATTCCGCCACCGCCATACACTACTCTTTTAGCCTGGGTATAATATTTTGTAGAGTCTGCTAATTTAATTTTCGTGATGTCAAACAATTCTCCACCCTCATAGCGCTCTTCAATATCCTCGTAATATTTATCTACCCCTTTGGTATAAGGCTTCTGTATATTTCTTCCACTTGGAGTATAGTAATGCGCCATGGTAAGGCGTACTGCTGACATATCCGGCAGCGGATATCCTTTCTGTACTAATCCTTTACCAAATGTTCTTCTACCTATAATCAAACCACGATCCCAGTCTTGTACTGCCCCAGAAACAATTTCACTGGCAGAAGCTGTATTTTGATCTACCATAATCACCACTTCTCCATGCTCGAAGTTGCCCTCTGCTGTAGCATTTAAATCTATTCTAGGCTGTGACCTCCCTTCAGAGTATACTACGAGCTTTCCATCGCTTAAAAATAAATCTGATAAGGCGTTTGCCTGATTGAGGTATCCTCCACCATTACTCGTTAAATCAAGAATTATCTTCTTTGCACCTTTCCTTTTAAGGGAATCAATGGCCGCCTGCGTTTCTTCTGTTGCAGTAGCTGAGAACCGCGCCAGTTTTATATAGCCGATATCCGGCGATGCCATATATTGTGCCTCTATGGCATAGATAGGAATCTTATCCCTAACAATTTCAAAATCCAGTAATTCGCTTTCACCAAATCGTTTTATTTTTATAGTAACCTTTGTGCCTTTTTTCCCACGCAATTTTTTAAAAACGCCATCATTATTTATCCCAACACCTGCAACTTTTGAGGTGTCTACAAAAATAATTTTATCTCCGTCTTGTATCCCAACCTTCTGAGAAGGACCTCCGGTAATGGCGTGAACCACGATAATCGTATCCTGATAAATCTGAAATTGTATACCAACGCCTTCAAAATTTCCCTCTAGCGGCTCATTGGCTTTTTTTATCTCTTCTGCATTCATGTATACAGAATGTGGGTCTAATTTTTTAAGAATTTCTGTTATTCCAATTTCTACCAATGAGTCTATGTTTGGATCTTGTACATAATAATTATCCAGCAGATTAAGAAAGGTGGCCATTTTTTGCTGATACATCTGCGCCCTTATCGATGATGTTAAACAACAAAAAAATAATAAGGATATAATTAGTTTTTTTTTCATGTATGGAGTATCTACTATAAAAGTACGAATTGAAAAAAATGAATTCTGTTAATGTTGTTTATTTTTTCTTCGGAAGCGAATATTTAGAGATTCTACAACCAAAGAAAAGAAAATAGCAAAATAAATATATCCCTTGGAAATATGCACACCTAAGCCTTCTGGCAATCCTTCCATTACAAGCGTCAGTCCTATTAAAATTAAAAATGATAAAGCCAGAATTTGTAGAGTGGGGTGTTTATTAATAAAATGGCTTACTGGACCAGAGAAAGCCAGCATTATAAACATAGAAAGTATAACCGCCAGAATCATAATTATCACAAACTCTGTTAAGCCAACTGCCGTAAGTATGGAATCAAAAGAGAAAACAATATCTAGTAAAATGATCTGGAAGATAATCATGTTAAAAGAACTTTTCGTGGTGCCCGCGTCCGTACTATCTTTTTGTTCCTGATGAGACTTCTCTACCTTATGATGTATTTCCAAAACACTCTTTACCAGTAAAAAAATACCTCCCCCTAATAGAATCAGATTCCTTCCAGATATACCATATTCCAGAATATTAAATAATGGTTCTTTTAGTCCTATAATCCATTTTATGCTGAGTAGTAAAAGTATTCTAAATACAAGTGCTATCAGTAATCCGATTCTTCTGGCTTTAGCTTGCTGATGTGCCGGAAGTTTTCCTGCAGTAATACTAATAAAAATAATATTGTCTATCCCCAATACCACCTCCATAAAAGTTAAGGTGAAAAGACTTATCCATGTGGAGGTTTCACTAAAAAGACTAAGATCCATGTGTAATTAAAATTTTCATCCAAAGATACATCTTGCAATATTAAATACTGCATAGTTTTATCCCTGTGGTGATAAGAAAACTTAAGTTCTGTTTATCCCCTTGTATTGAAGATCGTGTTGATAGTAAAATAATTCCCAGCTGCCATTATTGTATTCTAACGCTGTTAAATTTTCCAGCCAATCTCCACTATTCATGTAAATCGTTTTACCTTTTTCGGTAACCACATTCCTTATTTGCGGTTTGTGAATGTGCCCACAAATGATATAATCGTAACCCATTTCAATACCTACCTCTATGGCCACATCTTCAAAGTCCTGAACCTTGCTCTTTACCAGTGCTTTTACTTTGTCTTTGATATATTTGGAAAAGAGGATATTTTCTTTTCCGTATATTTTTCTAATATTATTGACGAAGCGGTTGATCTGAAAAATTTTATCATAGGTTCTTCCGCCTAATTTTGCCAGCCATCGTGCTGTGCCTCCAACAGATAAATCGTATTTATCCCCATGAAAAATCCAGTGTTTTTTTCCATCTACTTCCAATATAATTTCATCACGCAACTGAATAGTATCAAATTTATATCCCGAAAAATTTCGCATGTGGTCGTCGTGATTTCCGGTGATGTAATAGACCGGTACTCCTTGTCGGGCAAAATCTAATATCAGGAAGATGTTCTCTATATGCTCTTGCGGAAAAAATCCTGCACTGAAGTTCCATATATCTAACCAGTCGCCGTTAATAATCAACACCACAGGATCTATGCTCCTCAAATAGCGATTTAACTCTGCAGCATGTGCAGCCCTTGTACCCAAATGAATATCAGATATGATGCAGATATCTACCCTTCTCTTTTCCTCTGCCATAATCTCCCTAATTTAATGCAAACCAATCAATTTATCAAGCCAGTAATGATATTACACCTGGCTGTAAATTATATTTTCATATTAATAACCTTCCTGTTTGGAAGGGTTCTTTGAATTATTTTTCTCCAAGCTGTTCTTTGAAAAAATCCAGCATACGCTGAAACGCTTTTTTGCCTTCTTTATTATTAAAAAAGAAATGTGGAATGCCATGAGGTAGCGGATACCAATGTGGCTCTAATTGTCCTTCCAGCTCTGTAGCCAATTGTCGAATACGCCAGGATGGACAGAGAGGGTCTATATAGGAAAAATGACCCTGCACCTTATGCTGGACTAAAGAAGAACAGCTTTTGGGGATTCCGCTTCCTTTTAATCCAAAGGAATGATGAAAAACAACAGGCGCCTTCACCTCTGGGCGAATGGCAGCATGTAATACAAAGCCCCCGGTAAGACATTGACCAACTACTCCTATGTTATTACTATCAACCCCTTCAATTTCCTTAAACTGATCGAGAATCTCAAAAAACTCGGCAAGAGGTGTATTTCCTAAAGCTTCATTATTTCTTACCATTTCGCTGAATAAGAATTGTATACAATATTTTTGCATACCTACTCCACCGCTATATAAATCTGGGATTAATACATTATACCCGCCGTCGTTACAAAGAATTTCTGCACTTTTTTTAGTAACCTCTTTTACCCCTGTGGCGTCTGGAAGAAACAAAATACCTGGTCTTTTTTTCGATGAATTCGCTCTATAATAATAGGCCTCTATTGTGCGGTTAAGAAGTGGTAATTGTATCTTTTCCAAAACAGGTAAGTTGAAATTAGAAAATCGTTGTTAGGCATTTTCTGCTACCACCTCTTGTACCTCTGGAACAAAACGTTTTAACAGGTTTTCTATTCCCTGTTTTAAGGTAACTACGCTTGATGGACAACCGCTGCATGAGCCTTGTAGCTGAAGGGTTAATATTCCCTCATCAAATTTCACGAAACTAATATTACCCCCGTCCATTTCCACTGCGGGTTTCACATATTTATCTAAAGCACTCTTGATACGCACCTCCACTTCACTATCATGCTCATGTATGGTATTAGTAGCAATTTTGGTGTGTTTCACAAATTCTTCTGAAAGTATAGGTTTTTTAGTATCCAGATATGCTCGCAAAAAATCTTTAATCGGGATCATCATCTCTGGCCACAACATTGATTCTTTTTTGCTTACCGAAACAAAGTTATTGCTGATATAAACATTCGTGACGCCTTCAAAGCCAAAAAGCGCTTTTGCTAAAGGAGCAAAATCCGTTTCATCTATAGATTGAAATTCAACAAAATCATTGAGCAGCACTGCTTTGTTCGTTACAAACTTTAGTGTGTTCGGATTGGGTGTCGACTCGGTATAAATTATTACTGGTATTTCCGTTGGTGTTTCCATATGTATCTTTTGTTCTATTACTACAACCAACAGTACCTCAAACTGTTTAGTTATTTAGTGTTATTCTTATGGGTGACGGTAGCGTTGGCCTGTGCGGTAGGCAAAATTAGAATTTCTTCAATATTTACATGTGGTGGCTGCGTGGCCATGAAATATATGCTCTCGGCGATATCTTCTGCCTTTAGTGGCTGATAGCCTTCATAGACCGCAGCAGCTTTTTGCTCATCTCCCTTGAATCGCACCAAAGAGAACTCTGTTTCTGCGGCTCCCGGACTAACAACCGACACTTTGACCTGATGGGGCAAGAGATCCACACGCGCTGCTCTGGATATCGCCCTTACGGCGTGCTTGGTGCCACAATACACATTTCCTCCTCCATACGTTTCCCATCCAGCTAACGATGCTACGTTAATAATATGCCCTTTTTGGTTGGCAATCATGAGTGGAGAAACCGCTCTCATCATATACAATAACCCTTTCACATTGGTATCTATCATCAATTCCCAATCATCAGTCTCTCCCTCCTGAATCGGCCCTCTTCCTGCGGCTAGTCCCGCATTATTAAGAAGCACGTCTATCTTTCTCCATTTTTCCGGTAATCCTGCTATAGCACTCTGCACCTGGTCTATTGCTCTAACATCAAACCCCAAAGACAATACCTCTACCTTATAGTTTTCTTTCAATAAATGTTCTAATGCCACTAACCGCTCCTGTCTTCTACCAGTGATAATTATATTCCACTTGTTTTGCGCAAACTTATGTGCTACTGCTTCGCCAAAACCAGCCGTTGCCCCGGTGATAAGAATGATGTTGTTCATTTGCTACAAAAGTAAGAATTAAGTTGTTATTTTTAGTTCAAACTAGCCTTATGACATTACAGGAAGCACAAACTGCTGTTGACCAATGGATACAAACCAATGGGGTACGATATTTTAATGAACTTACCAATATGGCTATTTTGACGGAAGAGGTAGGAGAGGTGGCTCGAATAATAGCGCGAAAGTATGGAGAACAATCTTTCAAACCTTCCGATAGAGATAAAGAACTTGCGGATGAGTTAGCAGACGTGCTTTTTGTTTTAATCTGTATCGCTAACCAGACAAATATTAATTTGACGGAAGCCCTATTAAAAAATCTGGATAAAAAAACAACGCGTGATGCTCAACGACACATCAACAATGAAAAACTAAAAGATTAGACCGTTTATACATTAACTTAAAATATTTATATTTATAGTTTTCGTAATTCACATCATACTTATTTTATAACCTTTACTATGGCACTTCAATCTCCATTAGAAAAATTATATCATTGGTCAGCAGTTCAGCCGGATAAGACTTTCTTGCGTCAGCCATATAGCGGAAACTGGATAGACTACAGTTGGAAGAAGACAGAAGATGAAGTGAGAAGAATGGCTGCTTATTTGCGTTCTCTAAATCTTCCTCCTCAAAGCAGGATTGCTATCATTTCAAAAAATTGTGCGCATTGGGTAATGAGCGATCTAGCCATAATGATGGCGGGTCATATTTCTGTGCCGCTTTATCCAACAATACCTGCTGATTTGGTTAGATATTGCTTAGAACACTGTGAGGCAAAGGTTGCTTTTATAGGAAAGCTTGATGATTGGAGTAAACAACAATCAGGATTACCTGAGCATGTAAAAGGAATATCATTTCCATTCTGGACAGAAGAGGGTTATGAGCATTGGGATACTATTATCAGCAATACGGCACCAATGGCAGAAAGCTTTAGCCCTGAGCCAGATTCAATTTGCACCATTATTTATACCTCCGGCACCACTGGACTTCCAAAGGGTGTAGTACACAATACGCATGCCTTCTCTTATGCGGCTACCTGGGCTTTATCAGAACTAAAAGATATTAATAATACAGAACGCTTCTTTTCTTACTTGCCGCTATCCCATATTGCAGAAAGAATGTTGGTAGAGATGGGTGGGCTCTATTCCGGTGCCACTATAGCTTTTGCAGAATCATTAGATTTATTTGCCGCTAATCTTAAGGCCACCAGACCTACTGTATTTTTAGGTGTTCCCAGAATCTGGACAAAATTTCAAATGGGAATTTTATCTAAATTGTCTCAGGGGCGATTGAATATTTTATTAAAAATTCCACTCGTTAGAAAGATTATCCAGAACAAGATAAAAGAAGGCCTCGGACTTGATCAGGCAAAATATTTATTAACCGGAGCTGCTCCTATGCCGGTTGCTGCAATGAATTGGTTTGAGCAGTTAGATTTTATTATCTGTGAAGCATATGCTATGACGGAAAATTGTGCTTATTCACATCTTACAAGAAAAGAGAATCGCAAGCCAGGATATGTGGGCACGGCTATGCCTAATTGCGAAGTACGGCTATCTGAAGAAGGGGAGATACAGGTAAAGAGCGATTGCACCATGATAGCGTACTATAAAGAGCCAGAAAAAACAAAAGAAACTATAACAGAAGATGGATTTCTGTGCACAGGCGATCAAGGAGAAATAGACAGCAACGGTTTTCTAAAAATCACTGGTCGCATAAAAGATATTTTCAAGACAGACAAAGGAAAATATGTAGCCCCTGCGCCTATTGAGTTGGAGCTCTCTAAGAACACCTATATTGAGCAAGTATGTGTAGTAGGTGCAAACCTTCCACAAACATTGGCTTTAGTAGTATTATCCGAAGAAGGCAAAACCGAAGAGAAAGCTTCTTTAATAAAAAGCTTAGAGTTAACCATGCAAGAGGTAAATCTTTTATTAGATAAACATGAGCGTATGAAGAAGATAGTTATCATGAAGGAAGAGTGGACGATAGAAAACAATCTGTTAACACCTACTTTAAAGGTGAAACGTAATGTTTTAGAAAAAATAAAAACTGATTATTACGAGTCCTGGTATGGGAATAAAAATACAGTTGTCTGGGAAGCTTAATTATCATTTACTTTTTATGTCTGCAGCCATTATAACACCTTTAGAAAAATTCTATCATTTTGAATTGCTAAAAAGCAACCAGACCTTTCTTCGTCAGGCACACCAAAGTCAGTGGATACATTATAGTTGGAAGAGGGTTGGTAGTGAAGTGCGGAGCATGGCTGCCTATATACAATCGTTAAAGCTTCCTAAGCAGAGCAAGATTGCTATCCTCTCCGAAAATTGTGCGCATTGGATAATGGCAGACCTGGCTATCATGATGAGTGGACACATTTCTGTTCCTCTTTATCCAACACTATCCGGAGATGTTTTAAATTATTGCCTAGAGCATAGCGAAGCAAAAATTTTATTTGTTGGGAAGGCATCAAAATGGGAGCTACAGAAAAAAAATATTCCTGAGGAAATTCTAAAGATTCATTTTCCTTATTGGGAACAGGAGGATTGTGAAAATTGGGATACGCTTATAAAAGACAAAGCTCCCTTGGTAAAAAATTTTATTACTGCCCTAGATGACATAGCCACTATTATATACACCTCAGGCACCACAGGCTTACCTAAAGGTGTAGTACATAATTTTAGAGCGCTCTCTTCTGCTCCCACCTGGCTACTAGACGAGATAAGCAGATTGGGATTATTAACGGATAACGAACGATTCTTATCCTTTCTTCCATTATCTCACATTGCAGAACGAATGCTGGTGGAGATGGGTGGTTTATATGCAGGGGCTCCTATCTCCATCGCGGAATCCATAGAAAAGATGCCGGATAATTTACGCGATACACAACCAACAGTATTTCTTGCAGTTCCATTAATCTGGACACGTATGCAAAATAAAATCTTACAAAGGCTTCCTCAAAAAAGGCTTGGAGTTTTATTAAAACTTCCAATTATCGGTGAGATGGTAAAGAAAAAAATTAAAGAACAAGCTGGCTTGTCTGCCGCAAAATTTATTATCAGTGGCGCTGCTCCAATTCCTGTTGCTCTTTTAGAATGGTATAATCACTTAGGTATAGAAATTTTTGAGGCTTATGGTATGACCGAGAATTGTGCCTATTCTCATGGTAACAGGCCTGGGGAACGAAAGATAGGAACTGTAGGAATTACTATGCCTAATGTACTCTGTAAAATCAGTGAGGATGGAGAAATACTCGTAAAGAGTGATTGTACTATGGTGGGATATTACAAAGAAGATCAAAAAACAAAAGAAGCAATTACTGATACTGGTTTCTTGCGCACGGGAGATATGGGAGAGATTGACGAAGACGGTTATTTAAAAATTACCGGAAGAATTAAGGAATTATTTAAGACAGACAAAGGGAAATATATTGCTCCTGCTCCTATTGAATTAGAATTATCCAAGAACCCTCACATTGCACAGATTTGTGTGGTGGGTGCAAATCTGAAACAACCAATGGCGCTTGTGGTGTTAGAAGAATATGCTGAACAGAATAGAGAGGCTATTGAAAATAATTTATTAGTCACGTTGGACGACGTTAATACAAATCTCGATAATCACGAGCGCATTACTAAGTTTGTCATCTTGCGCGAAGCGTGGACTGTAGAAAATAATTTAATTACGCCGACTATGAAAGTGAAACGTAATGAGTTAGAAAAAAAATATACTACTCAGTTTTTAAAATGGCAAGAAATTAAGGATAAGCAACTTGTCTGGGAATAAAAAGACCTTCTTTACTTCCCTTCCTCTTTTTTAGGATAAAATGCCAAACTTAATAAATCTATATAAAAGGCGGAAGATGAAGAAGCATCTATGCCTGCACATTTGTTCTCTGCAAAAAACAATACTCTAACAAATTTTGTATTGGCTGGTAATTGTTTATTCATCTTAAACGGATCGAACTTATGCATGTGCCCTCTTGATTCCTCCACTTCATCCAGTGTGTGGAAGTCATTTATATTTTTAATGATAGTATCCTGATTAATAAGTTTTTTCTGGCTGTCAAGTAAAGATAAATAAACGGTGAGTTCCGAGCAGGTAGATGCTTGAGAATCAGATCCGGCGAGCCAGCCATTTAACACCGCTTCTATGCCTTTCTCCTGAAATGGTGCCAGCTCACTTACATCAACTGTTTGGAAAAAATCCAGCATATTCTCACCTTCATCAGACGTGGACTCCAGGCGGAAATAAACATTTCCTGCACCATTCGGTAAACCGCATTTTTCATTGCAATCAAAATCCCATTCCGAGGCTGTCTTTCCATATCTGGAAACTCGGTTTGAAGAATTCACTGATGGATAGTTGGTTTCCCATCTTTTGAGCTCCCATTCATCTTCTTCCGCACTTGGATTTTTTAGCCAATTGGCTTTGATAAGAGGTTTTTGTGGTTCATTTTTCTGTTGTGCTAACAACGATGTTAATGAAGACAAAAAAAAGAAAAAAAGAAAAAATCGCATCTTATAACTTTTTAAAGATTTTAAAACGACCCTAACCTTATACTATTTGTAATGAATTATTTAAAGTTTTCTTTTCACCTCCACCTGTTCAAATGCTTCTACAATATCTCCAGCATTGATGTCATTAAATCCTTTTATCTTCAAACCACACTCATAGCCCTTTACTACATCTTTCACATCGTCTTTAAAGCGTTTCAGAGACTCCAGCTCGCCGGTATGAATAACGATGCCATCTCTAATAATTCTAATTTTATTATTTCTCGCCACCTTGCCGTCCAATACATAACAACCTGCGATAGTTCCTACCTTAGTAACCTTAAATACTTCCCGAACTTCAATATTTCCTACAATTTTTTCTTCAAGCTTAGGCTCTAACAATCCTTCCATCGCTGCTTTGATTTCATCAATTGCATCGTAGATAATGGTATAGTACTTAATTTGTATATCTTCTTGGTCTGCCAAGTTCTTGGCATTTAAGGATGGGCGTACCTGGAAGGCAACAATGATTGCATCAGAAGCAGAGGCTAATAATACATCAGACTCACTAATGGCTCCAACTCCTTTGTGAATTACATTCACTTGAATCTCTTCCGTAGATAATTTCAATAATGAATCGCTCAATGCCTCCACAGAACCATCCACATCTCCCTTGATAATTAAGTTCAATTCCTTGAAATTACCCAATGCCAATCGTCTTCCAATTTCATCGAGTGTAATATGTTTCTTAGCGCGCATACCTTGCTCGCGGATAATTGTTGCCCTTCGGTTAGCTATTTCTTTACCTTCATCTTCATCCTCGTAAACCTTTATTTTATCTCCAGCTGTTGGCGCTCCCATTAAACCTAAAACTTGAACAGGCGCTGAAGGCCCAGCCTTCTCAATTCTTACACCACGCTCATTCGTCATCGCTTTCACTTTTCCAAAATGAGGTCCTGCTACAATAAAGTCGCCTACTAATAATGTTCCTTCTTGCACCATAATGGTTGATACATAACCACGCCCTTTATCCAACTCTGCTTCTATCACAGATCCTACAGCTGGTTTGTTAGGATTTGCTTTTAAATCCAACATCTCTGACTCAAGTACAATCTTATCCAGTAGTTTATCAATATTCAAACCTTTCTTAGCAGATATCTCTTGGCACTGAAATTTACCTCCCCATTCTTCTACAAGAATATTCATTTGAGATAACTGATTTCTAATATTATCGGGGTTTGCACCATCCTTATCGATTTTGTTAATCGCAAAAATCATAGGTACTTCCGCTGCTTGCGCATGGGAGATTGCCTCTTTTGTTTGTGGCATGATGCTATCGTCTGCTGCAATTACAATAACCGCTATATCCGTTAGTTTAGCACCTCTCGCTCTCATTGCCGTAAATGCTTCGTGACCTGGCGTATCTAAAAAGGTAATATGTTCCCCTTTAGCAGTTTCTACTTCATATGCACCTATGTGCTGTGTAATTCCTCCCATTTCTCCGGCTACTACATTCGCACTGCGTATATGGTCAAGCAAAGAAGTCTTACCATGGTCAACGTGTCCCATAATAGTAACAATCGGAGGACGTTTTACTAAATCTTCCGGGGCGTCTACATACTCTTCCTCATCTTCATCTTCATCTGAAATGCTGATAAACTGCGCCTCGAAACCAAACTCACTTGCGACTAATTCAATTACCTCTGCATCTAAGCGCTGGTTGATAGAAACAAAAACCCCTAACGCCATGCAAGAACTAATGATCTGTGTTGGAGAAACATCCATTAATGATGCTAATTCACTTACGGAAACAAACTCCGTGATTTGCAATACATTTGATTCCTGGTCATCTCCTTCTGCACGAACTGCATGCTCATCTCTTTTTGCCTTACGGTATTTAGATCTGTCTGACTTTCCTTTCGTTCCCTGAAGTTTCGCCATTGTTGAGCGAATCTTATCCTGAATTGCTTTTTCTGAGATGCCTTCTTTTGATACTGCAGGCGCCTCTCCAGGCTTTCCTCTTCTGGTATCCGGTCTGCTGCCTAATGTACGTGAAGGCCTGGTATCCTTAGAGGGTTCGAACTTAGTAATATCTACCTTGTTCTGAACTATGCGAGCTCGCTTATTGTGTTCATCACGGGTTACCTTTGCTTTTTCTCGTTTTGCTTTTTCTTCATCTCGATAAACATCTTCCGGACGACGATCCTGTTTAATAGGAAGGTCAATCTTTCCTAATATTGTTGGACCAGAAAGCGTTTCAATTTTAGCACGTGTTAATTCTTCTGCCTTTGGCGCCTCCACTGACTCCTCTATAGGAGCAGGAGTAATAATTTCTATTGGTTTTGGTTCTTCTACCGGTTGTTTTTCCTCGGTTTTTACTTTTGGAGTGGACTTTTGCGGTTTGTTGAGTTCTATTTTCCCCAACACCTTTGGTCCTTCCATTTCTGTTTTTGCAATGGTGTGAACCTCCTCTTGCTTAGGCTCTTCCTTTGCTTTCTCTTTTAAAACATCCTTTATAAGCAGCTCTTCTTCTTTACGCTTGCCAATATTAATCAGTTCTGCTTTTTCTTTAATGGCGATAGATTGCATAAAATCGCGCTGCAGTACATTATACTGCTCTTCTGTAAGCTTGGTATTGGGCTTATTCTCCACGTCTTTAAAACCTTTTGTATGTAAGTGCTCTACTATTGTAGAGGTTCCCACATTCAGTTCCTTAGCCGCACTTGCCAATCTTATGGTCTTGCCTTCTGACATATTTTTTTATTTAGTCCTAAGCGCCAAAAGCCGTAAGTCAAAAGTCAATATATAGTAAACTAATGACTGATGACTAATGTCTAATGACCGCTCATCTTATTCGAATTCTGTTTTTAATATCTTAATCACATCATCGATAGTTTCTTCTTCTAAATCTGTTCGTCTCACTAACTCATCTCTGTCGAGATCCAAAACAGATTTTGCCGTATCACAACCAATTGCCTTTAACTGGTCAATTACCCAACCATCGATTTCATCTGAAAACTCATCTAAATCAACATCATCTTCCACCTCTGTATCAGTATCTCTAAACACATCAATTTCATAACCCGTTAATTTGCTGGCCAGCTTTATATTAAAACCTCCTCTTCCGATAGCTAAAGAAACCTGATCCGGTTTTAAATATACTGCTGCTCTTTTCTTCACATCGTCCAAAGCGATTCCTTCAATTTTCGCCGGCGTTAAAGAACGTTGCAATAAAAGGTTTACGTTGGCGGTATAGTTAATGATGTCAATATTTTCATTCCTTAACTCCCTTACAATTCCGTGGATTCTAGACCCCTTCATCCCTACACAAGCACCTACCGGATCTATTCTGTCGTCATAAGATTCTACAGCCACCTTGGCTCTTTCTCCTGGCTCTCTTACAATTTTTTTAATGACTATTAATCCATCAAAAATTTCCGGAACTTCTTGCTCTAAAAGCTTAGCCAAGAAAGAACCGTCAGTTCTTGAAAGAATAACCAAGGGGCTGCTTCCGCGCAACTCTACATTTTTGATTACCGCACGAATACTATCCCCTTTCTTATAAAAGTCAGTTTTAATTTGCTCAGTTTTTGGAAGGATAAGCTCATTACCGTCATCATCTAATAACAAAATTTCTTTCTTCCAAACCTGGTAAACTTCTGCCGAAATAATATCTCCAACTCTGTCTTTGTATTTTTTGTATACCTCGTCCTTTTCTAAGTCCAGTACACGCGAAATAAGTGTTTGTCGTGCAGCCAGAATAGCCCTACGCCCAAAGGACTCAATAGAAATAGGCTCGTACAGCTCTTCCCCGGTTTCCATATCGGGCTCTATCGTTTTTGCAGTACTGAGATCTACTTCTGCTAATTTATCTTCCACCTTATCGTCTTCTACAACTGTTCGGTGTCGCCAAATTTCCAAGTCTCCCTTGTCCGTGTTAACGATGATATCGAAATTCTGATCAGAACCATATTTTTTACGCAAGAGGGTCTTAAAGACATCCTCTAATACGCGCATCATGGTTGGTCTGTCAATGTTTTTGAAGTCTTTAAACTCCGAGAACGATTCTACTAATTCAATGCTGTTCATGCCAATTGTTGTTTAAAAATTGAAATGTTTTTTAACTGATTTTATCTCCTCAAAACTGAGTGTATGTAACACCTCTGTTTCTGTTTTATCCTTTTGTTTCACCAATTCCAGTACGCCTATTTTTTCTGAATCATAAGCAGTGAGCTGGCCGGTAATTTTTGCCCCTTTCTTTAGCACTACATCTACGTTTTTGCCTGTCTGCTTCTCGAACTGCTCTCTTACCTTCAGGGGTTGGTCCATACCGGGTGAAGAAACCTCCAAAGTGTATTTTTCTCCTACGTACCCATTGGTTTCCAAGTAGTTTTCTAATTGTCTGCTAATAATCGCACATTGATCAATGGTGATATTTACCTTGCCATCGGCAAATATTTCTATTTTATTATTTAAAAGAACGTTTACCTCTACCAAAAACAAGCCTAGTGGCTCCAGAAGCACTGAAAGCTCCTGCTCTATAACTTCCTTTAATTTGGTCATTTTTTCCATAAAAGGGACTAAAAAAGAGGACTTCGAGTCCTCTTCATTTCTTTATTGCACTGCAAAGATAAGCTATTTATCGTAAATTACAAGTAGAACTATGAAATATTTGACCATACTGCGCCACGCCAAGTCAAGTTGGAAGTTTGCACTTCTGCCTGACAAGGAGCGCCCATTAAACGAAAGGGGCAAAAAGGCTGTCATTGCCTTAGGCAAGTATCTGTCTGGTAGACATATTAAACCTGACGCTATTATTTGCAGCCCAGCGCTACGTTCCGTAAAAACAGCACGGGGTGTTGCAAAGGCAATTGGGGTGAGCAAAAAAGATATTCACGTAATTAATGGTATTTATGAAGCAGATGCTATGTCATTATTTTCTATAATAAAGGATTTGGACAACAGCCTTGGTGACGTCGTCCTTGTTGGACATGAACCGGGCTTATCTGAAGTTATAAAGCTGCTTACAGGAAAAACCATAGAGAAGTTTCCCACCTGTGCTGCTTACAGAATCAATTTTAATATTGAACATTGGTCTGCTATTAAGTCGGGAACCGGTAAGTGTGAATTTTATGTGAATCCGAAGCTACTCGAAGAAAAGAAAACTAATTTTATTCAATAAGAAAATTACACTGTAGATTAGTGCCATAATTGGTATTCTAAAAACCATGAATAATCAACCGATCATCAACCGAGAATTAAGCTGGCTTTCTTTTAATGAACGCGTATTGCAAGAAGCAGAAAGTAATGATGTGCCTGTTTTAGAGCGTTTAAAATTTTTAGGCATCTATTCTAATAATCTGGATGAGTTCTTTAGGGTGCGCATAGCCACAGTTAAGCGTATGATGGCATTTGATAAACGCGCCCAAGAAGAGATGGGTTTCGCTCCTTCTAAAGTTTTTGAAGCTATAGAGGCAAAATTAAAAACCCTGCAGAAGCGTTACACGAAAGCTTACGAACAGATTATAAAAAGACTAGAGCAAGAGCAAATTTTTATTATTAATGAAACCCAGCTCGATAAAGAACAGGGCCGTTTTGTTAAAACATACTTTCAGGAAAAAGTTCGACTAGAAGTTTTTCCCATTATGCTAGACAAGGCAAAGAAGTTTCCAACACTACAGGATTCTTCTATTTATTTAGCTGTACGATTTGCAAAAAACAAAAGCAAGATTTTCCATCATGCATTAATAGAGGTTCCAACGGCTTCTGTTTCTCGCTTTCTGGTGTTGCCTCCACAAAAAAACAAACAATGTATTTTATTTCTGGATGACGTTATACGATATAGCCTTAAAGATATCTTTCAAATTTATGACTTCGATAAAATAGAGGCGTATACCATTAAGTTTACGCGCGATGCCGAATTAGATGTAGATAATGATGTTTCTTTAACGCTGGTGGAATCTATGGCCATGAGTTTAAAGAAGCGAAAAAATGCAGCTGCATTGCGCTTTGTTTATGATGCCAGCATGCCCAGAGATTTTCAGAACTATCTAATCAAAAAAATGGCGCTGGACTCTAAGGTGCAGTTGTTTGCAGGAGCGCGTTACCATAACTTCAAAGACTTTATTAAATTTCCTAATTTAGGAAAGACAGATTTACTTTACCCCGCCCAACAGCATTTAATACATCCAGATCTTTTTAAGGCACGCTCCATATTGGAGAAAATGAAAGAAAAAGATGTGTTGCTATATTTTCCATACCATTCTTTTGATTATTTTTTAGATTTATTGAGAGAGGCGGCAATTGATCCTTTAGTTTCCCATATACGAATAACCTTATATCGGGTCGCCAATAACTCACATGTTATAAAATCTCTGATAACCGCATTACACAATGGAAAAGACGTTACTGTGTTCATAGAACTCCGTGCACGCTTTGACGAGGAAGCAAATATTAATTGGGCTGCAAAACTAAGAGAAGCGGGTGCTCATGTTTTAACCGGCATCTCCGGTTTAAAAGTACACTCTAAAATTTGTCTGATTACCAGAAGAGAAAAGGGACAAAAGGTGTATTATGGTGGCATAGGAACAGGGAATCTTCATGAACAGACAGCAAGTGCATATACCGATGCTATGCTACTCACCTGCAACCAGACAATTACTAAAGAGGCCAGGCAATTGTTTTCGTTTTTTGATAAAAATTATTCTGTACCAAAAATGAACAAGTTGCTGGTGGCGCCATTCACATTAAGAAGCAAGCTGACACAACTCATCAACAGGGAAATTAAAAATGCAAAAGCGGGAAAAAAAGCAGAAATCATTTTTAAATTAAACAACCTCGTTGACGAAGAAATGATTCAAAAATTATATACGGCAAGTAATGCTGGGGTAAATGTCCGACTAGTTGTTCGTGGTATCTGCTCTTTAATTCCTGGTGTACCCGGCGTAAGTGAACGGATACAAGCAATTAGTATTGTAGATAGATTTCTGGAACACACTAGAGTCTTTGTTTTTGAAAATGCAGGAAACCCTGACGTGTTTATCGGGTCTGCCGACCTGATGCGACGCAACCTCGATTACCGCATCGAGGTAATTGTTCCCATTATAGATGAAAAAATAAAAAAACAACTTTTACAGCTTTTAGAAATTCAGTGGAGAGATAATGTTAAAGCAAGGATCTTTGATGAAAAACAGACTAATGTGTTTAGAAAACGAATAACAACAGGATTAGCCATCAGAAGCCAGGAAGCTACCTATGATTTCTGGAAACAATTTGCAGACAAAAAAAACAAGGAAAAGAAAAAATGAAATTTGCTGCTATCGATATTGGGTCTAATGCCGTACGCTTAATTTTTATTAACGTTTATGAAACTCCAACTGGTCCGCAATTTATAAAGGATGCAATGTATCGCGTTGCCTTGCGGCTTGGGGAAGAGGCGTTTATAAAAGGAAAGATCTCAAAAAAGAAAGAAGAGGAATTGGTTTCTACTATGAAGGCGTTCAAAAATCTGATTGATGTTCACAAGCCAGTTCAGGTAATGGCTTGTGCAACCTCAGCTATGAGGGATGCAAAAAATGCTAAAGATATTGTTAGTAAAGTATTCAAAAAAACAGGCCTCTCTATTCAGATTATAAGCGGCCAGAAAGAAGCGGAACTTATTCTATCCAATCATGTAGAAAAATTTCAGCTACAAGAAAACAAAGATTACTTGTATATCGACGTGGGTGGCGGAAGCACAGAACTTATTTTATTGTCTAAAGGAAAATTGGTAGATAAATGGTCGTTTAATATTGGAACATTAAGGATGATGCTTGGAAAAATCAAAGACAAACACTGGAAAGAGCTGGACGTGTGGTTAGATCACTTTAAAGGAAAATATACAAACCTAAAGGGTATTGGTTCCGGAGGGAATATTAATTCTATTCAAAAATATTTTGTAAAAAGAAAAGATGGGTTGGTGCATATCAGTGAATTAGAGGATACACTAAACTCATTAGATGGCTTAACTATAGATGAGCGTATTTTACAATATGGATTTAGGCCAGATCGAGCAGATGTTATTGTTCCAGCCTCTAAAATATTTATCCATATCATGAATCGTCTAAAAATTCAAACCCTTTTTGTTCCGAAGGTTGGTCTGGGGGATGGTATGATACACTTGATGTATGATAATTTATCTAAGGGAAAAAAATCTACAAAAATGTAGGGCTAATAAACATGTTATTGGGCATAATGGCATTAACATTCTGATCATACAATTTAAACTGAAATAACTGCGCGCCAAAGTCTTTTCCTCTAGGGTAAAAGCCAAACTGAAAATCTATATATGGAAACCCTAAGTCTACGCTTCTAAACCGCATACCAACTCCTATACCATATTGAAACTGGGTTTCTCTGAACAATTTCGTATTATTCTCTACCAGCCAGCCCATATCACAAAAGGCATACATCATTCCCTTGCTCATTAATATTTTCTTATCTAAAAATAAATCGCATTCTGCATTTAGCGTAATGCTTTTTGAACCCCTTAATGTAGCTGAATAAAAACCTCTTATTCCACGTATATCATTGATATTAAAATATCTTTCTTCTGGAATAAAATAACCTAAGCTTGCTCCCGCTCTTAATATCTGCCTAAAATACATGTGTTTTGCAAAAGCTACTTTTTTAGACACATAATCTACTTTGAATTTAGTGAGCATTTGTTCTCCCACCCTGTCTTTTATAAACGTACTGTAGTTTATTTGTGGTAAAAAATAGCCTAGCCCCTTAATGTAAATCCCATAATTGATATTAAACTCGAAAGAGGTTCTCTTGCCTAGTTGTTCATCTATTTGAGGGCCAAACCATAATGACGCGCTTATCCCTTTAGGAAAATATTCTGCCATATCTATATAAAACGCATCTTGCTCTAAATAATACCCCCATCTTGATAATCCAATTCCTATGTTATAGTTCTGCTGCCCTATGAATGATTCATTATAGAATTTATTCGAAACAAAAGGCCGGCTTTTGTAGTCTTTATAATTTGCCTTAAGGCCAATAATCATTTTTAAATTTTCGTCTTTTACTGGTAATATTCTATTTGCCGGGAAGGCGTGTGCCAACCAAAGTGAATAACGATTAGATCTGGATTGTACAAAGCTAGATGGGTCTCTAAGGTTGCCACTTAAACTGACCGTAGAATTATCGTACTGGTATTGTATATCAAAAGCCCACTTAGTGTTAAGATTGAAAAACTTTCTATTTAATGACACCAATACGTTTTTATTGAGCTCCTCGGTAATAAACGTAGAGGCAAAATTAATTTGAGATGATTTGATGTTTTCATATTTGTATTGACCGCCGAAAGCCCAGATATTATATTTATTGAAATTAAGACCTGAAAAAAGATTTAATGTGTTGGGTAAGCCCAGAAAATTATATGTAGACAGCATAAATAACAGCCTGTTGTTGGCATAACCAACCGCTGCAGACCAAGAGAGTTTATCTTGTAAGAATACCATCACCTCCACATTATCTGTATTGAGGCTATCTGGTATAATCATGATCTTTACATCCTTAAACTTCTTACGATCCCAAAGTTGTCGTTCCGTGTCAGCAAAGAGTGTAGGATTTACGAGTTGTCCTTCTTTAAAAAAAATATCTCCTCGGATATACCACTCCCTACTTTTGAAATGTATCGCGTTCCCAAATCTTTGTCCTTTGGAAATTTCTGCAGGGCAGCTATCTTCTGTGCATCCAAAAGGCTTAAAGACAACAACATCTACACAGCTTATCTTCTTACCTTCATAGCGCTGGTATTTTTCTATGCCTGAAAAATCTTTGCCATATCCTCTGTCATTATAGCTGATATAAGAAATGTATTTAAATACTTTTTTAGTCATCTCTATTCGGGCCTCTTTTTTTTCTAGCCGAATAGAGTCTCTCTGCATATTGCTATTTTCGCTGGAGGCAAACGAAGAGTGGTTTATTAATAGCGATACTATAGCAAACACAACCAGACTAAGGTGTGCCTGGAATCTGATTATTGTTTGCTTGGTATAGAAGATGTTCAATTGGATACTAATTGCTTAAAAATAGCAATTATTTTTTAGATGCCGATAGTATCCTGTTTTGTGTTATTGCTTAATAAACTTCTGCGTGGTTATGCTTTTTGTTGCTCTATCCATAAGGTTTAAAAAGTATATTCCGGCCGACAATGATGAAATATCGATTCCTCTTCGTAGGTCAGGCTGGGGTAGCATCATTACTGCTTTACCATTGATGTTAGAGATAGTAACATAGTAAACTTCCGTTTCAGCGTCTTTAAGCTGTATGAATAGTTCATCCCGACTAGGGTTCGGATATACTATAAATGGCGTCACTTTTTGTGTGTTTTCTTTTATTCCCGACAGGTTGTTAGTTACCAAAAACTGGCCCATCATTCCTTCGTCTTCATGCAGGGAAATATGACAATGGTACATAAATGGATGAGTGGCATCAGCATAATCATCAAACACGGCAATAAACTTTACCGTTGATTGACTTGGTATATAAACTACATCTTTCCAACCGGCTTGAGCAGCAGTTGGTGCAGCACCACCCACAGAAAGAATATTAAATTCTACATCATGAATATGAAAGGGGTGGCCAAAATTTCCTGAGTTAGTGATTTGCCAAATCTCTGTATTGTTAAGAGGAACTGAATAGTCGTTGAAATTCATATTAAAGAATCTGTGGTTTAACACAAATGTAGCTCCGGGAATACCAGCAACTGCAGTATCACTTATGGTTAAATAGCGTGTAATATTTGCATTTGCCGATGGAATGGTGTTTACTGTTGTCAATGCTGTTGGAATAGCAACAATAGCATTGCTCACCTGGGCTCCAATATTTAAATGCAAGATATTAAAGTCTATCCTTGCCAGGGCATTTGCAAATGGACCATTGGGGAATACGTCTCCACCAGGAGTTTGCTGTGATAATGTAGAATTATAGGCTTTTAAATTTACATTCGTCCCAGACTGCCCGGTACAATTAACTAATATTTCAATTCTTTCGCCCGCATGCAACAAATACCTTGTTAGCGGTACAGGTGCGCTTAACAAACCGCCATCAGATGCGATTACATAAAAAGTTCTGCTATCACTAAACCCTAAATTATAGGAACGCTCTATTGCTGCATTCAAAAGTCGGAAACGAACCACTTGTGCCGGTATGGAATATTGTGCCCTCAGGGTTCCATTGGTAAGCATGCTATCACCATAGGGAGCTACTTTAAAATCAGTACCTGTAAAGCTTCTATCTGTTAATATGAGCGGAATATCGTCTATGCCATACGTTCTTGGAAGGGGGAGTGCTTGCTCTACATCGTCCCTAACAATAAGCAGGCCTCCTATTCCTTTTGTAATCTGCTCTTCAGTCATTTCATGTAAATGCGGGTGAAACCAGTAAGTACCTGCATTATTTGTCACCTTCCAGTAAGGCTGCCACAAGGTACCGGGTGGAATTACCTGGTGTGGGCCACCATCCATTACTGCTGGTAAATGCATACCGTGCCAGTGTAATGTGGTGCTGTCATTTAATCGGTTTCTAACATTCATATGAATGGTATCTCCTTTGTTTACAAAAACAGTTGGCCCCCAAAAGTTGGCATTAATTCCTCCGGTTATTGTTTGATTTCCAGTTCTTAGAATTTGCTTAAAGGTATCTTGTATGGTTAAATTAAAATTTGTGCCTGATAATGTATCCGGTATAGGCATTGTGTTATATTGGGCACATACTATAGTATACGCAAGGATCAAGGAGCTTAATAAGCTATATCTCTTCGTCATTATCATGGGTATTCAATTATTTATCGCTGAATTAAAACTCTTTAGTAATTTTTTGTCTGGGCATCAATAAAATAAATGCCGCTTACATATCCGAAAATATCTACAATATTAGACGATGTTTCTTCTAATAACCTTCGGTTGCTGTTATATATCTTAAAATATAGTGTGATTAGGTGAATCCTCTCTGCTTATCGTCTTGCGCTTTTGGCTTGTATCGCCTTGATGATGATAGGCAGCACAGAAACAAACACTATGCCGAGGATAAACTTCTCTAAGTTTCTTTCCACAAAAGGTACTGTTCCCAAAAAATAGCCCAATATTGTAACGGAGGAAACCCAGATAATTCCTCCCATAATATCATACGGCAAAAATAGTCTGTATTTCATTTTTCCTACTCCAGATACAAAAGGCGTTACGGTTCTGACGATGGGCATAAAGCGCGCAATGATAATCGTCTTCGTGCCATGTATTTCAAAATAATCCTGAACGTCATCTATCCACTCCTGCTTCACCAGGGGTTTTCCTTTAATGTTCCACGTTCTTACCTGTGTGCTAAAATATCTTCCTATGAAATAATTTATATTATCTCCTGCAATAGCTGCAATAATGAGTAAGGGAATAAGCACCCAAATGTTTAATCCTGATGCTTGCTGTGCGCATAACATACCAGCAGTAAACAAAAGAGAGTCGCCGGGAAGGAAGGGCATGATTACCAATCCTGTTTCTATAAAAATAATCGCAAAAATAATCGCATATATGTATGGTCCATACTGTTGTAGCAGGTGTAATAACACTTCCTTCGTATTGGTCAATAACTCCAGTAAGAAATATAGATAATGCATAGCTTTGTTTTGGAAAACAAGATAAGGTTTATTTTTTGGCATTCTTTATGCGCTTAATTCTTTTACTTCTACTTTCCAATACCATCATAGCCTATGCCTTATCTAAAAACCTAAAGAGCACTGGTTTGAAAATATAGCAGCTGTTTTGTAGGGCTGGAGTATTCTTTTTTTGTGCATTGATTTGCGACTCCTACAAATAAGATTGTATGTAAATATTTTTGTGCTTATCCGCTAAAAATTATTCCGGTGGTAATTTCTTTGGTTTTTTTGTCTTTACCCATTAATTTTCTGGAGAGCAGTCGAAGTGGAATTATGATATCATTTTTTGTACATATTACTTGCAGCAATATTGATGCTCTCGAAGCAGCCTTACATTGAAATTTTTATTCTGCCAAAATTGGTGTGTCATGACTTTATAATTTATGGTCATGGGCTTCTTGGGAGATAAATAACAACTAAACTATACAACAATGGGGTGTGTTTTCATCTAATTTGATTTTAGCATAATAAAGTCATACCTTGTATGAAGAGCGATGAAACACTCATATCTGTCTGGTTTGTGGCAGGTAGGCGTGGTAAAATCATACTCATAAGTAAGTTCGGAATCAAACCCATATGAAACTTACTAGAGGTTTCAAATCACCTTTGACAAAATTCATCATTATGGCTTTATATAAAATGTCGGAACTCCTTTACCAGAAACTTCTTTCGAAAAAAACTAAGGAAAATATTGAACGGGCGTTTTTATGGATTGCTTTTATGGGTTTCATTATTCATATAATCATTATTGGGTTAGTACATTATAATATTATTTTAATTAATGAGCCCTCGGGCTTAATTACAAACCCTATAGCAGCAATTTATACCCCTTTCTCCTTTATATTGGTTTATGAGGTCTATCTGCTAATTTACTACCTACCCAAATCAACCTCTATTTATATATCAAAGCAATATGAAATTATAACACTTATAATTTTTAGGCGCTTGTTTAAGGATCTTTCGGATTTAACACTAACTGCCAATTGGTTTAGTACTAAAGGGGATATGCAGTTTACTTATGATTTAGTTGCTGCAGTTATTTTATTCTACCTGATTTATCTTTTTCATATTCATCGCAATAAAATATATAGAACGGTTGATAATGGCAAAAGGAATTTATTGAGCATGTCAAAGTTTATTAGCGCTAAGAAGTGGATGGCCACAGCTTTAGTTCCTGTCCTCTTTATCATTGCTATTTATTCCTTTATAAACTGGAGTATTGGTATCTTTCAAGCCAATGAGACCAATGCTGTTTCTTTCAAAAATATTAATAATATTTTCTTTGATCAGTTTTTTAACATCCTAATAATTACAGACGTAGTCTTGCTCTTGTTTTCTTTTTTCCATACAGACGAGTTTCATAAAGTGATTAGAAATTCAGGGTTTATTATTTCGACTATCTTAATAAGAATATCCTTTTCTGTGAGCGGGATAATTAATAATGTATTAATTGTTGCTGCAATTTTATTTGGACTTTTAGTTGTTATAATTCACAATCAATTTGAAAAACAATTAGCAACAGGCGCAATAAAAGACAGCAACAGTGAATTATAAAATTCTTAGTCTTTCGTTTTAGCAGCTCTGGTGCTGTTTAATAAATTAATATAAACGGTAAATTTACTAATAGCTTAGATTCATTAATCGTACCACCGTGTAGCAAAACACATCAGAAATTTATCTCCAATAAACAAAGGAAGTAGACAAAAGATTCGTCTAATCAATTAAAAGCCTATATTGCTTTTTATAGGAAAGCTCCATAATGACACCTGATCAGATTTATTTTGAACACAAAAAAATGGTTTTTAACCTGGCGTTGCAGTATGTACAAAATATTGAAGATGCAGAAGAGATAACACAAGATGTTTTTTTAAAAGTTTTCGATAATCTGGGTTCCTTCAAAAAACAATCCAATATAAAGACCTGGATATATCGTATTTCCATTAATCAATCGCTAGACTTTATAAAATCAAAAAAATCCAGAAAAAAGAGTTTTCTTTCCTCAATATTCAGTTTGAATGATACAAAGTTTCACTTTGAAGCTGCCAATTTTAATCACCCGGGGATCGAGTTAGAACAAAAAGAAGCCTATCAAAAAATATTTAGTGCGATAAATCAGCTTTCCGACAATCAAAAAACGGCAATTATTTTACTGAAAATTGAAAATAAATCAAGAGAGGAGGCAGCCGAAATAATGAACTTAAACGTAAAGGCTCTAGAATCTTTATTTCATCGTGCTAAAAATAACTTAGAAATTTTATTAATAAAAAAAGGATAGTTATGGAAAATTCGTCTAATAGAAATATGAAAGGAGTTTTTGAACAATTAACTGCAATAAAATCCACAGAGCCAGACGAAGGGCTTTATGTTAAAACCCTTAAGCGGTTGCAAAGGAAAAATACCATTGCTTTTTATTGGGTAGGATATGCTACTTGTGGCTTAATTATTCTTGTGGCTATAGAATCTTATGTGGCTTCAAATACCATAAATAAATCTAACCAAGGCATCTCTCCTTTAATTTATAAAACGAATAATACGCTATATTATGAATAAATCTAAATTTCTAATCCTAATCATTATTGGGCTGTTAATATCCAACGGCACTTTATTTTTTATGTTTACGAAAGAGCACAAAAGAAAAGATGGCCCTAAGGCTATCATCATTAATAAATTGCATCTTGACGCAGAGCAGGTTAAAAAGTACGATGTCTATATCCAAGAACATCGCAAAGCCATAAAGGCTAATGAAATTGCTATGAATGCATTAAGAAGTAAATTATATAAACAGCTCAACGGAGAGCAAGACAGTGCTAAAATTGATTCTTTAGTTTCAATAATTGCAGAACAACAAAACGCTGCAGAACATGTAAACTATAATCATTTTCTAGAAATAAAAAACTTATGCAAGCCTTCTCAGGTAAATGACTTTAAGGAACTATCCGATGACATTGCAAATCTATTTTCTTCTAAAGAAAGGAAGAGATAGCATGTTTCGTCTATTGCTTTAAATAGGTTGTTATATAATAGCTTTGTTAAAAGATTGTTGAATAAGCACCAAACCATTAAGCAATAATCGCTCTACTTTTTAATTACGCCTATTTTCTTTGAAGGTGTGTCCGTTTTTATAGACTCCCTAGTGCTATTGTTGGTTTTTTCTGGCATGGTAGCCGCTTTACTGCTACTGCTGCTGCGCACACTAAAATCTACTTTTATATTTTCTTCTGAATCC